>JAFTEJ010000045.1 GCA_017453725.1 Clostridia bacterium | reverse complement strand
CTCCAAGCAGAAGTGCGCCGAGGAAGGCATCAAGTATATCGTCCCGTCCGGCAAGGCGTTCCAGAACGCCCGCGCCACCGCGATCGGCGATAACCTGAACACCGACGGCTACCACGCGAACGCTATGGGCTGCTTCCTCGCCGGCCACTGCTTCTTCACCACCGTTACCGGAAGCATGCCTTCCGCGAGCACCTACCGCCCGAGCGGAGTCAGTGAAGAGCAGTGGAGACTCCTCAAGCGCGCTGTCACCGACGCCTGCAACGAATACGGTTATGTCACTTACCGTTCAGACGGCAAGTATATCCCCTCTCTTGAAAAGCTGAACAGAGTTTCCTCCACCGGTTCCGTTGACGCAATGATGATCGCGGGCAATCTTATTTCCGACAGCACGGATGACCTTGAGTCATTTAAGGCGATCACCGGAGACTATATTCCCAACGCTAAGATCATGTTCACGCTTTCCGAGCATGACAGAATGATCTCCTCCAACGCCGGTATGGTCTATGCATCGCTGCTCAGCGATTATTACAGTGACGACCTTGAGCCGACTTCGCAGAAGCGCAAGGGCAACAGACACTTCAAGGTCAACGGTGTTGACGTTATCGGCGTTGCATACGACAATCTGACCGACGGATTCGCCACCTACGCCGACGCTACGCTCGAGTGGCTCGACAGCGAACTCGCCGCGATCGAAGAAAGCGATATGCCCATATTCGTCGTAACCTCCTTCCCTGTCAACCACACGATCGGAAGCCGCGGTGCAAGCCGCATCTGCGACGTGCTGAAGAAATATGAGAACGTCATCGTCTTCTCCGGCGGAACGACTGCCGGAGTGACCGATAATCTCATCATCCACAGCGAAGACGGCGTGACCTATGTCAACGTCGGCTCTCTTGCGGATGAGACCGCCAACGGCCTCTTCGTCGAGGTGGACGGCAGCGGCAACGTAAGGATCCGCCGCTACGACTTCATCACCGGCGCTGAATACGCCTGGCTCATAATCAACGCCAGCGGAGAAGGACTCGACGCATACGCCGACGGTTACTATGAATCTCCCGTCGTCGACGTTGAAGACGGCGCGACCTTCGACATCGCAACCGTCGACGCCCCTGTCATGACCTGGCTGCAGGACGGCGAAAAGGCCACCCTCGACGGCGAGCCCTGTGAGTACGGCACAACCGTCACAGCCGCGGGCGAACACACGCTGACCGTCACCGCCGGCGATAAGCAGACCTCCGTAACCTTCACGGTCGTCGACAACACTCCCGACATCGTCGTGAGCATTGAGGACGGTGCGGAATTCGGTATCCCCGGCGAGCCCGCAAGCGTGACCTGGACTCCGGAAGAAGCCACCGCGACACTGAACGGCGAGCCCTATGCCGCCGGCACCGTGATAGATCAAACCGGCGAGTACACGTTGGTTGTTACCAACGGCAACAAGAGTGTTACCGTTCACTTCACGATCGTCGATAACTTCATGACGCCCGAAGTCAGCATCGCGGACGGCTCGGAATTCGACCTCTACACCGCCGAGGATCCGATCGCGGCCACCTGGAATCCCGCGGAAGCGACCGCTACGCTCAACGGCGCGGAATACGCTGCCGGCACCGAGATCACCGAAGTCGGCGAATACACCCTCGTGGTCGTCAACGGCACGAAGGAAGTCACCGTTCACTTCACGGTCATCGACAGCAAGCCGGCTCTCAAGAAGGGCGACTTCAACAAAAACGGCAAGATCGAGGTTGACGACGCGCTCGCCGCGCTGCGCATAGCCGCGAAGCTCGCCGTGGAAACGCCCGAAGCGATTGCGATAGGCGACATTGACGGCAACGGCAAGATCGAGGTCGACGATGCGCTCGCGATCCTCCGCGTCGCCGCCAAGCTCGCTGACGAAAGTAGCTTAGGCTGACGCCTGACGAGGCGCTGCCCGGCGCCGCACAATAACGTCAAAGCCCCTAAGGAAGACGCGTCTTCCTTAGGGGCTTTCTTCTATTGCAAAAGTAGCGCGCGGATGGTATAATACGTGTATATTTTATCCGGAGGTACATTATGAAAATCGTTGCGCTCGGCGGAGGCGCTGTTGACGAAAACTCCGCAGTCGATAAATTCATTGTTGAGTTCAGCGGGAAAGAGCGCCCGCGCTTCCTGTTTCTGCCGACCGCGAGCGGCGACGGCGGGCATTATATAAACGCCGTCAAACGCTGCTACAAACGCCTCGGCTGCGCGACCGACGCACTCTGCCTCGTCCGCGCGAAATACTCCGGCGATGAGCTGGATGCGCGGGTCTCCGCCGCGGATATCATCTACGTCGGCGGAGGCGATCCGCTTCGTATGATGACGGTATGGGAACGCGTCGGCATACTCCCGCTGCTGAAAGCGGCCGCGGAGCGCGGTGCGGTCATGTGCGGGATAAGCGCGGGCGCAATGTGCTGGTTCGCCTCCGGTTACAGCGACCGCGATTACTACGACGCGTCAGTTTCCGCTCCCGCCTATCGCCTCATCGACGGTCTCGGATTCATCCCCGCCGTCTGCTGCCCGCATTACGACGAAGAGGGCCGCGACTCTTTCGACGTCGCCTGCGGTTCATTCGGGCTGCCCGGCATAGCGCTTGAAAACGACGCCGCGCTTGTTTTCGACGGCTCGGCATACCGTCTTCTGAAAAACGACGAACGCAAGCGCGGATGGCTGTTTTCGCGCGAAAACGGTTCAGTCATAAAAACGGAAATCAGCGGCGGATTTGATTTCTAATATATTCCGTAAAAAATACTGCGCTTTTTTTCGCTGAAACTATTGACAAAAACGCGAAAAACAACTATTTTATTATAGAAAACTATCCGGTCGAGGATGCCCTTTTTCAAGGGGTACGTTCCGCGGAACTGGGGGTTGAGAAATGGCCAACTCGGAAATTGTCCGTTTGGAAAACATTCATAAAGAATTTGACGGCGAAACAGTACTCGATAACATCAACCTGTCGATAAGGGATAAGGAATTCGTCACGCTGCTGGGTCCTTCGGGATGCGGCAAGACAACCACCCTTCGCATCATCGCGGGATTTGAGACTCCGACATCGGGTAATGTTTTTTTCTTTGATAAAATAATTAACGACGTTCCGCCGCACAAGCGCGAGGTGAACACGGTATTCCAGCGCTACGCGCTCTTCCCTCACCTCAACGTTTTTGAAAACATCGCGTTCGGCCTGCGCCTGAAAAAGACGCCGGAAAAGGTCATACGCGAAAAGGTCTTTGAGATGCTGAAGCTGATCAACCTCAACGGCTTCGCGAAGCGCAACGTCAACTCGCTCTCCGGCGGACAGCAGCAGCGCGTCGCTATCGCCCGCGCGCTGATCAACTCGCCCCGCATGCTGCTTCTCGACGAGCCGCTCGGCGCGCTCGATCTGAAGCTCCGCAAAGATATGCAGGTGGAGCTGAAGAATATCCAGCAGCAGATGGGCGTCACCTTCGTTTACGTCACGCACGACCAGGAGGAAGCCCTCTCGATGAGCGACACCGTCGTTGTTATGGATAACGGCGTCATCCAGCAGATCGGCACTCCGCAGGATATATACAACGAACCGCAGAACGCCTTCGTCGCCGACTTCATTGGCGAAAGCAATATCATCGACGGCGTGATGCTGGACGACTATCTCGTTTCCATTTTCGGCTACAAGTTCAAGTGCCTCGACTCCGGCTTCGAGCAGAAGGAGCCGGTCGACGTAGTCATACGCCCCGAGGACATCGATATAGTCCGAGCCGATTCCGGACATCTTTCCGGCGTAGTCACCAACGTTACGTTCAAGGGGGTGCACTACGAAATAATCGTCGACGTCAAGGGCTTCAAGTGGATGATACAGACGACGGACTTCCACGCCACCGGCGATGAGATCGGCATAAAACTGAATCCGGACGACATTCACATTATGAAAAAGTCCGAATATTCCGGCAAGTTCGGCGACTACTCCTCCTACTCCGAGGAGTACGACAAGCTCGACGACGCGACCATCCTCAACGACGACTCCGAATCGGAGGTGATCGACTGATGCGCGAAAAGCTTGCCGCGGCGCCTTACCTCGTATGGATGGCGCTCTTCATCGTCGCGCCGCTGATCTTCGTTTTCGTCTACGCGTTCACCGACGCGAACGGGCATTTCACCTTCGCGAACATAGCGGCGCTGAAGGCGTATCTGCCGACCTTTCTCGACTCGATACTGCTCGGAGCGATAGCGGCGGTGATCTGCCTGCTCATCGCCTACCCTTTCGCCTACTTCATATCGCGCACGAAACCGCGCACGCAGCGCATAATCGTGCTGCTCGTTATGCTGCCGATGTGCATGAGCTTCCTGCTCCGCACGCTGGCGTGGGTCTCCCTGTTTGAAGACACCGGCATAATCAACAACTTCCTGACAAGCATCGGCATAGGACCTTTCAAACTCATCAGAACGCGCGCGGCGATCGTCTTCGGAATGGTCTACAACTACCTGCCGTATATGATCCTCCCTCTTTACACCGTGCTGATGAAAATCGACGGGCGGCTGCTCGAGGCCTCCGCCGACCTCGGCGCGAACAAGGCGACGACCTTCCGAAAGGTAATACTGCCGCTAAGCGTGCCCGGCATTATCTCCGGAATAACAATGGTGTTCGTCCCCGCGGTCAGCACCTTCTATATCTCCGTGAAGATGGGCCCGGCGGACACCGCCATGATAGGCGACATAATCGAAAAGCAGTTCAAAAACGCGTACAACCCCAACCTCGGCGCCGCGATGAGTCTCGTGCTGATGGTCATGATATTCGTGTGTATGGCGATAATGAACCGCTTTACAGACAGCGACGGGGAGGATATAGTGCTATGAAAACTTTCGGCAAGATCTATACCGTCCTCGTGTTCGTACTGCTCTACACGCCGATACTGCTGCTGATGCTCTTCTCGTTCAACTCGACGAAGAATACGGTGCATTTCACCGGCTTCACGCTGAAATGGTACGAAGAGCTCTTCAACAACGGCGCGCTGCTCCAGCTTCTGCTGAACACGCTTATAATCGCGGTCATCGCCTCGGTGGTCGCGACGGTGCTCGGCACTATGGCGGCGGTCGGCATCCACAAGATGAAGAAACGCATGCAGAGCGTCATCCTCACGGTCACTAACGTGCCGATGACGAACCCCGACATTGTGACCGGCGTTTCCCTCGCCCTGCTCTTCGTCTTCATCGGCGGAATGATGAAGAACAACAACGTGCTCGGCTTCTGGACGCTGCTGACAGCGCACATAACGTTCGGACTCCCCTACGTCATCCTCTCGGTGCTGCCGAAGATACGTCAGATGGATCGCAACCTTATGGACGCGGCGCTCGACCTCGGCTGCACGCCGCTGAAAGCGTTCTTCAAGGTGATGCTGCCGGAGATAATGCCCGGCGTCTTCACCGGACTGACGATGGTCTTCACCCTCTCGCTCGACGACTTCGTCATCAGTTACTTCGTCTACGGCTCCGGCTTCTCGACGCTCCCGATCGAGATCTACAACTACACGAAGAAGCCCATTCCGCCGACGATATACGCGCTCTTCACGATGCTCTTCCTGGTGATACTCGCGCTTATGATAGTGATGAATATCTTCCAGGCGCGCGACGAACGCAAAAAAGCAAACAAGCTCGCGGCGCTTCAGGGCTGATACAGTCAAAGCCGTAACTAAAACATCAACGGAGGCAACACAAATGAAAAGAATCTTTGCAGCAATCCTCACGCTGACGCTGGTCGCAGCGCTCTTCGCGGCGGTGCCGACGGTTACAGCCAAAGCCGAAGAAACAGTCACGATCAACGTTTACAACTGGGGCCAGTACATCGGCGTCGGCGAAGACGACACGATCGACGTGAACGCCGAGTTCACAAAGCGCACCGGCATAAAGGTCAACTACACGACCTACGACTCCAACGAGACGATGCTGACGAAGCTCGAGACCGGCGGTTCGAGCTACGACATCATAATCCCCTCTGATTACATGATACAGCGCATGATAAAAAAGAATATGCTCGAGAAGCTCGATTTCAACAATATCCCCAACTACAAATACGTCGACGACCTCTACAAAAACACTTCCTACGATCCGAATAACGAATACTCCGTGCCCTACACCTACGGCACCGTGGGAATCATCTACAACACGAAGTACGTCAAGAAGACGGTCGACAGCTGGAGCATCCTCTGGGACGAGGAATATAAGGACAAGATACTGACCTTCGACAACCCGCGCGATCTTTTCGCGATAGCGGAGTTCCTGCTCGGTATAGACGTCAACACCACCGACAAGGCGGACTACGAGAAATGCTACAACAAGCTCCTCGAGCAGAAGCCGATCCTGCAGCAGTACGTTATGGACCAGATCTTCGACGCGATGATCAACGAATCCGCCTGGATCGCCCCCTACTACGCCGGCGACTTCGTGACTATGCACGAAGACAACCCCGACCTCGCCTTCTGCTATCCGAAGGAGGGCTTCAACTTCTTCATCGACGCCATCTGCATCCCGAAGGGCTGCGAGCACAAAGCGGAAGCCGAAGCGTATATCAACTTCCTCTGTGATCCCGAGATCTCCGGTCAGAATATGGACGCGATCGGCTACGCCACACCCATTCCGGAGGCGAAGGAGTATCTGAGCGAAGAATTCGCCAACAGCGACGTCGTCTACTTCGATGAAGCGACCGCCGCCAACTCAAAAATGTTCGAGGACCTGCCGGACGAAACCTTCCAACTTATGAACGACTACTGGTCGAAGCTCAAGGTCGGCGAATCCGAAGGCAAGAGCTACACGCTTTATATCATCATCGGCGCGGCAATAGTCGCGATAATCGCCGCGGTCGTCATCGTCCGTATGCGCAAAAAGAAGCTCTACGAGCAATAATACCGCTGCCGCACAAATCAAAACGCCTCCCGGTCGGGAGGCGTTTTTCTTCGTTTTCCGGAGTTTTTCCATCCGGCGTTATTCTATCGAGCCTTCGCTCTTCGCGCGGAGGTAGGCGTTGATAAAGCCGTCAAGATCGCCGTCCATAACGGCGTTTATGTTGCCGACTTCGTAGCCGGTGCGGTTATCCTTGACGAGCGTGTAAGGCATGAAAACGTAGGAGCGTATCTGCGAGCCCCAGCCGATGTCTTTCTGCGAGCCCTTGATGTCTTCGATGCGGCTGAGGTGTTCCCTCTCTTTGATCTCAATGAGCTTTGACTTCAGCATACGCATGGCGACTTCGCGGTTCTGGTGCTGGCTGCGCTCGTTCTGGCACGCTACGACGATGCCGGTCGGGATGTGTGTGATGCGGATGGCGGATTCGGTCTTGTTGACGTGCTGGCCGCCCGCGCCGCTGCTGCGGTATGTATCGACGCGCAGGTCGTCCGGGTTTATCTCGACCTCGATGCTGTCGTCAATCTCCGGCGTAACGTCGACGGACGCGAAGGAGGTCTGCCTTCTGCCCGAAGCGTCGAACGGCGAGATGCGTACGAGGCGGTGGACTCCCGCTTCGCTGCGGAGATAGCCGTAGGCGTTTTCGCCTTCGACGAGGATGGTCGCGCTCTTGATGCCCGCGCCGTCGCCGTCGAGCCAGTCGAGCAGCTTGTACTTATAGCCGCTGCGCTCCGTCCAGCGCGTATACATACGGTAAAGCATCTGAGCCCAGTCCTGCGCCTCGGTGCCGCCCGCGCCGGGATGGAAGGTAAGTATCGCGTTGCAGCCGTCGTATTCGCCGGAAAGCAGCGTGGAAACACGCAGGTGCTCCAGGTCGGCTTCTGCCTTGTCTACCGCCGCCTTCGCTTCGCCGAGGAGCGATTCGTCGTCGCCTTCAACGGCGATGTCGATTATCGTCTCCGCGTCGTCGAACTCGGTGACGAGGTCGGTATACGCCTTTATCTTGGATGAAACGGACTTCGTCTTCTGCTGGTTCTTGCCGGAAAGCTCGACGTCGTTCCAGAAGGCCGGGTCCTGCGCTTCCTCTTCCAGACGCTTCAGCTCTTCGCGAAGATCGTCTATGCACATGGCACGCTTAAGGTCGGGCAGGCCTTTTTTAAGTCCGTTGAGTCTCAATTTCAGTTCATCGAATTCGATCATATTCTCTCTCCTATTTGAACGGGGTGGATATTTCGGAGATCGCTTCGCTTATCTCCGCGTCATCCGCCCTGCTTCTCGCGATGTCGCCGAAGGACACCATTCCGGCGAGACGCCCGTCGTCGATGACGGGAAGCCGCCTTATCTTTACCGCCGCCATTATCCTGGCGGCGTCCGCGACGCTCTGGTTCGGAGTTACCGAAACCGCGCCGCCGGACATTATCTCGCCCGCCCTGCATTCCGACGGGTCCTTCCCCGCCGCCACGCAGCGCAGCACGACGTCTCTGTCGGTGACTATTCCTGCGATTACGTCGCGCTCAAAGACGGGGATCGCTCCCACGTCGTGCTCGCGCATCAGCCGCGCCACCTCGCAGACGGACTGTCCGCTGTCCGCCGCTACGACAGTTTTGCTCATTACGTCCTTGACCTTCAAGACATCACCCCATTATTATATATGGTTAGTATGCGGACGTAAAGCGTTATTATTCATTTTTTCTCTTTTTGCAGCCGGATATTACGGAGTATCGGCTCCCTGCCGCGCCACGCGAACGCGGACGCGTTGAAAAACTCCGGATCGTTTATCAGTTCTTCCGTAACGATCGGCGTGGTTTCCATAAAGCAGCGCAGATGCGTATCCTTTATTCTTTCGTTCAGCGGACAGGAGTCCTGACAGCGATCGCAGCCCCATATGTAGTCCGCGGAAGCGATCATACGCTCCTCCTCCGGAGTCAGCTTCCCTTTCTTCTGCGAAACGTGCGAAACGCATTTCGCGGCGTCGAAGCCGGCGGCGGAAAGCGCTCCGTGCGGACAAGCCGCGATACACGCGCCGCACTCTTTGCACGCGATCCCCGCTTCACGCGGCAGGAGATTATCGCTCTTCCCGCTCTCCATAGTGGACGCTATTTCCGCTATGAAGCAGTAACTGCCGTACGTATCGTTAATCAAAAGCCCGTTCTTTCCGATAATGCCGAGCCCGCATTTTGCCGCGCATTTGACTTCGAAAAGGGGCGAACTGTCTACCGACGGCTTGAACTTTTCGCCGCGGTATTTGCTTTCAAGCTCAGCGCAAACCTTGCCGAGCAGGGCTTTTATCGAAGTATGGTAGTCCGGGAAGCAGGCGAACTTCGCCACGTTGCGCTTGACGTCGGGCGTATGGTAAGGGAGCAGCATCACGATATACGAGCGCACGTTTTCCATCGGCGGCTTCAGCGTCTCCGCTTCTTCCGCCGGCAGTTCGCCGAAAATTCTTATTCCGTTTTTCTCCAAAACATCTGCGATATAGTATTTCATCAGCCGATAATGTAAACTCTGACGTCGCGCCTGCCGAAGCGGCCGACCGTCGTGTTGCTCTCATAGAAGAGGTCGATGCGGTTGCCCTTTATGCCGCCGCCGGTATCTTCCGCGATGCAGTAGCCGTAGTTGAACCTGCCGTCGACCGACTCGACGTAAAGGATAGTGCCGTAGGGTATGACCTTCGGGTCGACCGCGACGGCGCCTTCGCGCACGGGCATTCCGAGCGCCGTGACGTTGTACTTCTCAATCGAAGAGTAGGTGTAGGCGGTGCCCTGCATCACCATTACCTTCTGGTATTCGGTCGGGGGCGTTTTCTCTCCGGCCTGCAGCTGCGCGAGCTGCCTGTGCTTGCTCAGAAGCTGCTGCGTGGATGTTCCGACGGCGACAAGCTCGTCGACGGGCTTTTTCGTCGTTTTCACGGAAACGACGGTGGATTCGACGCGCTCTCCGTCGACGTATTTGTCCCGGTAGGTAGTCGTCCTTACGCCCTTCTCGCCCGGGCGGGTGACGGTGCGCGTCTTTTTCAGGTATTCAATGGAATAATATTCCTTTGTCGAATACGGGATGCTCTCCTCGACTTCGCGCGTTTCGTAGGTGACGCGGGTGACTTTTATATTCATATTGCCGGCGAGGAGCGTATCCCGCGACGGCGTTACCTCGTCGAACTCGCCGAGGACGATTTCGCAGGTCTCCAGAGCGTCTCTGACGGTGCCGTCGATGACGGAGATCGTTTCGGTGAAGTTATCCGCGGTGACGCTGACGTAGAAAGCGCGTCTGACCGTGAGCGTTCCGGCGACGTCGGTCGGTTCGGTGAATTCGACCACGTCGTCTTCGGCCAGCTCGACGCCGCAGATGTCTATCACGCCCTGCATATCCCTGCGCACTGTTATTATCGCTCTGTCGTTGCCGTCGACGGATACCAGAAACATATTGCTCCCTAAAATGACGTACATAAATACGCCGACAACGAATATAAGGAACATCGCGCCGAACAACGCTTTGCTGTGCGAGTATATTCTTATGTTCTCCAGGAGCTTCTCTTTTCTCATTCGTCACCTCGGGAACGATTGATAGTAAGGAATCGCTTCTAAAACAATTCGCCGACAATATATGCCGGCGAGTTGCAATTTCGGGGTAAAAATGTCAGCGCTTGCTGAACTGAGGAGCGCGACGGGCGGCTTTGAGGCCGTACTTCTTTCTTTCCTTCATACGAGGATCTCTCGTCAGGAAGCCCGCCTTCTTGAGCGCGGGGCGAAGCTCGTCGCCCGCCTGAAGCAGAGCGCGGGAAATGCCGTGACGGATGGCGCCGGCCTGACCGGTAACGCCGCCGCCGGCGACGGTGCAGATAACGTCGTACTTGCCCTCGGTCGCCGTAAGAACGAGGGGCTGACGAACGATCAGCTTGAGCGTGTCGAGACCGAAGTACTCGTCGATGCTTCTGCCGTTGATTATGACCTTGCCTTCACCGCTGTAGAGGCGGACTCTGGCGACGGAAGACTTTCTTCTGCCGGTTCCGTAAAGATAGGGTTTCGTATCGTACATTAGTCGTTACCTCCTCAGACGTTGTAATCTTCGGGCTTCTGGGCGGCATGCTCGTGCTGGTCGCCCGCGTAAACGCGAAGTCTCTTGATGGAATTTCTGCCGATGGTGTTATCGGGAAGCATTCCCTTGACGGCCTTGGTCATAACGAACTCGGGGTCCTTTTCCATAAGCCTTCTGTAGGGGACTTCCTTGAGGCCGCCGATGTAGCCGGAATGACGTCTGTACATCTTCTCGTCCAGCTTTTTGCCGGTCAGCACCACCTTGGCGGCGTTGATGACGATAACGTGATCGCCGCAGTCAACGTGAGGGGTGTATTCGGGCGTGTGCTTGCCGCGAAGAATCGTGGCGGCAACGGCAGCAACGCGTCCCAGCGGCTTGCCTGCCGCGTCGATGACATACCACTTGCGCTGGATGTCAGCGGGTTTTGCCATAAAAGTTGACATTCTGTTTTCCTCCAAATTTCCTTGAATTCAATTTGCAAAGGAGATTATATTACCAAGAACGCAAAATGTCAAGAGAAATTTTGAGTTTTTTTATCTCGTAATATCAAATCTTCGATTTTCGGCGTTTTTATCGCGTTTTCTCGATAATTCTCAATATCAATTTTCGGTTTTTTGAACGCCTGACCCGCAAAACCTATTTTTCCCGACCTGTTTTGCAAATATACCTACCGAAAAACGCTTATATGTGGTATAATATCATCACTCTGCTCCGAAGGGAAGGGATTTATGAAAACAGAACCCGTAAGGTTCGATATGACCCGCAAACCGATACGCACGAAATGGTATCTGCGTCCGATAACGCTGCTGCTCAGCCTGCCGGACGTTATAGCTCACAAGGCAAAGATAACAAAAACGAATATGGACGGCATAAAGCCGCCGTACCTGCTACTGTGTAATCACAACGCTTTTATGGACTTCAAGATCGCGACGAAGGCGATCTGGCCGAAACGCGCCAACTACGTCGTCGCGATAGACGGCTTCATCGGGCGCGAGTGGCTGCTGCGCAGCGTCGGCTGCATATGCAAGCGCAAGTTCACGCAGGACGTCGTGCTCATCCGCCAACTGCTGCGCGTCGTCAAAAACGGCGACATCGCCGTTATATATCCCGAGGCGCGTTACTCACTCTGCGGCACGACCGCCGTACTGCCGGAAGGGCTCGGTATGCTCTGCAAGATGCTGAAGGTCCCGGTCGTCACGCTCATCTGCCACGGCCACCACACGAACTCCCCGTTCTGGAATCTTAAAAACCGCAAGGTCAAGCCCATCGAGGCGGAGCTTAAGCTGCAATATACCGCCGAGGAGCTCGAGGGCGCGACCGCCGACGAGATAAACGAAAAGCTCGTGCGCGAATTTCAATACGACGACTACGCCTGGCAGAAGGAGCGCGGGATACGCGTTAAAGCGCCGTGGCGCGCCGAGGGGCTTCACAAGGTGCTTTATCAGTGCCCCGCCTGCGGCAAGGAATACAAGATGACGTCGGAGGGCAACGAGCTGATCTGCGCCGCCTGCGGAAAGCGCTGGAAGTACGGCGAGGACGGCACGCTCGCGGCGGTCGAAGGCGCGACGGAGTTCGCGCACATCCCCGACTGGTACGAATGGGAGCGCGAAAACGTGCGCCGCGAGGTCGCCGAAGGCAGGTATTCCACCGGCGAGATGCCGGTGACGGTCGATTCCCTGCCGAACGCGAAGAAGTTCATAAGGCTCGGCGATGGCGTTATGACGCACGATATGAACGGCTTCCGCGTCAAGGGCGTCGACTTCGACGGCGACGGGTTCGAGATGGTCAAGCCGGTGCCGTCGCTCTACTCCTGCCACATCGAGTATGAGTATCTCGGCAAACACGGCGACTGCGTCGACCTGAACACGCTGGAGGATACGTGGTATATCTACCCGCACGACTGCGAGTTCGCCGTAACGAAGATGGCGCTCGCGACGGAGGAGCTTTACAACGCCTTCCGCGCCGCCGAAGGCAAGCCGTGTAAGCCGGGATTGGCGTAATGGCAGATTGGAAAACATTATATAAGCAAAGGGACACGCAATCGCGTGTCCCTTTGCTTATCATTCAAATTATCTTACCAAGCTTTACGACTTATCGGCGCTTCAGCCGTTAATCGTTTTCGCAAAGCCACTTTTTATAGCTTACAAGTTCAGAGTCTGCGGGATCTAAAGACAGTGCATAATTGATACGTCCAAGCAGCACAAGCCGATAATGCGCGACGTCATCTTCAATACCGATTCTGCGCAAATGACTGCCAATACCGTATTTTCTGCAGAAATACATCTCCTGCCTTATCCTTCTTCTATAATCTGACGGAGCTCTCAATCGTTCGTTTGCCAACACTCCGGTAATAATATGACACTGACCCCTGTTCAGTATAACCGACTTTCTGTCGTTCAGAAAAAAGCCCATACTCCGCAATTCAGATTTGACATGTGCTCTTAACGGCTTCGGATCAAAATTGCCCGAAAAAGTCATATCGTCACAATACCGCGTGTAAACAACACCCCGTTCAGAGCACCAGCTACCGATTTTATTATCAAAATCACGCATAATTATATTAGATATCGCAGGCGAAGTAGGCGCCCCTTGCGGAAGCGCGTCTTTGTAAACACATAGCAAAGACAGTAAAACTCGGTTCTGCTCCGAATAACGATAATTCGGGAACACCTTTTCTTTGACAACAGGGTAAATAATCGAGTCAAAGAAATGACGTATATCCAACTTAAGGACAATCGGGTTTCCCTTATGAGGAAAAGCGTTCTTCTTTGTGCTTCCGAGGACTCTGTATGCGGTCGCATACGGTGAGATTTCTTCCATCCAAAGCAACTTTTCGTTTATTCTTCTCTGAATTGATTTAAGCAAGCAATCCGGCACCGATAATTCTCTATAGCCTCCGCCGGGCTTCGCAATAGAAACGCAGCGGTAGTGAGATGATATTGAATTACTCACGCTATACAGAGTTTTTGCGGAAAACCCCAAATCATCAGAAAGGGAGGAAAGCTCTCTGTAAATAATCATTTTGAGCTCCCCTCCCCTTATTATGTGGAACAGAACAGTGTGTATCTCGAAGATGTGAGCTGTGTTTAAGCCCACAACGTGGGCCCCAAAACACAGTGAAGCAGCTTCGATCGAGCGAAGCGAGCCCCTCGTTGAAATGCTTCCCGACAGCGACTCGCTGCCGGTGCCAATGATGATTGACTTGCTCTAGTGTTCCACAATAATTGATAATCAAAAGAATTCTAGAGTTCTTATTTTCTAAGACTTTCACATACACAATTAAGATAAATAGGATGGCTTTCTAATTCTAAGAAAGCCATCCTATCTTGGTGGAGATGAGGGGGATCGAACCCCTTACCTCTTGAATGCCATTCAAGCGCTCTCCCAAGTGAGCTACACCCCCATATTGTCGGAGAAAGGCGGCTTCAAAAAGTACCCTCTCGTCTTCAGCAAGGGATAGTATACCACACCTTTTTCATATATGCAAGCACAAATTTCATTTTTTTGCGATTTTTTTATTTTTCGCTTTGGTGCTTGCTTGCTTCGGTTATTCCGAGCTCGCGGTTGACGCGGTGCTCGATCATTTCGAGCGCGACGATGTTGTGCCCGCCCTCGGGGATGATTATATCCGCGAACTTCTTGCTCGGCTCTACGTACATTTCGTGCATCGGCTTGACGGTTCCCAGATATTGCGTTACGACAGAGTCGAGCGTGCGCTTGCGCTCCTTGACGTCGCGGATTATCCTGCGGATGATGCGGACGTCCGCGTCGGTATCGACGAAGATCTTTATATCCATCTGCTCGCGCAGCGGCTTCTCCGCGAGAACGAGTATGCCGTCGATTACCAGCACGTCGTTGGGCTCGACGCGGCGGACTTTGTCGCTCCGGTCGTGGATCTTGTAGTCGTAGACAGGGCAGTCGATGGCTTTCCCTTCACGCAGGAGGCGCATATGCTCCGCCATAAGCTCCGTGTCGAAAGCCTCGGGGCAGTCGTAGTTTATCTTCGTGCGCTCCTCGTAGGTCATATCGTGGTGCGCCTTGTAGTAGTCGTCGTGGCGCATGACGGTCACTCTGTCGCCGAATTCTTCGATAAGGCGGCGCGCTATCGTGCTTTTTCCGCTGCCGGAGCCTCCGGCTATACCGATCACGAGCATTTTTCTCCCTCTCCCTTTTTGTCAGCGACCGCTGTGCGGTCTTATCTTACGGTTTTGTAAATAAGCGGTTTCTTCTCCGGCGGCGTATCCGAAAGCGTGAACGCTTCGCGGACGTCGGCTTCCGCCTGCGCGAGCGCGTTTTCACGCGCCGTGTGCAGTGTGCAGAGCGGCTCGCCCGCGGCGACGTACTCGCCCGCTGTTTTGCACAGGACCACTCCCGCGCCGAAGTCTATCGCGTCCTCCTTCGACGCTCTGCCGGCGCCGAGCAGGACGCTCGCCATACCGATTTTCAGCGCGTCGACGGCGGTCACGAAGCCGCTCTTTTCGCTGACGACTTCGCGGACGACAGGCTCGCGCGGGAATAGCGACGGATCTTCGATATACGCGACGTCGCCGCCCTGCGCGGCTACCCATTCCTTCATCTTAGCGAACGCCTTGCCGCCGTCAAGCGACGCTTCCGCGCGGGAAACCGCCTCTTCGATCGGGATACCGAGCGCGAGCGAAGCCATATTCGACGCGAGCGCGACGCAGATCTCGCGCAGCGGCCCGCGTGTTTCCCCGCGCAGGACTGAGATCGCTTCTTTTATTTCGAGCGCGTTGCCGACCGCCCTGCCGAGTGGGGTATCCATATCAGTCAGCAGCGCGGCGACGTTCCTGCCGCAGCGCTTGCCGATCTTCACCATTTCTGAGGCGAGGATCTCCGCGTCCTCCGGCGTTTTCATAAACGCGCCGCTGCCGACCTTCACGTCGAGCACTATCGAGTGAGAACCCGCGGCGAGCTTTTTGCTCATTATGCTGGAGACGATAAGCGGTATGCAGTCCACGGTGGCGGTCACGTCACGCAGCGCGTAGAGCTTCTTATCGGCGGGCGTCATATTCCCGCTTTGTCCGACGACGACTACCCCGACGCGCTCCGCCTGCGCAATGAATTCATCAGCGGAAAGCGACGTGCGGTAGCCGGGGATCGACTCGAGCTTGTCGACGGTGCCGCCGGTGTGCCCCAGTCCCCTGCCGGACATCTTCGTGACGACCGCGCCGAGCGAAGCCGCCAGCGGAGCGACGATGAGCGAGGTCTTGTCTCCCACGCCGCCGGTGCTGTGCTTATCGGCGGTAAGCGTTCCGAAGCGGGAGAGATCGACCGTATCGCCCGACTTCGCCATCGCGTCGGTCAGCGTCGCGGTCTCCTCCTCCGTCATTCCGTTGAAGCATATCGCCATCGCGAGCGCGGACGCCTGATAATCCGGTATTTCGCCGGAAACGTAGCCTTTGATGAAGAAGCGGATCTCCTCTTCCGTCAGATCGCCGCCCTTGCGCTTCTTATAGATAATATCATACATACGCATACGCGTACACCTCCAAACCGTTCAAAATCGGGGACGGCGGCGCCGTCCCCGATCGTTGCGAAAAAGCTACCGCATTCCCTTATCGTAGGGTATGCCCTCCGCCTTCGGCGCGCGCGACTTCTTGGACGTGAGCGCGAGCACCACGAGCGAAATGATGTAGGGCAGCATCTTATATACGCTGTCCGGTATGTTAAGCGCTTTGATGAAGTCAATCCCTACGTTCACGCTTGACAATGCCCTGAAGAATCCGAAAACCAACGCTGCGAGCGCGATACGCTGCGGCTTCCATTGGCCGAAGATCATAACCGCGAGCGCCAGGAATCCAAATCCTAATACTCCGTTGCTGAACTTCCACATACTGTCCGCGGACGCAATGTAAACGATACCGCCGAGTCCGCCGAGCAGACCGGAAATCATTACGCCGGCATAACGCATCTTAAAAACGTTAATCCCGACGCTCGCGGCTGCCTGCGGATGCTCGCCGCACGCCATAAGACGCAGACCGAACTTCGTCTTGTAAAGCAGGACGTATGCGGCGACAAGGATTATCACCGTCACCAGCATAAACCAGTTGAACTCAAAACCGCCGCTTTTGCCGATTCTGACGATAAACGCCGTTCTCTGTTCATGGTATTTGAGTTCTGCAGAAGGATTGTTGGGATTGAACGACGAATTCACCGCCTTTACGATAACGGTTGCCGCAGCAACGGCAAGCATATTCATAGCGGTTCCGACTATTGTTTGATCCGCTTTGAAACTGACGCTTGCTACCGCAAGAAGCAACGAATAAATAAGCCCCACCGTCATTGAAATCAGAATGACCATAACGATCATCAAAAAGGGCGGAAGATTCGGCATAAAGTGCATAGTCAGCGCACCGCCGAGAGCACCCATCACCATCGTTCCCTCAAGGCCGAGGTTGATAACGCCGGAATGCTCTGAAAAACAGCCGCCCAGCGCAACCAGGATAAGCACCGATGAATAAAGCAAAGTGTACTGCAGTAACAGCAGCATTACTCATCGCCTCCTTTCGCGGATTCCTTCACAATGACTGCGGCGTCGGTTCCCGGCAGGGGCTCTTCATGTCCGCTTGCCGCGCGTTTTTCTTCACTGCGGGCGATCTTCTTGTTCATCATATACTTGATGAAAAGCACGAAGCCGCAGAGATAGATGATTATCGACGAGATCAGATCGGAGATCTCCGAGCTGTAGGTCATCTTGTCGACGTAAGCGCCGCCTTCGGTTATATGCTGGATGAAGAAGGACGAAAGCAGACAGCCTATCGGGTTGAGTCCGCCGAGGAACGCTGCGGCGATTCCGTTGAATCCCATTGAGGGAACAGAAGATGTGTCTGTTTCCCAATGCTGGAAATTAGTCAGATAAAGCATTGCGGCGCCAAGCCCCGCGAGCGCTCCGCCGATGGCTATTGTTATAATGATATTGCGTTTTTCGGCCATGCCGGCATATTTTGCTGCATTCTTGTTGAAACCGGTCGCCTTAAGCTCGTAACCGAATTTAGTACGATCCAGGATAATATAGACTGCAACAGCTATGATTATTGCCAGAGGAATCGCTATGGAGGCATATCTGTTCCCCATCAGTTTATCAAGGCCAAGCGCGGGTATCCTGCCAGCTTTCGGTATATCGCGCGTCTCTGAAATATTCAGCTTCTGAACCATTTTCAGTAGAATATTAATCAGATACAGTGATATCCAGTTGAGCATTATCCCGCTGATGACCTCATTCACATTACGGTATGCCTTAAGGACTCCGACGATCGTCCCCATAACGCCGCCGGCGATGAGCGCCACCAGCATGCAGAGCCACCACGGAAGCTTCCAGGCAATAGCTGCGTAAATTGACAATCCCATACCGACACAATACTGACCTGCTACACCTATATTAAACAAACCGACTTTGTAACAGAAGAGTATCGACAGCGAACACATTATCAGCGGCGCGGCTTTTATCAGCGTCTGACTGAAGTATTCCAGTATCTTGTTTGGGTTGCTGGTATACTTAAAATACCCCTTCAGCAGATCGGTAATGCCCTTCCAGGCACCGTCGGGCTTTATTATCAGCAGCACGATGAAACCGATGACGAGTCCGACGATTATGCAGAGCAGGGACGCGACTATCGACTGGAACGCGTTGCTTTTCGCCATGGAACGCAGTTTATTCTTCATCCTTCACCGCTCCTCTCTTGGCTCCCGCCATGTAAAGGCCGAGCTCTTCGACGGTGGTCGTCTTCGGATCGAGCTCGCCGACAATTTCGCCCTCATACATAACGAGAATCCTGTCGGAAAGGCTCATTACCTCCTCGAGCTCCAAAGAGACGAGCAGCACCGCTCTGCCGGCGTCGCGCTGAGCGACGAGCTGCCGGTGGATATGCTCGATCGCGCCGACGTCGAGTCCGCGGGTGGGCTGGACGGCGATTATCAGGTCGGAGTCCCTGTCGAGCTCGCGGGCGACTATCGCTTTCTGCTGGTTGCCGCCGGACATACTTCTCGCGATCGTCGCTGAGCCCTGTCCGGAGCGGACGTCGAATTGCTCGATCAATCTATCCGAATACTCTCTGATATTGCCCTTGCGGAGCAGGCCGTTCTTCGTGAACTCCGGCTCGAAATAGCGCTGGAGCACCATATTGTAGTCGAGCGGATAGTCAAGCACAAGGCCGTGCTTGTGTCTGTCCTCCGGGATGTGACTCCATCCGGACGTTATGCGTTTTCTTATCGAAAGGCGCGTAACATCCTCGCCTTTATAGAGTATCCTGCCGTCTCTTATGGGCTCAAGGCCGGATATTCCGTACACAAGCTCAGTCTGCCCGTTTCCGTCAATACCCGCGATGCATGCGATCTCTCCGCGGCGGACGCTGAAAGAAACGCCCTTGACGGCGTCGCTTTCGTGGACTCTGCTCTTGACGCTCACGCCGTCCAGCTCGAGTATGACTTCTCCCGGATTCGCGGGCGCCTTGGCAACTGTGAATTCGATGTCTCTGCCAACCATCATACGCGAAAGCTCTTCCTTCGTAGTGTCCTTAACGTTGACGGTGCCTATGTATTTGCCCTTGCGGAGAACGGAGCAGCGGTCGGCGACCTCCATTATCTCGTTGAGCTTATGCGAGATGAAGAGTATCGACTTGCCCTCCGCCGCGAGGCTGCGCATTATCTGCATCAACTCGGTTATCTCCTGCGGAGTGAGGACGGCGGTCGGTTCATCGAAGATGAGTATGTCGTTCTCACGGTAGAGCATCTTAAGTATCTCGGTGCGCTGCTGCATACCGACGGAGATATCCTCGATGAGCGCGTCAAGATTGACGTAAAGCCCATAGCGCTCGGAAAGCTCGCTGACCTTCTCGCGCGCTTCGCTCTTGAGCAGGAAGCCCGCCTTGTTCGGCTCGACGCCGAGGATTATATTGTCAAGCACCGTGAAGCATTCGACGAGCTTGAAGTGCTGATGCACCATTCCGATACCGAGCGCGTTCGCGTCGTTCGGGTCTCTGATGCTGACGGGCTCACCGTTCATTCGTATTTCGCCTTCCTCGGGCTG
>JAFTEJ010000044.1 GCA_017453725.1 Clostridia bacterium | reverse complement strand
CTCCAAGCAGAAGTGCGCCGAGGAAGGCATCAAGTATATCGTCCCGTCCGGCAAGGCGTTCCAGAACGCCCGCGCCACCGCGATCGGCGATAACCTGAACACCGACGGCTACCACGCGAACGCTATGGGCTGCTTCCTCGCGGGCCACTGCTTCTTCACCACCATCACCGGAAGTATGCCTTCCACGAACACCTACCGTCCGAGCGGCGTCACAGAGGATCAGTGGAAGCTCCTCAAACGCGCTGTGACCGACGCCTGCAACGAATACGGCTACGTCACCTACCGCAAGGACGGCAAGTACATCCCCGCCCTTGAAAAGCTGACGCGCGTTGCCGGCACGGTCGACGGTATGATGATTGCCGGAAACCTGATCTCCGATTCCACGGACGATCTCGAGTCCTTCAAAGCGATCACCGCCGACTACATCGACGGCGCCGCGATGATGTTCACCCTCTCCGAGCACGACAAGAGCGTCTCCAGCAACGCCGGTATGGTCTACGCGTCGCTGCTCAGCGATTACTACACCAACGACCTCGAGAGCTCCGCGCAGAAGCGCAAGGGCAACAGGCACTTCAAGGTCAAGGGCATCGACGTCATCGGCATCTCTTACGACAAGCTGACCGACGGCTTTGCGACCTACACCGACGACGCCCTCAACTGGCTCGACGGCGAGCTCGCCGCGATTGAAAGCGATATGCCCGTCTTCGTCGTGACCTCCTTCCCCGTCAACCACACAATCGGAAGCCGCGGTGCGAGCCGCATCTGCGACGTGCTCAAGAAGTATCAGAACGTTATCGTCTTCTCCGGCGGAACGACTGCCGGCGTCACCGATAACCTCATCATCCACAGCGAAGACGGCGTGACCTACGTCAACGTCGGCTCGCTCGCGGACGAGACCGCGAACGGACTGCTCGTTGAAGTCGACGGCAGCGGCAACGTAAGAATCCGCCGCTACGACTTCATCACCGGCGCGGAATACGCGTGGCTCATCATCAACGCCAGCGGCGAAGGCCTTGACGCTTACGCAGAAGGCTACTACGAAGCCCCCGTCGTCAACGTTCAGAACGGCGCGGAGTTCGACCTTACAAACGACGACGCTCCGGCTATGACCTGGCTGCAGGACGGCGAAAAGGCCACACTCGACGGCAGCCCCTGCGCCTACGGCACGGTCGTTACCGCGGCCGGCGAGCACACGCTGGTCGTCACCGCCGGTGACAAGCAGACCTCCGTCAGCTTCACGATTGCCGACAACACTCCCGACATCGTCGTCAGCATCGCCGACGGCGCCGAGTTCGACCTCTACACCGCCGATGATCCGATAGCGGCCACATGGACTCCCGAAGAGGCCACCGCTACCCTCAACGGCGAAGCCTACGTCGCCGGGACCGCGATTACCGAGGTCGGCGATTACGCACTGGTCGTTACCAACGGCAGCAAGTCCGCCACCGTCAACTTCACCGTCATCGATTCCAGACCGCCTTACAAGCGCGGCGATATGGACGGCGACGGCGAGATCACGGTCGGCGACGCGCTCAAGGCGCTGCGTATCGCCGCGAAGCTCGTCGTGCCCGCTCCGGAAGACTACCTCATCGGCGACGTCGATAACGACGGCGAGATCACGGTCGGCGACGCGCTCAAGATCCTCCGCGTTGCCGCGCAGCTCATCAGCGAGGACGAGCTGAACTGACGCTCCGCTGAACGCCATGCGGCTTAAAGCCGCGAAACAAGAGCAGAAGCCCCGAGGGAACGTTAGCTTCCCCCGGGGCTTTCTTTATCCCGAAACGGAGCGCGATACAAACGCCGGAGACGCCGCGCGCTCTCATAATACGAATCACACCTTCTCACACAAATACAATCGCGTACAGCGCGTCCCGCCCCGCCGCCAAATCGCAAACGCGATACAAACGCCGTAAACGCGGCGAGGATACGCTTGCAAACGCGGCGCGGCGGTGGTATAATAGACGCGTTGTATATCAGGAAACGCTGTCAGCATTAAGCCATCATTACATAAACTATCATTACTCACACCATCAGCATTCACACTATCAATACTCTAAAAACGGAGGCGGGTTATGAAGATAGTCGCGCTCGGCGGAGGTACGGTCTGCGAAGACTCCGCGGTCGATAAGTTCATAGTGGAATTCAGCGGAAAGGAGCGGCCGCGCTTTCTGTTTCTGCCGACGGCGAGCGGAGACGGCGGACACTATATCAACGCGGTCAAGCGCTCCTATAAGCGGCTCGGCTGCGCGACGGACGCGCTCTGCCTCGTCCGCGCCGAATACGCGCCGGAGGAGCTGGAAAACCGCGTTTCCGCCGCGGATATAATCTACGTCGGCGGGGGCGATCCGCTGCGTATGATGACCGTCTGGGAGCGCGTCGGGCTCGTCCCGCTGCTGAAAAGCGCCGCCGAACGCGGCGCGGTTATGTGCGGCGTCAGCGCGGGCGCGATGTGCTGGTTCGCCTCCGGCTACAGCGACCGCGACTATTACGATAACGCCGTTTCAAGCCCCTCCTACCGCCTGATAGAAGGGCTCGGCTTCATCCCCGCCGTCTGCTGCCCACACTACGACGAGCCGGGCAGAGACAGCTTCGACAGCGCCTGCGCGGGCTTCGGTATGCCCGGCGTCGCTCTGGAAAACGACGCCGCGCTCGCGCTCGACGGAGACGTATACAGCCTCGTCAAAAACGACGAGCGCAAGAACGCGTTTCTTTTCCGCGCCGACGGCGGCGACGTCGCGAAAACGCCGTTCACCCCCTCCGCGGCGGAGGCGCTGATAAGAAGCGTTTGAGCGGCTATCGGGAGAATACAGCGAATAATAAGCGAGATATAAAGAAATCCCTTCCCGATTGGGAAGGGATTTCTTTGATTGAAAAACCTAGTAAACTATTCTCTTAATCAGTTCGGCAGTTCAACATTTTCTCCTAATGTCGGCGAAACATTATTACCCATTGCAAATTCTGTAATGCTACCACCATTGATTTGGAACATCGCAGGAGATCTTGCAGGATCGCTTACGCCGCTAACCGCTACTCGATTAAGATTTCCCCCGTTGATTATAATGCTTGTGTTAGAATAGTTTCTAGTGTCTACAGTACTGCCCGAACCACCAAAATAAATAGCATATCCATCACGAGCGATAAAAGTGCCGCCATTTATTTCCAAAGATGCTTTATTAGCATTCCCGTTGGGTGTCTGGAGCCAGAAACTGTAGCCACCTTCAATTATGCCTCCGTTTACAGTAACACCATTATTATTGGTAGTGCTATTGCAGAACATACGCACAGCATAAGTATACGCATTCATCTGCTGCATACGCCCACCGTTGATAATTAGAACAGGTGTATATAATGTGCTGTTTGTCACATTATCGATTGCGTAACACGCATAGCCGGTACCATTATTTACAATCTTACCGCTCTCTACAGTCAGAGTTCCGTGGTTTGTAACCGTGTTACTTGCGTATCCAGGAACATCACGACCGTCAGGGTTTGTAATAAACGTAGTAAGCAATCCAGTACCGGTACCATCCTTATTCTTATCAGTTCCGTCCTTAATTGTCAAATCGCCCTTATTCGTAATAAGCGCATATGTTGCTGCAGAATCGGTATTACCTGAAATGGTATATCCATTCAAATCGATGGTTACTTTCTTGTCGGCCTCAACGGTAATTCCGTCTTCCTCAGCGTAATTCTTTAAGATGATAACACTACCATCTTGAGCAACCGCGGAATCCATAGAAGTATAGAAATCGCCTGTCTCGATATTATACGCAACGACTTCCTTGGAAACAACACGATATTCGCTGAAATGCGTAGTTGTGAATATTAATTTACCGGTAGCGGGATCATAGCTGACAAGCGTCGGAGCCGCCTCAGTATCTTCTTCGCCGTTATCGTTGATGTAAACGACGCTGATCTTGCTTGAGTCGAGTCCCTTTGCAATATAAGTCGTTATGGTGACAGTTTTTGCATTGAAACCAGTCGCACCGACCTCAACATTGTCCTTCAAAAGCGTAAGGTCAATCGTTGCAACAGTGCCTTCGTCTTCTCTGACGGAGAACAAGCTTGCCGGAGGAACGTCTTCCGTATCAACGGTAAGCGAGTAATTACTGCTTCCGTCAAGAGCGCCTTCGGGGAATTCTACGACTGTCGGCATTGTAGCTTCAACATCGGGGGTAGCAGAAGCGGTGAAGGTGAGCGCACCATCCTCATCCGAAGTTGCCTCTACTGTCGTGGAATCAATGTAGGGCCAGTTCGGATTGTCAGGCGTACCATCCGCAAGAGCATCGTAAGTTATGCCGAAGCTGTCAGCTTCCTGCGTGTACTGCGTGGCGAGTATGGTCAGGTCGAAGTCGACTTCGCCGCCCATATACTCGTTACCGGCATTCTCATCCATATGGATAACGAGAGCGAAGCAATGAGTAGCTCCGACATCCATAGGAACTGCGGCAGATACGGTCTGTGTTCCAGCTTCGGTCGTTGTCGCGCCGGCGGAAACGGACGCCCAGTTGGATACAGCGTGCTCAGCGGGCTCAGCATCAGGAACGATAGTGTACTGCATCACCTCATTGAGCTTTTTGGAGATGTTGTAAACTTTGAGAGCGACCTGATACTTGAGCGCGAGATTACCATTGTTGACGAGCTTTAAGTATGCAACCTGAGTCTTGCCGGGCTCCCAGAGGGTCTCGGTGTTGTTCTGCGCGAGGTTTGCACTCTGGAAGATAGGCGCGGTACTGGCGCTGATGTCGACGTAGTTGTTGCCGTCATACTTCCAAAGCTGAATGTCGAGCGTGCCGGCGATGATCTTGTTGCCGGAGCTCGTGACGCTGTCGGTGTACCACGCGAAGGTGGTTCCCGCCAGCATTGCGAAGCACATTATGAACGACATAAACGAACTTATGAACGCACGCTTCGCTGACTTCTTCTTTGTCATAGCTTTTTTTCCTCCTTTTTTCTTTAAACTTTGCAAAGTATATAAAAGGCCTATGACGAGCCTCTTATATCGTGGG
>JAFTEJ010000043.1 GCA_017453725.1 Clostridia bacterium | reverse complement strand
GCCTTCGGCGAACGCCGACAACCCCTCAGTCATTTTTGCTCCGCAAAAATGACAGCTCCCCTTACACAGGGGAGCCTTGTGTGCGCCTGCGGCGCAGTGATATTATCGCTGACACGATAGTGGTATTTGCCCTTCGGCAAGTGGTATTGACGCTGCACGTCAGTGGTATTGCGGCTGCACCGCAGATACAACCCCTCAGTCTTATTATCGGGCGTCGCCCGATAATAAGACAGCTCCCCTTACACAGGGGAGCCTGTCAACGTTCTGCTTTACTTGGGGGTACCTCGGCGCGAAGCGCCTCGGTATGACAGATCAGCAATACTTCTCGCAATAGGCGATCTTGATGCAGACGGAGAGCAGCTCGATCGCGGTGCGCAGTTCCTCGACGCTCGGGTAGGTCGGGGCGATGCGGATATTGCGGTCGCGGGGGTCCTTGCGGTACGGGAAGGTCGCGCCGACGTTCGTCAGCTTCACGCCCGCCTCGGAGGCGAGGTCGAAAGCCCTGCCGGCGCAGCCGTCGGCGGTGTTCAGCGAGATGAAGTAGCCTCCGCGCGGCTCGTTCCAGCTCGCCGCCTCGGGGCAGTCCGCGAACTCGCGGCGCAGCACCTCTATCGCCGCCTCGAACTTCGGGCGTATCAGCGCCGCGTGCTTTCTCATGTGCTCCTTCATACCGTTTATATCGCGGAAGAAACGGACGTGGCGAAGCTGGTTGAGCTTATCCGGCCCGATGGTCTGGCGCGAAATGATGCGCTCGGCGTCCTTTATATTGCGCTCGCTGGAGGCGAACGCCGCGACGCCGCTGCCGGGGAAGCTTATCTTCGAGGTCGAGCCGAAGATATACGCAAGGTCGGGGTTGCCCGCCTTCTCGCACTCGCTCTGCAGGTCGAGGAGCTTGTCGCCCTCGTCGTAGAGGTCGTGGATGCAGTAGGCGTCGTCCCAGAAGACGCGGAAGTCCGGCGCCGCCGGCTTCAGCGCCGCGAAGCGGCGGACGGTCTCGTCCGAGTATGTCGTGCCGTCGGGGTTGGAGTATTTCGGCACGCACCAGATGCCCTTTATCGCCGGGTCGGAGGAAACGAGCTTTTCCACCGCGTCCATATCCGGACCCGTCGGGGTCATATCGACGTTTATCATCTTTATGCCGAAAAGCTCGCAGATCGCGAAGTGCCTGTCGTAGCCCGGCACGGGACAAATGAACTTGACCTCCTCAAGGCGTCCCCACGGCGTGCTGCCGAGGACGCCGAAGCACCAGGCGCGCGAGATCGCGTCGTACATCATATTCAGGCTGGAGTTGCCGCCGATGATGATGTTGTCGCTGTTGACGCAGAGCATTTCCGCGAAAAGCCGCTTCGCCGCCGGAATGCCGGTCAGCAGTCCGTAGCTGCGGCAGTCGATTCCGTCGGTGCGGCAGTCATTCGCCGTCGCGAGGTTGGTCAGCATCTCCTGCGAGACCGCGAGCTGCTCCGGCGCCGGCACTCCGCGCGACATATTAAGCGAAAGGTTCATCGCCTTGAAGACGGCGTATTTTTCCCATAGTTCGTTTACGTTTAACATAAATATTCGCCCTTTATTAAGAATGAATATGGTTATTATATTACTTTTCCTTGCCGTTTGCAATTACTTTTTGCTAAAACCCTTCAAAAATCGTCTTCTTGCACACCAATTTGTGAGAAACTATCGAAAATTTGTCTATATATTTTCAAAATCACTTCACAAAACGGACAAAATAAGCTATAATACACGATGATGAAGAGCAACTCCCTCAACCGTTTGCCGCGCAAGCGGCGGAAAGGAGCATTTTATATGGAAGACAAAAGAATACTCATCGCGGACGACGAGGAAGGAATAAGGGACATGGTCAAGGAGTACGTCAGCCTCGACGGCTTCTCCGTTGACGAGGCGGCGGACGGCGAGGAAGCGCTCGCGCTTCTGGCTAAGAACAGATACGACCTCCTCCTGCTTGACGTTATGATGCCCGGGGTCAACGGCTGGACTGTGCTCCGCAAGCTGCGCGAGACCTCCACCCTGCCCGTCATTATGCTGACCGCCAGAGGCGAGGAATACGACAAACTCGTCGGCTTCGAGCTCGGCGCGGACGACTATATGATAAAGCCCTTCTCCCCTAAGGAACTGCTTGCGCGCATGAAGGCGATCATCCGCAGAGCGGACGCCGACAGGACCGCCGCCGCCGACATGGAGGTCGACGTCTTCGGCGGGCTGAGGATCGAATACTTCTCCCGCAACGTCTACGTCGACGGAGAACTCATTTCGCTTACGCCCAAGGAGTTCGAGCTGCTCAGCTTCTTCGCGCACAACGAGCACTACGTTTTTACACGCGAGCAGCTCCTCTCAAAGGTCTGGGGCTACGACTTCTACGGCGACGAGCGCACCGTGGACACGCACATAAAGATGCTGCGCGACAGCCTGAAAAGCTACCGTTCCTATATTGTCACCGTCTGGGGGACGGGCTACAAGTTCGAGACGGGAAACGCTAAATAATGAAAGGTCTTGCGCTGAAGTTCTGGGCCGGTATGACCGCGCTTATCGCGGGAATGCTGGTGCTGCTGTGGGTGTTTCAGGTCGTGAGCCTCAAAAGCTTCTACGCCGACGAAATACTCTCGCAGGTCAACGAGGACGCGGAATACCTCGCCGAATGCCTTTCACGGTATGAATCGGACGAGTTTATGACACGCGCCTCTTCCCTCGCGTACACCAAAAACCTCTCCGTTCAGGTCTACGTCACGCAGAGCCTCTGTATCTACAACTCCGAATCGCTCAACCCGACCCCGTCTTCGCTCGCCGCGGACTCCGTTTTCCGCGAAGCCGTGCTGACGGCGCTTTCGGGCAAGGAATACACCGGCACGACCATGCATCCGAAGTTCGCGACCGACGTCGCGATAATGGGCATACCCTACCGCTACTCCGACGGTTCCTACGGGGCGCTGATGATAAGCGTTTCGCTCGCGCCGGTCGGTACGATGGTCAACATACTGCAGAAACAGCTCATCATCACCACCGTTGTGCTGCTCGTGCTCGCGCTGGCCATTTCGTTCATCATTTCGCGCACGCTGACAAAGCCGATACTCCGCATCGAGAAGGCGACGAGGCGAATCGCTGAGGGAGACTACTCCGTCAAGCTCGACGTCACCTCCGGCGACGAGATCGGCTCGCTCGCGGCGTCTGTCAACTACATGACCGGGGAGCTCTCCAAGACCGACGAGCTGCGCAAAGACCTCATTGCCAACGTTTCGCACGATCTGCGCACGCCGCTGAGCCTCATAAGAGGATACGCGGAAACGCTCCGCGACGTTACCGGCGACAACAGGGAAAAACGCGAACGCCAGCTCGGGATTATCATCGACGAGACCGAACGCCTCGACCGTATCGTCAGCGATATGCTCGACCTCTCGAAGCTGCAGTCCGGCTCGATAAGCGTTTCTCCGGCGCCCTTCAACGTCGGCGGCGCGTTCGCGGATATTATCTCGCGCTATGACGATCTGAGCGCGAAGAGCGGGATCGAGACCGTGAGCGAATGTCCGGAAGGACTTATCGCGGTCGGCGATCTGGCGCGGCTGGAGCAGGTATTCTATAACCTCATCAACAACGCCTTCAACCACACGAAGGCCGGCGGAAAGATACTACTCGCCGCCGAACGGGACGGCGGAACGGTACGCTTCTCCGTCACCGATACCGGCAGCGGCATTTCAAAGGAGGACCTGCCGCGCATCTTCGACCGCTACTACAAGGGCGAAGCCGGGGTCAGGAAGATCGTCGGCACCGGACTCGGGCTCGCGATCGTCAAGAACATCCTCGACGCGCACCACGCCCTCTACGGCGTCGACAGCACGGTAGGCGTCGGCACGACGTTCTGGTTCGAGCTCCCGGCGGCGGAATGATAAAGTATATGCAGAACCGGAGCAGGCGAAACGCCCGCTCCGGTTTTTTTATTGCTGTTGTGTCGGGTTGTCGTTCCGAGAAATCGCGGTCGACGGGGAATCCCCTTTCATATGCGTACGCGCCGCGAAAGACGGGGGATCCTTCGCCCTTCGGGCTCAGGATGACAGATGACAACGCGGCGTCAGTTCCATATCAGGTCGCGCTTTATCACCAGAAACGCGGCGATGCCGATTATCAGCAGCGCAAGCAGGATATAGTATATACGCGAACGGGTGCGGCGGCGTTCCTCGCGCCGCTTCTCGCGTTTTTCGTCGTCCGCTTTGACCTCCGCCCTGAACTCGTCGAGCTGCGCTTCGACGCTGCGGCGGCGCTCCTCGCGCTCCAGGCGTTCGATCTCCTCCGGAGTCAGTCCCTCTTTTTCGGCTTCGTTCATATTATGGCACCCCGCTTCCGTTTTAGTTACGCGCACATCGCGTCTGTATAACAACGTATGTATTATAACACAAAACCCGCGCCGCCGTCAAGTGAGAATGGCGCGGAGTTTTTCCAGCGCCTTTTTCTCGCGGCGGGAGACCTGCACCTGCGACATCGAAAGCACGCGCCCGACGCCCGCCTGCGAAAGCTCGTGGCGGTAGCGCAGTATTATAAGCCGCCGTTCGAGCGGGTCGAGCATCGCCACGGCGCGGCCGAGGTCGGCGCGGAGCAGCGCCGCCTCCGTTTCGTCCGGCGCGGCGTATGATGCGCCATCGTCCGCGTCGATGGATGCGACGGGAGCGCACGCGGTCAGCGCGGCGGCGACGCGTTCGGGGCTTTCTCCCAGCGCGGCGGCTATCTCGCCGACTCGCGCCTCCTCGCCCGTTTCCTTTTCTATACGCTCCTTTTCAGCAAGCGCGGCGGCGCCCAGCGCCCTCGCCGAGCGTCCCACCTTGACGGCGCCGCCGGAGCGCAGGAGCATACGTATCTCCCCTATGATCACAGGCACGGCGTAGGTCGAGAAGGCGGTGCCGAGCGTTTCGTCATAGCGGGTCGCCGCCTTGTAAAGCCCGACGCAGCCCGCCTGAAAAACGTCCTCGTATTCCGCGCCCCTGCCCCTGAAACGCGCGGCGACGGCGTGCACCAGCGGCGCGTTTTCGCGCACAATGCGGTCGTAATCGCGGCCGGTCATTCCTTCGCCCTGAGCGTCTTGACCATATGCACGACGGTGCCCTTCTCCGGCTTCGAGCGCACGCGGAGCTTGTCCATAAACGCCTCCATCACCGTGAAACCGAGCCCGGAGCGCTCGCTCTCCGGCGAGGTCGTGAAGAGCGGAGCCATCGCGCGCTGAACGTCCTCGATGCCCTTTCCCTTGTCCTTGACGTCGATGATTATCTTGCGGTCCTTGAGGATATACGCGTTTATGTAAACGACGCCGAGGCGGTTGCCGTATCCGTGGACGACGGCGTTCGTCACCGCCTCCGAAACGGCGGTCTTTATGTCCGAAAGCTCCTCCACGGTCGGATCGAGCTGCGCCAGGAACGCCGCCACAGCGCTCCGCGAGAAGCCCTCGTTCGACGAGCGGCTGACGAACTGCAGCTTGAACGAATTGAGGTATTTCATATTTTCTCCTGTTATCTCCTTTCTTTCCCCGCGGCTCACATTGTCGCGGACTTTATCTCCACCAGCTTCTGCACTCCGGCGAGCCGCAGGAGCTGAAGCGTGCGCCTGTCCGCGCACTCGACGACCACCCTGCCGCCGTAGGGCGCGACCTTGTTGTAGCGCCCGAGGATGAGCCCGATGCCGGAGCTGTCCATAAACTTCACGCCGGAAAAGTCGATGACGACCGACTCCGGTTTCAGCTTCGCTATCCACCTGTCGGTTTCCTCGCGCACCGGCTTCGCGGAGTGGTGGTCGATCTCCGCCGGAAGCGTCAGCGTCAGCGTCTTCGCGCGCTGTTCGTATTTCAGTTCCATAGTTTTCACCTCTCACGCCCGTCCCTTCGGTATTATGCGCATAACAAAACGGGCTATACCCAGTATAGCCCGTCCTATGTGAATATTTTGACGCTATTTGTCGGCCTTGAAGATTTTTCTCGCCTCCGAAACCAGATACAGCGAGCCGCAGACGACGACCGCGTCCGTATCCGGATCGCCGCAGGCGGCTTCGACCGCCGCTCCGACGTCCGGCGCGGAAACCGCGGGAACGCCGAGCTCCTCGAAAAGCGAGCGCAGCTCCTCGGCCTCCATACAGCGCGGATTTTCGACCTTTACCGTCACGGCTTTGGCGACGGCTCCGGCGAGGTGTTTCAGCGATTCGGCGGCGTTTTTGTCCTTCATCATCGCGGCGACGACAGTTATACGCCTGCCCGCGAGCTCGCTTCCGAGCAGCTCCGCGAGGCACTCCATACCGGAGGGGTTGTGCGCTCCGTCGAGGACGACGAGCGGATCGGCGCTGACCGTCTCGAACCGCGCGGGCAGCGTCGCCTTCATCAGCCCGAGCGCGATCTTCTCCCGCGTAAGCTTATAGAATCCTCTGCAGGCGAGCTCGTCGAGGGCTTCTATCGCGGTTACAGCGTTGAGCGTCTGATGCGCTCCGCGGAGGGTGATGATGTAGTCGTTGTTCTTATAAGTGAAGAAGTGTTCCCTGCGGCGCAGGCGCATAATGTCGGGTACGACGACCTCGGCGCGTTTCCGCTCCGCCGTTTCGCGGATGACGGCGAAGACCTCCTCCGCCTGCTCCGGATAGACGACGGCGAAGCCGCCGGACTTGATTATCTGCGCCTTTTCGTAAGCTATCTTCGCGAGGGTGTCGCCGAGCAGCTCGGTATGGTCTAAGGAAACGGAGGTTATGACCGAAACGACCGAGGTCATAACCGCGTTCGTCGCGTCGAGTCTGCCGCCGATGCCCGTTTCGAGCACGACTATGTCGCAGCCGTTGCGGAAGAACCACTCCATCGCCGCGGCGGTCAGCAGCTCGAACTCGACGTAGTTATCCGGGTTCGCCTCCGCGACCTCCTTCACCTTCTCCGTAACGGCGGCGAACAGCTCCTCCGGGATGTATTCGCCGTTTATCTGCATCCGCTCGGTGAAGCGCACGACGTAGGGCGAGATGAAAAGCCCCGTCCTGTACCCCGCCTCCCGCAGCGCGGAGGCGCAGAAAGCGGCGGTCGAGCCCTTGCCGTTCGTGCCGGCGATATGCAGGAACTTCAGGCGGTTCTGCGGATCGCCGAGCCCCTTCAGCAGGGTTTTTATCCTATGCAAATCTACGGTCGGCGATAACCGACCGTAGGAATGCAGATATTCCAATGCCTCGGAATAAGTCACTTGATCTCTCCCAGCTTCGTGAGCGAATCATTTATCTTCTCCAGCATCTCTTTGAGGGAAGCGAGCTTTTTGCGCTCGTCCTCGATGAGCTTCGCGGGAGCCTTCGAGATGAAGCCCTCGTTGTTCAGCCTGCTCTCGCAGCGGGTTATCTCGTTCTCCGTCGCCGCCTTCTCCTTGTTCAGGCGGGCGCGTTCCTTCTCGGGGTCTACCAGCTCGTTCATCGGAATCATCAGCTTGGCGGAGGGAACGACCATCGTCAGCGCGTTGGCGACCGAAAGCTCGCGCTCGATCTCTGTCTCGCTGACGCCGGCGAGGCGCTTGAAGAACTCCGCGCCCCTGGCGAAGGTCTCCGGCTTGTCGGTCTCGATGAAGAGCGCCGCCTTCTTGGAAAGCGGGATGTTCATCGCGGCGCGTTTGGCGCGTATCTCCTTTATCGCCGCCATGATGAGGTTCATATCCTCCTCGTCTGAGGCGAAGTTGAGCTTCGCGGAGTATTCCGGCCAGGGCGCGATTACGAGCGCCTTGCCCTCGTGCGGGATGCTCTGCCAGATTTCCTCTGTTATAAACGGCATAAACGGATGCAGCAGCTTGAGGATCTTATCGAGGACGTAAACGAGCACGCGCTCCGCTCCGGCGGCCTGCTCCCCGCCCGCGAAGAGGCGTATCTTCGCGAGCTCGATGTACCAGTCGCAGAAGTCGTCCCAGATGAAGCTGTAGACCTTGTCGAGCGCTATGCCGAGCTCGAACTTGTCGATGTTCGCGGTGACGTCCGCGACGACGTTGTTGAGCTTCGAAAGTATCCACTTATCGTCAAGCGTAAGGTCTTGCGGAAGGGCCGTTTCGTCGCTGTGCAGGTTCATAAGCACGAAGCGGGCGGCGTTCCAGAGCTTGTTGGCGAAGTTGCGGCTCGCCTCGACCTTCTCATCCGAGAAGCGCATATCGTTGCCGGGCGAGTTGTTCGTCGCGAGCGCGAAGCGCAGCGCGTCCGCGCCGTACTGCTCGATGACCTTCAGCGGGTCGATGCCGTTGCCCAGGGACTTCGACATCTTCCTGCCCTGCGAGTCGCGCACGAGCCCGTGGATGAAGACGGTGCCGAATGGCGCCTTGCCGGTGTGCTCGATGCCGGAGAATATCATCCTCGCAACCCAGAAGAAGATTATATCGTAAGCCGTGACGAGCGTGGTCGTCGGGTAGAAATAGTCGAGGTCGGCGGTCTTCTTCGGCCAGCCGAGCGTCGAGAACGGCCAGAGCGCCGAGGAGAACCATGTATCGAGGACGTCTTCGTCCTGGCTCATATTCTTCGAGCCGCACTTCGGGCAGACGCCTACCGCTTCTGTGGATACGACCATCTCGCCGCAGTCGGCGCAGTAATACGCGGGTATGCGGTGTCCCCACCAGAGCTGGCGGGAGATGCACCAGTCGTGGATGTTGTTCATCCAGTTGATGTATATCTTCGAGAAGCGCTCGGGTACGAACTTGATCTCGCCGCTTTCGACCGCTTCGATGGCGGGCTTGGCAAGCGGAGCCATCTTCACGAACCACTGGCGGGACGCGATGGGCTCGACCGT
>JAFTEJ010000042.1 GCA_017453725.1 Clostridia bacterium | reverse complement strand
TACTTCCCCATCACCTACAAGGTAAACACCCTCGACGCCGTCTTTGAAATCGCGGGCATAATCTGGCTCGTAGGCGCGGCGGCGATACTAATAGCGCTGGCGATACTCTACGCGGCGACGAAACGCGCTGTAAAGGATTCCCGCCTTCTCGAAGGAAACGTATATCTCTCGGACAAAGTCGAAGGCCCCGCCGTTTACGGCGTCATAAAGCCGCGGATCGTGCTGCCCTCCTCATACGCGGACCGCGAACTGAAACACGTCCTGCGCCACGAGAAAGCGCACATACGCCGCCTCGATAATCTCTGGAGACTGCTCGCCTTCTGCGCCGCCGCGGTACACTGGTTCAACCCGTTTTCGTGGGTGTTTCTGAAGGCGTTCCTCTCCGACCTCGAGCTCGCCTGCGACGAATCCGCCGTTTCCGGCTGCGACGAGGCGGAGCGGAAGGAATACGCGCTGGCGCTCCTCGACTGCGCACGGAGCAAAAGCCTCTTCGTCTCCGCTTTCGGCGGAGCCAGAGTCCGCACGAGGATCGAAAACGTGCTGTCATACAAGCGGATGACCGCGGTTTCCGCCGTCGGCTTCGCGCTGCTGATCGGCATAATCATCTATTCCCTGCTGACGAACGCGGGATAAGGAAAGGAGCTAATACCATGAAAAGGATCATCGCAATTCTGATCGCGGCGCTTTTCGCCGTCACCCTCGCGGCCTGCTCTAAAAGCGGAGCGAAAAACCTCGAGGAACTCTTCCAAACCGTCCTGCCGGCGGACGAAGCGCTTGCGCTGGCGAAGGACTCCGAAGCGGTCGTTTTCGACGAGCGCGGCCGAGCCTCCGGAAAGGACGTCTGGGACGCCTTCTGCGCCAAAGTCGAAAACCAGTCGCCGGCGACCGTTCTTTGCGCTCATTACTACGTCCTCGATAAAGATCATATGACTGAAGAAGCGTATGAAAAAGAAAAGGACGAATACCCGCGCCTCTTCTTCTATCTGGTTGAATACGACGGAAAGCAATTCTCGGTCAAGACGCGCGACAGCGCGTCGGAAACGATCGACAGCAGCGAAACCTTCAAATATATGCTCCATTTCACCGGCAAGGCGCCGTCGCGTGCGCTTTACAGCGAATACGATAACTACGTGCTGGTCGACGACCCCTCGGCGACGTGGGAAAGCATAGAAGAAGGGCTTTACAGCTCGCAATCGGACGCGTACGTTAAGCACTGCACCGTTTACAGCGATTGCATCGGCCGGAAGGAAAGCTGATTATGGCAAACCCGAGCTATAAGAAGTATTACTTCGCAGCGCTGGCGGCGGTCATAGCCGTCTGCGCGTACCCGATATATATGGGCGTCAGCGTCCTGATCGAAATGCTGCGCGGCGGCGCCGTTCCGCTTGAGAATTATCCGAAATACATCATTCCCTACACTCCCATCGCGCTTTCGCTGATTATTGGAGTGGCGATAATTCCGCTTATGCAGAAGCTCTCGCGGAAGCTGGATTATCTTTACGGCTCGCTCGTTTCGGTCGGCGCGTTCTTCCTGGCGGAAAGGTTTATGGAAACGAACGTTTTGGTACAGACGCAGGAGCTCATCCCTCTGGAAGGCTGGCAGATGGCGCTGTGCTACGTGCCGCCGGAGCAGTACAAAACGCGCACCTGGGAAGCCGTCGACGTCCTGCTCGGAGGCTACAGCCCGACCTTCAAGATACACTTTTATCTTATCTCCGTCGTCATCATCCTGTCGCTGCTCAACTGCTTCTACGGCTTCGCGAAAATGATCCGCTCCGGCGACGCAAGCAGGAAAAAGGCGCTGATAATGCAAGCTGCGACGAGCCTCGCCTTCCTCGGTATGTGTATCTGGGCGTGCTTCACGGCGTTCTACCGCGGCGGAGAGCTCACGGTCTCACCCGTCTCGGCGGTGCTGATGGCGGTATTCTTCGCGCTGCTCGGCGTCACAATGGGCGTGTTCGTCGGCTCGCTGACGCTGAATAAGCGCAGGACGCTTTCGACGCTCCTGCCCGCCGCGACCGCGGCGCTCGTCACGGTCGCGATGTACGTCGGGGAAATGTTCCTGCTCAGCGGCAATCTCTACCGCTTCGGCGAAGGCTTCTTCTTCGACGGCATACCCGGTATCGTTCTGGCGCCCGTCGACGTCCTCGTCGTCATCGCTTCCGGAGGCGTAACCTATCTGCTCATGCGCCTCATCACCCGCGGAAAGGCCGTTCCGGAAACCGCGGACAAATGAAACGCTCTTTCATAACAGTCAAGAATCCCCGCCGCTCTGCCAACGGGGATTTCTGTTACTGATTGACTTTTCCATTTGCGTCTGGTATAATTCAATTGAAAAACTCGGAAAGAAGGAAAGCGAATGTTTGAAATAACCCTCGAAATCGACGGGATGATGTGCAATATGTGCGAGGCGCACGTCAACAACGCCGTGCGAAACAGCCTCAACGTCAAGAAGGTCACCTCATCCCACGCGGACGGCAGGACCGTCATCATCGCCGCCGAAGATATCCCCGACGAGAAGCTCCGCGAGGTCATAGCCGAGACCGGCTACGAGCTGAAGGGCGTTTCCCGCAAGCCCTATGAGAAAAAGAGCTTGTTCGGCGTCTTCAAAAAGTAAGCGTCCCGGCTTTGGGCGCGAAATCGATGATACGCCCTTTATGGCGCTGCGGAAAGAAGCGGCTGCGGCCGCTTCTTTTTTCACTTGAAATACTCCCCCGCGCGTGTTATAATCAACCCATCAAACCGAAAGAGGAACCGCTATGAAATACAAGCTCGCCGCCGCGGATCTCGACGGCACCCTGCTCGACAGGAGCTCGCAAATAACCGACGCCACCGTCGCCGCGGTCAAAGCCGCGCAGGAGGCGGGGCTCGTTTTCACCATCTGCACCGGCAGGGCGCAGAGCACGGTCGTTATGGGCTATATAGAACGCCTCGGCCTCTCCTGCCCCGTCATCACCTATAACGGCGCGATGCTGATAAAGCCCGACGGCGAAACCGTCTACCGCCGCGACCTCGAGGACGCCGACGCGGTCGAGGCTTACGAAGCGGGAACGGAACGCGGCACGGATATGATCGTATGGGCGGATAACAAGCTGTATTTCAGCAAAATTACGCGCGAAACAGCGTTCTACAGAACCTTTTACCCGGACGCCGATCTCACGGTGATAGGCGCTCCCGACGAGATATACGATATCGTCAAGCGCGGGATAACGAAGATAATCTACGTCAGCTCCCCCGAACTGACGGACGATAACCAGCGTTTCGTCGATGAGCATTTCGCCCGCGGAATCGTCGGTTTCCGCTCCTCGCCGAACTATATCGAGCTCGTGCACAAGGACGTCTCGAAGGGCGAGGCGTTGCTGCGGCTCGCCGAATACTACGGCGTTCCGCGCGAGCTGACGGTCGCTTTCGGCGACGAGAAGAACGATATCCCGATGATAGAAGCCGCCGGGCTCGGCGTCGCCATGGCGAACGCGGTCCCGGAGCTGAAGGCTGTCGCGGACTACGTCACGCTTTCCAACGCCGAGGACGGCGTCGCCGCCGCGCTTTATGAGATGCTCGCCGGCCGGCTGTGAAGACGCACAGCGGCCTTGGCTCCCTCCCGGG
>JAFTEJ010000041.1 GCA_017453725.1 Clostridia bacterium | reverse complement strand
GCGGACGTCAACTACGATTCGCTGGCGGGCGGATTTTCCATCCCCGACAGGAACGACTTTTACGCTCCGAATATCCGCTTCGCCTTCGCCCTTGACGAAAACGGCGTCGTATTCATCGACGACGGAGGTTTCGCGCTTTCCGCCGTGCGTACTATCAAGAACACGAAAAAATGGAAATTCCCGTCGCTTGAGCGTTTTCTGTACGATTTCCTCGAGCAGATGATCCACAACGACGCGGCGATACTGACGAAGTACGAGCTTGAGCTCAGCTCGATGGAGAAAGAACTCGGCAACGAGGAAAACACGGACGATGCGAAGCAGATAATCGAGCGGATAAACGACATCCGCGGCAACGTGCGCGATCTGCGCATACACTACGAGCAGCTCACCGACCTCGGTCAGGAGCTCGAGGATAACGAGAACGGGTTTTTCGTCGAAGAGAACCTGCGCTATTTCCGCATGTTCACCTCGAGGATCGCGAGCTTAAAGGATATGTCGGCGTATATCCAGGATTACACCGTCCAGCTGCGCGACTATTACGAGTCGCAGATAGACTTGAGGCAGAACCGCATAATGACGGTGCTCACCATCGTGACGTCGATCTTCCTGCCGCTCACGCTCATCACGGGCTGGTACGGGATGAACTTCCGGCACATGCCGGAGCTTGAATCCCCCTTCGCCTACCCCGCTCTGATACTCGTTTTCATCATCATCGTCGTCGTGAGCATCATATTCTTCAAAAAGAAGAAATGGCTGTAAAAGGTCTGCCATACAGGATAGTCGCGTTCGACGTCGAAACGCCGAACAGATACAACGACCGCATAAGCGCGATAGGTATCAGCGTTATCGAAAACGGCGAGATAACCGAGGAGTTTTACTCGAATGTCGACCCCGAGACCTTTTTTGACAGCTTCAACACGGAGCTCACGGGCTTAAGCGAGGAAACGGCGCGCGGCTCGCCCTCCTTTCCCGAGCTGGGGGAAACTATCGAGCCGCTGATGTCAAGCGGTCTTCTTACGGCGCACAACGCGACGTTCGACCTCACGGTGCTGGGCAAATGCCTTAAAGACTACGGCATTTCATGGAGAGCGCGGACGAGGTACGTCTGCACGGTCAGAATGGGGCGGCTGCTGCTGCCCGGCGTCAGCCATACGCTCGACGGCCTGTGCGACTATTACGGCATAGAGCTCGACCACCACAGGGCGGCGAGCGACGCGCGCGCCTGCGCCGAGATACTTCTCAGGTATCTCGACGGCGGCGCTGACATAAGCAAACACATAAGGACTTTCACCTTCGACAAAACACGGGAGGAATCTCAGACGCACGATATATGGAACCCGTGGCACGGCTGCCGCAAATGCAGCGAGGGGTGCGAAAACTGCTACATGTTCTATCTCGACTCCTTCAACGGCAAGGACGGAGGCGAGATATACCGCACGAAGGCGGGCTTCAGCTATCCGCTGAGCAAGGACCGCGCAGGCAATTACAAAGTAAAAAGCGGCGAAACCCTCAGGGTCTGCATGACGAGCGACTTCTTTCTGGAGGAAGCGGACGAATGGCGCAGTGAAGCCTGGGAGATAATAAAGCAGCGGCCTGACGTC
>JAFTEJ010000040.1 GCA_017453725.1 Clostridia bacterium | reverse complement strand
GGTCAGTTCGACAGCAACCGGGCTCGCGATGATGATACCGCTGTCGCGGTTCACGAGAGCGCGGAAGTCGGCGTTCTTGAGCAGAACGTCAGCAACGTCCTGACCGATAAGAAGGTCCGTGGCGGGAAGTCCGCGCCTTGCGAGGCTTCTGCACATCGCACGGACGTCGCCCACGATGCGATCCCAGCCGCAGTCAGCAGACCACCTATAGGAGCTGTCGATGGTGTATACGCCATCGTTGCCCTTGACGGCGTCGTAATACCGGACGGTCGCAACGCTGCCGACAGTGTCGGCGTCCAGCATCTCGTTTACCTCGAAGCCGTTGTTGATCATCGTCTGTGCGCAAAGCAGCTCCTCAGTCCGTGTAAAACGGCGCTCAAGGAGCGCAAGATCTTCCGAGAGAAGACGGGCGGCGCGCTCTTCTTCGGTGCTGCTCGTAAGAATAGCCTCGCCGAAGCCGCGCTTGGTGAGATCGTCTTCGGTAAGGTTTCTCGCCTGCTTGATGCAGACCGGAGAATAGTCGTGGATCTCGTAGCCCTGACGCGCAACGTTGATCGGATTGGCTCTCTCGACCATAAACGGAGCCATTCCGTTATCGCCGTCACGGTATTCTACGAGTACCTTATCTGCTGCATATATGTCCCCTTCGCCGGTCGGGAAATACCGATCGCGGAAGAAGGAGTTGACCGGGGAAAGACCTTCCCACAAACCGGCCATATAGTAGGAATCAAGAATATTCATATCCATTTATGTTTCCTCCTTATTAGGGTTCCTGGACCGTGCCGAGCAGAATACCCTTCTTACGCAGGGTGTCGCGGTCGGCTTCGGTCAGAGAGTGGTCTTCCGCCATAATCAGGGCGGCTTCGTTGAAGCATCCGCTGACGTAAATGGCGACGTTTTCCTCGGCAGATGTGCCGACGTCGACGTCATCCGTGAGGACGCAGTCGGGCTCGTTGACCCCTGCCTTTTCATAGGTGATGTGCACGTTCTTCGTGCCGGAAACAGGCGCCGCCGACAGCGTGACAACGCCGGTCTGGGGATTGTACGCGCTTACGGTCGCGTCAGCGGTCCCGACCTTGGCGCCGTTGATCGCGGCGGGAAGGGGCGACGCGGCGAGCGTAAACGTGGTTGCGGTTCCGTCACCGTTGAAATCCTCGGTCGCCTCGCCTGCGGGATTGGTACCGCAGACGTACAGCAATCTGTCGCTGCCCTTCTCGAGCAGGGTGCCGCGCTTGAGCGTGGCGGCAGTGCCGAGCCGCTTAATGGTGCCGTGCTTGACGATGGCGGGCGGCTGCATACCTGCGAACAGCTTCTCGAATTCAACGGATCCGATCTTTTCGTGAAGATCTCTTTCCATCTTTCTTTTCCTCCTTACTGGTTTTCTCTGAGTTTTTTAGCCATCGCCTCGCCTGCCGCTTCTTTCTCGGCATTGGTCTGAGGTGTGGTCTTGTCTTCCTTTGCGGAAGTGCCGGTGACTTCGTTTGCGTGGGAGTCCTTGTTGTCCTTCGCAACTCCCGCCATAAATGCGGATCCGCTCTTTGCCGCTTTCATCGCGGCACGGTACGCCATTTCCTGCGCAGAGCAGGGTTTGTCATATTTGGCTTCGTGCACCGTATCGTCATCGTAGAGATGCGCGATCGCATCGATCTCGCTGATACGCCTGCGTTCCGCCTCGATCGCAGATGAGACGGCGGCGTCGTTTTCGGCTGACACGGCAGCTCTGACGTCCTGCTCGACCTGCGTTGCGAGCTCGGGGTTCTCTGCCCGAAGCTCCTCAAGATTAGTAGGCATTGGATTTCCTCCTGTTTCATTCTCGCCGTTGTCAGCCGGCTGTTCTATATCCTCCGCTTCCGCGGTTGATACCTTTTCGTCGATCGGAATGCTTTCCGGTACCGTGGTTCCCTTGGCGAGAGCCACGCGACGACCGGACACAAAGAGAGAGCGCCGATCTGCGCTTGCCGCGACCTTTACGCCCTCGTCTTCGGTCAGTTCGTCTGCAAAGCCCTTTTCTTTGGCTTCGGTGCCGGTCATATATGTTGTCGCGCTCATCATATGGCGAAGCACCGTGTCGGATAGTCCCGTCTTTCGGGAATAGATCGGGATCATTGCATCGTCCCACGCATCGTTAGCGCTCGCCATTGAGCGGAAGTCGTCGGCGTTATACCACCCGAACACGCCCGACAAGCACTTGTGTATCATCACAAGCGACGACGGATGCACGATGATGTGATCTGCCGCGCACATAATGATAGATCCGGCGCTCATTGCCACACCGTCAACGCGGCAGGTGATTTCCACCCCAGACTGTGAGAACTCGCGAAGTCTGTTGTGGATAAGCAGGCCGACGGAAGCGTCGCCGCCGAAAGAGTTGATCCGGAATAGGAGCTTCTTTACTCCCGCTCCGATTATGTTGTCCAGGTCGGAGATGAACTCGCTCTGAATGATGAAATTGCCCTCGATAGGCTTGCCGGTCCAGAAGTCTACCGGCTGGGTTTCTACGACGTCGCCGTATAATGTGATCTCGGCGCTGTCGTCTTCGAAGGTTGCCATCGCGTAGAAGCGACGGTTTAAGTTGTTAATTATCTTCGGCATTGTCTTCCTCCTCATCTTTTAGCAATGACGGATCAACTGAAATCGGGACAAACTCGAATAGGCTTCTCTCCTGGTTAAGCCGCTCAACGTTTTCCTCCCAGCTGCCTCCGTAGTATTCGCGCGTAACCTGCTCGTTGGTTTTCCAGCCGTTTGCGACAGCCATCTGATTCGCGGTCGCCTCCTTGACAGGATCCAAATGCGTCTGCGCGGGACCGTCCCAGCGTGCTCCGCACCACGCGGCGCGGATCTTCGGATCGGCGAAAAAGCCGGGCGCTTTAATTCTTCCGGTCGCGACCGCCTCGGCGAGCCATATCTCATACACCGGTTGACAAAAATCGGCGACAAAACTGACGCGTTTCATCTTGACCGGTTCGCGCATTTCTTCAAGAGCTCCCTTTGACGCGGAATATGACGCGTTAAATTCCTTCATCAATACGTCATAAGGTATCTCAATACCGGAGCCGATCATTCGGCATATGACCTTGACGAAATTGTCAAAGCCGGCAGTCGGAATGTTGGGATTCCCGAGCGTTACAGTCTCTCCGGGGTTCAGATGATTTATCGTACCGGGTCCCATTTCGTACTCGTTCTCGTCATAGCTGACGTCGTCGGGCTGTGTCCCAGGGGCGCCCATCACGTCGCCCCCGCCCACTTCGTTAAGCGGGAATTCTGTCGGATCCGACTGAGTGGTGATCCAGGCGGTAAGATACGTCTGAACGAGGGCGGCTGTCAGCTCGCTTTCCGTGTACCGGCGAAGCTGTAAGAGCATTTCTATTGTGGGAGCAAGCATAGTGACGCCGCGATATTGCTCCGGGCGCTCGGGTTCCATAACGTGGAGTACGTTCGGGAGCCCGGTGTTTTTCCCGTATGCCTCGACCCGCACCCACTCCGTCGCCTTATCTAACCCCTCGTCGGGATACTTGTTGCAGATGTGATAGGCGATTACCTTGCCGTTGGCGTCCACTTCTATTCCGTCGTGGATCGCGTTGCTTCCGTTTTTTCCTTCGGTGGTAATTGCGCCGAGCCCTCCGGAATACTTTGACGGCGTCGAGACGCGATCCGCTTCGATAAGATGTAGCCGGAGCGTATAAGGATTGAGCGGCGATCTGTCCCCACGCTTGATAACGCAGAATACATCGCCCGACATCAGCCAGGACTTAAGCGCGAGCTTTTGGAGCGAGTAGAAGTTGTCCTTCCCGAGCGCGTCGCAGTTGATCCCTTTTTCAGCCCATAGCCGGAACTCTGCTTCTACGTTCTTCTGCCACTCACGCGCCGCGTCCTCCGATATGCCGAGGATATCTCGATTGATCGCGCTTCTCATGTACAGCCCCGTTCCGACCACCTTAGTCCGGCTGGTGTTTATCGCGCCCGCCGCGACGGGTGAAGCCATATAGAGGATCCTCCCCCTCTGCCGGAGAGTCTTGTTGTTCAGGTCGATATCATACTTAGACGAACCGCTTTTCGCGGTAAAGCCTTTCAACGCCCGCTTAACGAGCGAAGCCCCCGCGTCGCTGTACCCCTTGGCGTACACCCTCGAAAGTTCTTTCTGATATTTCGCTTCGAACTTCTTTCTTTTCTTTTCGGTCATCATTACCTCCGTAAAAACAGACTGCCGGACCCGAAAGGAGCCGAAATCTCACGCCGGCAGTCTGTAGTATAGCCGTGAGCGCGGCTTATACCCTGATTAAGTTGAACGTGCACCTTTTCTTGAAATATGCACGATATCAAAAGTCTCGCGGTACGACCGCGACGGCTTTTCGTGTGGCTTTTCCCTCGAGCTGGGCTTCAAGCTCGTCTATCTTCTGGCTCACTATTTCGATCTCGTCTGAAAGCTTTTTGAGATCGAACTTGGT
>JAFTEJ010000039.1 GCA_017453725.1 Clostridia bacterium | reverse complement strand
CGGCGGCGCAATACGTTCAAATCGGCGCAGCCGATTTGTTCCTTACCTCTTCACTATTCACTATTCACTCTTCACTGCGAACGCCCTGCGTTCGCCGCCGCTTCTCCCGCTTGTCAATTCACCTTCAGCTTATCCAGCACCTTCCCTATCGGCGCGTTGATTTCAACGTCATTCACCGGGTCGAGGGGGTATGAAAGGTGTTCCCTATTGATAATTGCGAGGTGGTCGCCGCGGAAATACCGGACGTATGACGCCGCCGGATAGACCGTCAGCGAGGTGCCGCCGATTATCAGCATGTCGGCGTTCGCGATCGCCGAAACCGCGCCGCGCACGGCTTCGTCCGGCAGCGGCTCCTCGTAAAGCGTCACGTCGCAGCGCACGATCCCGCCGCAGTCGCAGCGCGGCACAGGCTCCCCGCATTCGTATATGAAGTCCGCGGGGAACGGCTTTCCGCACCGCTGGCAGTAGTTGCGTTCCGTCGTGCCGTGTATCTCGAAAACGTTGACGCTGCCCGCCTTCTGATGCAGTCCGTCGATATTCTGAGTGACGACGGCGGCGAGCTTCCCGGCGTGTTCGAGCTCCGCGAGCTTCAGGTGCGCGGCGTTCGGCTCTACGCCCCGCGCGTCCATCTTCTGCCGGTAGAACTCGAAGAAGACCTCCGGTTCCCGCGCCAGGCAGGTGTGGCTGAGCAGGTATTCCGGGCGGTAGCCGTCGAACCGCACGTCGCGGACGTTGTAGAGCCCGTCCTTGCTGCGGAAATCCGGCACGCCGCTTTCGGTCGATACCCCCGCGCCGCCGAAAAATACGGCGCTCCGCGCGGAGTCGATATATTCCTGTAGTTTCGCGATTTTTTCGTCAACCGTAAAGGACATGGTTTTACCTCACTTTTTCAGCGGCAGCAGCATGCGCGTCTGCTCCTTATACTCTTCAAACCCCTCTTTTTTCGCCTGCCTGCCGTCCGCCATCGGAATACTGACCAGCATGAACAGCGCGGTATTCGCCGCCGCGCCGATGAGCAGCGTCCAATCCGTGTAAACGGCGAAGACGGAGAGCCCCGCGCCCCACCACATCAGCAGTTCGCCGAGGTAGTTCGGGTGGCGGGAGTACCTCCACAGTCCGCGGCGGCAGAAGGGCGTTTCGCGCTCCGCGCGGTAACGGCGCATCTGCAGGTCGGCTATCCCCTGCAGCGCTGCCGCTCCGAAGCAGACGCAGACCGCCGCGACGCTCCAGACGTTCCCCTCCGCGCCCTCGCGGATCGCGCACGCCACCGGAAGCGTACAGCCGTAGACTACCAGCGTCGGCACCATATGTATCCCGACGAAGTTTATTATCGGATAAAACTTCCCCGTCTTTTCGCGGAGCATAACGTAGCGCCAGTCCTCGCGCTCGAGAGAGCCGAAGTTCAGCGCCCAGTTCGCCGTCAGCCGCACGCCCCAGACGCACACCGCCGCGACAAGCAGCCAGGAAAAGTTCGTCACCCGCCGCGGGAACGCGTAGGCAAGGCAGATGACGATCGGCTGCACGCTCCAGTAGGGGTCGTAGACGGAGGCGTTTTTGAACAGCACGCTAAAGGCGAAGGTCACGACCGTCGCCGCGACGTCCGCGATAAGCAGCTTCACGCGCCAGTCGGCATCGACAGCGCCGTAAACGGCGAAGCCGACCGCCCCGGCTAAAAGGTATATAAGCGCGACGGCGGTAAAGCTCGCCGCGGACGAGGATTTGAGTTTTTTCACGGTTTTGCCTCCTTATCGGGCGCTCCGCGGCGGATTAGAAGCGGAAACAACATCTTGTGCCGAATCACGCGCAGAACATCCCTATACAGTGTATATTATACTACTTCAAACTCCGCAGGTCAAGTCAAAAATACGCCGCAAGCCTCCCCTGTGCAATGGGGGGCGGCTTCCGCCGAAGGCGAAAGACGGAGGGGTTGTGCTCGCGAAGCGAGCCGGGAGGGACGAGCATCGCGCGTCCGCGAACTCACGCAGCCGCGCCG
>JAFTEJ010000038.1 GCA_017453725.1 Clostridia bacterium | reverse complement strand
GATCTTGATCGCCCGCTATATATTCAAATCGGCAGAACCGATTTGCTCCTTAATACCGCCGCAGGCGGTATATCATGCCGGCGATACGCCGGTATATCATACGCGAAGCGTATATCATATCGCCTTAAGGCGATATATCACTGCTCACGCGTCAGCGTGAGCCTCCGGAGGAACTTATGACACCTCACAACACCTACAACTCCGACGTCATCGCGGCGGTCGCGACCCCGCGCGGAAACGCGGCCATCGCCGTCATACGCGTAAGCGGGGAAGGCGCGATCGCGCTCTGCGACGGCGTTTTCACGCCGAAAACGGGCGGTCCGCTCGCCTCGCGGCGGGGCTGGACCTGCGCACTCGGCGAGGTCCGCGACGGGGACGAAGCCGTCGACACCGTCGTCGCGACCGTATACCGCGCTCCGAAGTCCTACACCGGCGAGGACTGCGTCGAATTCGCCTGCCACGGCGGCGTTTTCGTCACCGAGCGGGTGCTCGAAACGCTCCTGAGAGCCGGCGCGAGGCAGGCGCGGGGCGGTGAATTCTCCAAACGCGCATTCCTCAACGGCAGGCTCGCGCTTTCGGAGGCCGAGGCTGTGATGAGCGTCGTTTCGGCGCGTTCCGCGGAGGCGCTGAAGCTCGCCAACAGGCAGGCGGGAGGCGCGCTCGACCGCGCTCTCAAGGCGCTCCGCGAGGAGGCCGCCGCCGTTCTGATACACATATCCGCCGAGGCGGATTTCCCCGAGGAGGAGATACCCGAACTGCCCCGGAACGAGGCGGTCGACAGGCTTTTCGACCTCTCCGACCGCTGCATGAAGATCGCCGGCACCTACGAAGGCGGGCTCGCGCTCACCGAAGGCGTTGAAACGGTCATCGCCGGGCGCGCGAACGTCGGCAAGTCCACGCTGATGAATCTCCTCGCCGGGCGTGAGCGCAGCATAGTTTCGGACGTCCCCGGCACTACCCGCGACGTCGTTGAAAGCGCGGTCGTATGCGGCGGCGTGCTGCTCAGGCTCGCCGACACCGCCGGGCTCCGCGACGCGCCGGAGGAAATCGAGCGCAGGGGAGTCGAGCTCGCGAACGAACGGCTTGACGCCGCTTCGCTCATAATCGCCGTTTTCGACGGCTCCGAGCCGCTCGGCGCCGAGGATCTGTCACTTTTGAAAAGAGCGCCGCAGATCGCGGTGATAAACAAGTGCGACAAGCCGCGCGGGATAGACGTTTCGCCGATAGAGGACGAGTGCGCCTTCGTCGTGGAGATGTGCGCGAAGACGGGGGAGGGGCTGGACGCCCTTGCCGACGCGGTCCGCGCAGTCACCGGCGCCGACGGCTTCGACGACGCGGACGGCTGGTGCGCCTCCCTGCACCAGCGCGACTGCCTCCGCAGGGCGGGCGAGGGGCTCGCCGCCGCCGGATTCGCGCTCAAACGCGGCTTCGAGGCCGACATCGCCGCCGTGGACCTCCGCGAAGCCGTTTCCGCGCTCGACGAGTGCGCCGGCAGGAACGTCGGCGAAGACGTGATAGACGGGATATTCAGCAGTTTTTGCGTGGGGAAGTAGCAGGCACGCGCAAGCGTGTGCAATGATATATCGCCTTGCGGCGATATGATATACGCTCCACGTATGATATATTTGCCGGACGACAAATATGATATATCCGCTGACGCGGATATTATCGACCAAACCGCTCCCTTCGGTCGCAGTTTGAACGTATTGACTCGCTGCGCTCGTCGCGGGCGATTAAAATCGCCCCTACGGTTTGCGCGTGCGGCGAGGCTTGTTTAAAAGACGCTGTATTCTGCTGTCGGATATGTTTCCGCTTTGACGACGCTCTTCGCAGAGGTCGTAGGGGCGATCTTGATCGCCCGCCGAAACGTATCGTTACACTGCCGTGCGGCAACTTGAAAGCGGGCTTCGCCCGCCGCCCGTGTAACGGACGCGAAGCGGACGGCACAATATATTCAAATCGGCTATGCCGGTTTGCTCCTTAATACCGCCGCGGGCGGTATATCATACGCAAAGCGTATATCATTTCCCATCGTTTCTTTGGGAGGTTGCGACACGATGCAGCGTTACGTCAATCCTGAACAGTACGATATAGCCGTCGTCGGCGCGGGGCACGCGGGCATAGAGGCCGCTCTTGCCGCCGCGCGGCTCGGACTGCGCGTCGTTATCTTCGCGATAAACCTCGATTCCGTCGGAAATATGCCCTGCAACCCGTCGATAGGCGGCACCGGCAAGGGACACCTCGTCCGCGAGCTTGACGCCCTCGGCGGCGAAATGGGACGCGCCGCGGACGAAACCTCTATCCAGACCCGTATGCTCAACCGCGGCAAGGGCGCCGCCGTCTACTCGCTGCGCGCGCAGATCGACCGCCGCGCCTATCAGGAACGTATGAAGCGCGTGCTGGAGCGCACTCCCGGCCTCGACGTCAGGCAGGCAGAGGTCGTCGCGATCGAGCGTGTGAACGCTGACGCGAGGCGCGAAGCGCCCTCGGCTCCCTCTGAGGAGGGAGCTGTCGAACGCGGCCTCAGGGAGCGTTTGACTGAGGGAGAGATAACGCCGAGCCGCGATTTGCGCGGAGTTCGTTCCGAAGACGTCTGCGGCGCCGCGACTCCCCCAGACGATGGAGCTGTCTCGGACGGCGAGCCGTCCGAGACTGAGGGATGGAAAATCCCCGCGGCTTCGCTTAGCCTCCGTCTCCGGAACGACGCTTTGACAGAAGGAGAGGCGTCGTTATCTCTCCCTCCGTCATCTTCGGCTTCGCCTCAGATGCCACCTCCCTCCTCAGAGAGAGGCAAGACCGACGCCCCGCGGAACGACGGAGCTGTCGAGTACGGCAAGACAGAAGGGCTGCGCTCGCAAGGCGAGCCCGTAG
>JAFTEJ010000037.1 GCA_017453725.1 Clostridia bacterium | reverse complement strand
CGGGGCACCTCCCCTTACACAGGGGAGGCTTTCTGTCTGAGGGATTGTCGCCGCCCGGCGGGGGAGTATTTAGAATAACTCCTCAATATTTTTCAAAAATTCATTAAATATTTGTTGATTTTTATTTAAAAATGTGCTAATATCTGTATCAGGAGGATTGTAATGCAACAATATCCGAAAAAATCTATTTCAGGAGGAGAATCATGAAGAAAATACTCAGTTCATTGCTTGCCTTTGCGATGATGCTGGCTGTGTTCAGCGGCATGGTGATATTCACCGCGTCCGCCGACGAGGTGCAGATGCACATCCCGTTCATCAACCAGTACACGCTCGAGCAGGCGCAGAAGATGGGTAAGAACAACGGTTGGGGAGGAAACAACAACTACTCCAACGCGTCGAATTACTCCATTACCAAAGACGATAATGGCAGAACCGTCATCTCGCTTACGACCGCATCGGGTCTCAGCGACCAGTGGAAAACCAACACCGGATATCTTTCCACCGGAACGAACGCCACGCCTTTCGTCAAGGACACTTTGATCGACGGCATCAACATTTTCGGCGACGCCGAGCTGTCGAACAAGACGAAGATAGCCATTAAATTCGACGGCGACGATAATTTCAAGAGCGCCTTCGCCGGCTGCAACCTTATGCTCAACAGCGGCACCGAGAGGGTTTGCCTTTCGCTTCAGAGCCCGACGAAGTCAAACGGCTATCTGATTTACGACTTCTCGAAGATCACCCGTAACAATTACGACGAAAGCGGCATAGCGCTTCCCAGTGTCGCCGGCAATTTCGACGACGCTTACGACGGCCGCGTCAGCACTCTGAATATGGCGATCGTCTTCAACAAGACAGATATGCCGGTCACTTTCTGGATCGACGACGTTTACCTTGTCGGCGCCGCCGATACGGTCGACCTCCACAGAGCGATCAGAGAAGCCAAGGCCGCGGAGATCACAGGTGAGGTTCTCGCCAACGCCGAGGCTGTTTACAGAAACACTTCTTCCACTCAGGACCAGATCAACGCCGCGAGAGACGCTCTTGACGTCGCGCTCGACGCGATAAGCAGCGGATACGCGCAGCTTAAGTCGGATCTGAACGACCTCCTCAACGTCGCCGACGGCCTCGGCCTGTTCGACGACAGCTACACCTACATTGCGGATCTTACCGAAGCGGATTTCGCTTACAGTAATCCCGACACCACCGGCGAAGAGCTGCGCCGTTATATCAACGTCGTCAGAAAGCTTATCGCCGCCGAGACGGCGGAAGCCGATCTCGCCGCCGCGTTCGCGCACTGCATCGACGCGTGGAGCTACAACTACCCGCCCGCCAGCTTCGCCGGCATCGCTGACGCCGTCGATCAGGCGTGGGCTATTTATGAAACCGACGCCGCCGGCGCTCTGGCGCTGCTCACCGCCGCGTATAACGCCCTTGTTCCGCTTCCCACCGGATCGACGACCGCCGACTTCTTCGATGGCTGGACGACCGCTGCCGTCAACGACGTTGTCGACGCGAACTCCGATAAGCTCTGCGATTCCATCGGCAGAGGCCTGAACGTCAACGGCGAATGGAACGGCGGAGACTTCTCCAACAACACCACCTTCGAGGCGAACAGCAACTTCTCGCTGACCGCGAACGTCAGCTTCGCCAACAAGGCGATGGGCTGGAAGAATATGGACCGCAGCGGAACGCTCGCCGCCGGAAAGAATTACGCCTACCCCGTATTCGACGCGGCCGGACTTTCCCAGGCGGACGGCATTCGCTTCAAGCTCGAGTCCACCGGCTACGTACAGAGAATCCTCATCGGTCTTTCGAACTGCGCCACCACTACCAGAGAACAGTACGCGATGAAGATCAGACCCGAATACGTTGCCGCCGACGGCTATATCAACATCCCGTTCAGCTATTTCGAAGCCGCCTTCTGGTGCAACCCGTTTGCCCAGAGCGAGCTCGATAACACCATAGTCCTTATCGTTGAGTGCTTCGGCGCCGCGAAGGACACGAAGGTGACCCTCTCCGATCTCCGCGGCTACAAGGAGCTTGAGAAGGCTACCGCCGAGCAGCTTGCCGCTGCCGCCGCCGCTGCCGAGGCGCTCGCCGCCTTCGACGTTGACGGCAGATACGCCGAGCTGGTCGCCGCCGCCGAGGCGCTCGATGAGAACTCCTTCGGCCTCGACTGCGACACAGCCTGCAACAACATCAACGCGATACTTTCCGCTTACGAAGGCGTTGACCGCGCCGCGCTGAAGGCCGCGCTCATCGCCGGAAAGGGACTCGCCTCCTACGACGCCGCGCTGGCGACCTACTACAACTCCGCAGCGACTCAGGCCGACGTCAACGCCGCCGCCGCGCTGCTCGCTGACGAAGCCGCCGTCGCCGCGCTCGCCAACGCCTGGGAGTACAACTACACCGCCGAGAGCTGGACGGCGTTCCGCGCCGCCGCTGACGCCGCGACGACCGCCGCCGAGGCGGAGGCCGCGCTCGCGCTGCTCGTTCCGCTGAATATCAAGCCCGTCACCGGCAGCTTCTTCGAGGGCTGGACGACCGACGCCGTCAACGCCGTCGTCACCGCGAACAGCGACAAGCTCTGCGACTCCATCGGCGAAGGTTTGAATATTAACCAGGCCTGGAACAACGGCGACTTCTCCAACAACACCACCTTCACCGCGGGCGACGGCTGGTTCTCTATGAAAGCGACCGCTGACTTCACCGGCAAGGCGATGGGCTGGAAGAATATGGACCGCAGCCAGACCCTGCAGCCCGACAACAACGGCGCTTATCCGGCTATCAACGTCGCCGGACTCTCCAATGCCGAAGGTATCCGCTTCAAGCTTGAGGCCAACAAGCCCGTTGAGAGAATCCTCATCGGTCTTTCCAACTGCTCCAAGTTCGTCCGCGAGCAGTACGCGCTCAAGATTAAGCCCGAATACACCCTTGCCGACGGCTACATCAACATCCCGTTCAGCTACTTCGAGAAGGCGTTCTGGTGCAGCGCATTTGCCCAGAGCGAGCTCGAAGACGTCATCGTCTTCATCGTCGAGTGCTACGGCCTCGAGGAAGGCACGACCGTCACCATCTCCGACGTTCGCGGCTACAAGACGCTCGTCGTTCCGACCGAAGCCGACTTCGAGACGCTCGCCGCTCTCGTTGCGACGCTGAAGGAATACGACCTTGACGGCACGCACTTCGCCGACGCTTACGCGCTCGCCGAATCCGTCGCCGAAGCCGAGGAGCGTGCGGAAGTCCTCGCCGCGATCGATGAACTCCAGGGAATCGTCGATGATTTCTGCGCTCCGATAAGGAAGTCCATCAAGGCGAAGCTGGAAGAGCTCGTCGAGCTCGACGTGACGAACTACTTCGCGGATGAGATCGTCTCCTTCAAGGAGAGATACTACGGAGAGCTCTCGAATAACTCCGCGGTCGCGCTCCTTCAGGAGATCACCGCCTGCATCGACCAGTTCGTCACGCCCGACGCGCCCGCGGCTCCCGAAGCCGTGACGGTCGAGCCCACCAGAGTGGTCCTCGCCGCCATAGAAGGCGCCGAGTATAAATGCGGCGACGGCGAATGGCAGCTCAGCAATGAGTTCACCGGCCTGACCCCGAACACCGCGTACACCTTCTACGCCAGATACTACGCTCAGGGCGTTTCCTCCGCTTCCGCCTCCTCCGAGGGTACCGCGGTCACGACCGCCAAGGAAGCGATCGCCGGCTCCGTGGTCGTCAACGGCGACTTCAGATACGGCACACAGGCGACTGCCGAGGTCGAGCTCACTCTCGACGGCGAGCATGACTACGTCGTCGAGTGGTACGCCGATGACGCGCTTGTCGCGACCGGCGCCGCTTACACCTTCGCCGCGAACGACATCGGCGCCACCTTCTTCGTGAAGGTCAGCTCCGCCGATCTCGATGGCGCTCTCACGAGCGACGCCTTCGGACCTGTCGGCAAGGCGCTTGTCAACGTCGCCAATGATCCCACCGCCGATCTCCTGCCTCTCGGAATGAGCCTCGCTGAAGCGGTCCTCTCCGGCGGCGAGACCGACGTCGAGGGCGTCTGGGCGTTCGTCAATCCCGAGATCATCCCGGATTACGAGCAGTCCGGCAGCGAATTCGATGTGACCTTCACTCCCGCTGACGCGGATCTCTATGAGGTCTATTCCTGCAAGGTAGCGGTCGTCATCAACGCCGTCACCGAGGAGAAGACCGTCGTCAACACCGAGTTCGGCACCGTTGAGCTTTCCGGCAGCTTCCACAATCTGGACGTCGCAAGCTTCACGATGGAGAATATCACCCCCGTGAAGACCGCCTACTTCGACCTGCTCCGCGCGGCGAACCGCAGCGGCTCCGGGAAGAACATCATCTTCACCTACGCGATCTCGTTCGATACCGCGATCGCTCCGTATATCGGTACTTTGACCTTCAAGGCTAACCTCAGCGCGGACCGCGCCGGCGAGACCTACACCGTCTGGTTCTTCACCAAGGACGGCGTCGTCGGCAAGGAATGCGTCGTCAATGAAGACGGCTCCATCACCATTGAGGGACTGAAGTTCTGATCACCGGGATTCTGATTCCCGCGTAAAGCTTAACCGGAAGCGGCGCCCGACAGGGCGCGCAAATTAGGGATAAGTCGGATTTTGAACGGCTATTTCCCGCCCAGACTTCACAAAAAACAGCGGCCATACATCAAGTATGACCGCTGTTTTGTTGTTTTGCCTGAACGATAAATAT
>JAFTEJ010000036.1 GCA_017453725.1 Clostridia bacterium | reverse complement strand
GCTCACCCGCGGCGTCGTTCGTGACGGCGAGCGCGGGGATGGTCTGGCTCGCGACCTGCCCGACGCTTTCGCCGGTGACGAGAGCGAGGCAGTCCTCGCGTTTCGCGAGCGCGGCGGCGCATCGCAACATAAACCGGCGGAGCAGCAGCGTGAAATACTCCTCGCGGCAGTTCGCGTAAAGCGCCTCCTGCACCTTCGTGAGCGAAACCGTGAAAAGGTTTATCGCGCCGCACCACGGTTTGAGCGTCTTCGCGAGCGTGACGACCTTCTCCTTCGCGGCGGCGCCGGTGTAAGGCGGCGTCTCGAAGTATACGGCGGAAAGGAAGACTCCGCGCTTGGCGATCATATGCCCCGCGACGGGACTGTCGATGCCGCCGCTGAGCAGCAGCAGCGCCTTCTTGCTCGTCCCGACCGGCAGGCCGCCCGCGCCTTTTACGGCGTCTGCGTGTATGTACGCGCCGAAGTCGCGTATCTCGACGGTTACGGTCACCTGCGGCGTGAGGACGTCGACCTTAAGATGCGGGAACTTCTCAAGCAGGTATCCTCCGACCTCGGCGCATATCTCCGGGGACTTCTTCGGGAAGCCCTTGTCGGAGCGCTTGGCGTTGACCTTGAATGTGCGCGCGGCGGAAAGCTCCGGCGCGAGGTAGTCCGCGGACGCCGCGAGTATCTTTTCCATATCCTTCTCAACGACGGCGCAGCGGGCAAGCGTCACTATGCCGAAGACCTTCCTGAGCCGCTCGAACGCCTCGTCGACGTCGCAGTCGTCGCTCATCGGCTCGCAGTACGCGGTCGACTGCGAGCGGTAGACCTTGAATTCGCCGAGGTCCTCAAGCCTGCGGCGCATATTTTTAAGCAGGGTGTTCTCGAAGTTGTCTCTGTTGAGCCCTTTGAGCACGACCTCGCCCATTTTCAGAATTATCAGTTCTTTCATCAGAATGATCGCTCCGTTATCAAGTTTATCTGTGAAGAATATTCCGCTTCGCGGAAGCAATGGCCTTGACGAGCGCGTCGACCTCCCGCTCCGTCGTCAAAAACGAAAGCGAAACGCGCACAGCCGATGCGAGCACGTCTTCGGGAAGCCCGGACGAGGCGAGCGCCTCGCTCTTTCTCCCCTTCTTGCAGGCGCTGCCGGGAGAAATCAGTATGCCCTCGCCGGAAAGGTAGTTGACCAGCGTTTCGGACGGGATGCCGACGACAGCAAACGAAAGGATATGCGGCACCGCGTTTTCGCCGGAGATGAACTCGACGCCGCCGAGCGCGGAAAGCCCCTCGCGCAGACGCGAGTTCAGCGCCGCGACCTTCGGCTGCGACTGCGCAAACCCGGAAACGAGCCGCGCCGCCGCGTCCGCGAAGGCGATTATCGCGGGAAGGTTCTCGGTACCGGAACGCCTGCCGCTCTCCTGACCGCCGCCGAGTATCAGCGGCTCCGGTCTGGCGTGGCCGCGGATGATGAGCGCGCCCGCCCCCTTCGGCGCGAAAAGCTTGTGGCTGCAGAGGGAGACTAAGTCCGCGGCGCGGACGGTCTGCGTATGCCGCGCCTTGCCTATGAGCTGGACGCAGTCGCTGTGGATCAGCGTCGGGAAAGCGGAAAGCGCGGCGCGGAGCGCGGGGATGTCGTTGACCGCGCCGGTCTCGTTATTGACCGCCGCGAGCGAAACGAGCACCGTTTCGGGACGCACCGCGGCGCGTATCTTCGCGATATCGGTCGAGCCGTCCCGCTCCGGCGCGACGAAGGTGACCTCAAAGCCCTCCTTCTCGAGCGCGCGCAGCGGAGCCTTCACGGAATCGTGCTCCGCAAGGGAGCTGACGATGTGGCTCCCGCGCCGCTTGAGCGCGCGTGCGGCCCCGAAGAGCGCGGCGTTGTTGCTTTCGCTTCCGCCGGAGGTGAAGCATATCTCGCCGGCGGAGCAACCGACGCTTTTCGCGAGCAGCTCGCGGGCTTCCGCAAGCCGCTTTGCGGCGGCCACCCCGGCTGAGTGTACGCTCGACGGGTTCGCGTAGCATTCGCGCAGCGCCTTTATATAGATTTCCTCAACGTCGGCCGTGACCGGCGTCGACGCGGTGTAGTCAAGGTAGATCATATATTAACTCCATTCTCACAAATTATATTATACATTATCCGTTCGTTATAATCAATCAAATATTAGTGAAATTTTTAAGTTAAATTTTGAAAAGCCGGAAATGCGCCGCCTTTTCCATTCTGAGAAGGCGGCGCTGAAAAATCCGCCTTCCGAAATTCGGAAGGCGGACTCTTATTCCCCGTTTGCGGCGATTATCAGAAATACGCGCTGAGGATGGTGGTAACGATCGTGAAGTAAGCGAGGACGGAGACGGCGTCGACTATCGTCGTTATCATCGGCGACGCCATCAACGCGGGGTCTATCTTGATCTTGCTGGCGAGTATCGGCATCGAACAGCCGAGGAACTTCGCCGTCGTTATCGTGACGAGCATCGCGCAGGCGGTCACTATCGCGAACATATAGGTCGGGATATTCTGCTCGCCTATGCTCGAGCCGTACATCAGGAACACTCTGACCGTATTGACCAGCGAGAGCGAAAGCCCGACGAGCAGCGCGATACGCAGCTCCTTCCAGACGGCGCGGAAGTAGTCGCTCGGCTTTATCTCGCCTATCGCAAGACCGCGGATTATCATCGCGCTCGCCTGCGAGCCGCAGTTTCCGCCGGTATCCATCAACGTCGGGATGAACGCGACAAGCGCGGGTATCGCCGCTATCGCCGCTTCATAATGCTGGATTATAAGCCCCGTCACCGTCGCGGAAAGCATGAGGACGAAGAGCCAAAGAAAGCGGTTACGCGCGTGCTTGAAGACGGATGTCTTGAAATAGGTGTCCTCCAGCGGGTTAACGGCCGCCATCTTTGATATATCCTCGGTCGCCTCTTCTTCCATGACGTCGATAGCGTCGTCAACGGTGATTATACCGACCAGCCGGTTTTCGCCGTCAACTACGGGAAGCGCGAGCAGGTCGTATTTCTGGAACTGTTTGGCGACGACTTCCTTGTCCTCGATCGTGTCGACGGAGATAACGTTGGTTTCCATAATATCGTCAACGATCGTGCCGCTGTCCGCAAGCATCAGATCCTTGGCGGTGACGACGCCCTTGAGCTTGCGCGAACGGTCGGTGACGTAGCAGGTGTAGATCGTTTCCTTGTCGACGCCGGTGCGCTTTATGCGCTCGAAAGCCTGTTCGACGGTCATTCCCTCGATGAGGGACACGAACTCGATGGTCATCAGCGCTCCCGCGCTGTCCTTCGGGTATTTCAGTATCTCGTTTATCGTCTGGCGCGTCTTCGCGTCGCAGTTCCGCAGTATCCTCGTGACGACGTTCGCGGGCATCTCCTCGATAAGGTCGACGGTGTCGTCCATATAGAGCTCATCGAGCATTTCGTGAAGCTCGCGGTCGGAGAAGGCGCGTATCAGCAGCTCCTGCTGGTCGCCGTCCATTTCGACGAAGACCTCCGCGGCGAGCTCCTTCGGCAGTATGCGGTAGAGGAACGGCAGCTTCTCCTCGTCGATTTCTTGAAATATGACCGCGATGTCGGCGGGGTTCATAGGGGTAAGCACCTGTTTGAGCTTGGGTATGTTTTTCCCTTCCAGCAGCGCGGAGATCTCTTCCGCGATCTTTTCGAGTTCGAGCTCTTCCATTGTCATACCTCCCTGTATTTTCTTTCCCGCTTTTAAGGGGACAAAACCCTCCGCCGTGTCGGCGGAGGGTAAGAAAGCCCTTCGGGCGCGGTGGGACCGTAGCTTTACGGTATCAATATTTGCCGATCTCCACGGACGTGATGGTGATGTCCTGAAGCGGCTTGTAGTCTTCGTCAACCTGAACGGCGTTGATCGCGTCGATGACTTCGGCGCCTTCGTAAAGCTGGCCGAAGACGGTGAACTGTCCGTCGAGCGTCGGGTCGCCGCCGATGGAAGCGTATTTCGCTATGACTTCTTCGCTGAAGCCGAGACCCAGCGACTGTGCCTGTTCGCCGCTCATCGCTTCGAGTATGTCCTCCGCAACGTTGTTGACGGTGACGATGTAGAACTGGTTGGAGTTCACGTCGCCGGAATTGCAGACGCCGAGCGCGCCGAGATAGTTATGCAGGTTGATCGACAGCTCCTTCTCGAAGCCTTCTTCGCCGTAGATGGTGTTCATATCGCCGTCGGACTGCAGGACATCCTCGTAGAGATAGAGGAAGGACATGCCGTTATAGTAGCCGTCCTGCGCCTTGGCGCTGAAGTTCGCGACCGCTTTGGGCGCGTTCTCCGGGAAGAGCTTGAACTTCATCGCGCCGAGCGAGGTCGTTATTATCGCGACGTCGTCGCCCGCCGTCGGAGCGGCAAGCTGATAGTCGGGCGAAAGCTGGGTTTCGTCAGCGGGATAGCCTGTGCGGTCGCTGTCGGTTTCATCGCCGCCGTCGTCAATCTCGCTCGAGGATATTACGTCGCCCGAGGAGACGTCGTCGGGACTCTTCGCAAACACGTTTCTGAAAAAGTCGGTTATCGCCGTTCCGAAAATAATGAATACGACGAGCAGCACGAGGACCGCGATACCGATTATCATCAGCGCCGTGCTCTTTTTGTTTTGCTTATACTTTATTTTGTCTTCGCTTTTACCCATCGGGCAGACACCAACTCCGTTTGTTAGTCATTATGAAAGCATTATAACACGCGTTCCCGAATATTTCAACAAAAAAATAATTATCGGCAAGCGCCGTATTGACACCCGCCGCGGGGGGTGGTAAAATCATACCGTAAGAAGCGGAGGGATGAATATGAAAATCAGGATCTTCGGCATCGTGCCGGACTCGATAACGGACGGACCCGGCTTCCGCTGCGGTATTTTCACGCAGGGGTGCCTGCATCATTGCAAGGGCTGTCACAATCCCGAAAGCTGGCCTATGGACGGCGGCACGGAATATGATACCGCCGACATTATCGCGATGTGGGACAAAAACCCGCTGCTGAAGGGCATAACGCTTTCCGGCGGCGATCCGTTTTACCAGCCGAAGCCCTGCCTCGAGCTCGCGAAGGCGGCGCACGCGAAGGGGCTGGACGTCTTCGCCTTCACCGGCTACACATTCGAGGAAATAACGAAGCTCGCGGAGAGCGACTCCGACGTAGACGCGCTGCTGCGCGAATGCGACTTCCTCGTCGACGGGCCCTTCGTCCTTGAGCAGCGCTCGCTCGACCTGCTCTACCGCGGCAGCGAGAACCAGCGCATACTCGATATGAAGCGCTCCCTCGCCGAAGGCGAGGCGGTCTGGGCGGAAGAGTACAGAGACTAAACCTTCTGATCGTTGCAGAGGTCGTAATATATACCTTTTTCAGCCAGAAGCTCGTCATGAGTGCCGGACTCGGCAATGCATCCGCCGCTCAGGACGAGTATTTTGTTTGCCTTCTTTATGGTTGATAGGCGGTGCGCGATTACCACGATAGTGCGCGTTCCGGCGATGTTGGAGATTGCGCGCTGGATGTTGCTCTCCGTCTCGGTATCGACGGCGCTCGTAGCTTCGTCGAGCACGAGTATCGGCGAATCACGCAGGATCGCTCTCGCAATGGCGATACGCTGCTTCTGACCGCCGGAAAGGCGCGTTCCGCGCTCGCCTATCTGCGTGTCGTAGCCGTCCGGAAGCGACGTTATGAAGTTGTGTATGCACGCGGTCTTCGCGGCTTCGACAATCTGTTCGTCGGTTGCGCCGTTCGCCGCGTAGGCGATGTTTTCGCGCACGGTGCCGTTGAAGAGGAAAACGTCCTGAAGCACGTAGCTCAGATTGTCGCGCAGGGAATCAAGTTTCATATCGCGCAGGTCGACGCCGTCCATAGTGACGGAGCCTTCTTTAGGATCATAAAACCTTGCTATGAGCGATGATATGGTAGTTTTGCCCTCTCCTGTCGCGCCTACGATCGCGAGCATTTCGCCGGCGTCGGCGGTGAATGAAACGTCGTTCAGAACGGGAACCTCATCGTAGTACGAAAACGAAACGTGATTAAAGCTTATCTCGCCGGTGAGCCTTCCGACGTCCACGGCGTCGGGCGAATCCTTGATCTCCGGTTCGGTTTCAAGCACCTCGAAAACGCGTTCCGCTCCGGCAATTCCGTGCTGCAGGTCTTCGAGAATACGGGCAAACCCGGCGACCGGCGCATAGAACTGCGCCAGATAGAGTATGAACGTGACCAGCTCGGATATCTCAAGTCCGGACCTGTACGCGTATATTGAGCCGAGGATAAGCACGATTATCGTGCCCAACGAAGTCAGCAGTTCAACTATCGGGTGCATAACCGCGGAATTGTAAAGCGCGCGAATCAGCGCGTTCGCGTGGGCCTGCGATTTGCCGCGGATGTTTTCGAGCTCCTGCTCCTGCTTGTTGAATATCTGTATCTCCTTCATGCCGGAGAAATTGTCCTGAAGCTGAGCGCTCAGCTCGGAGTTCATCTCCTGCCCCTTGCGGAAATAGCGGCGCATACGGCGCAGGATAAACGAAGAGACGCCTACGAAAGGCAGTGGTATGCAGGTGTAAAGCGTAAGCACCGGGTTTATTGTCAGCAGTATGACGAAAACGCCTACAAAGGTGATGACGTACGAAATGATATCGGGTATCGCGTGGGCGAAAAGAGTCTCGAAAGTCGCCGTATCGCTGACCACGCGCGCCATAAGTCCTCCGGTCTGCTTATCGCGGAAATAGCGCATCGAGAGCTTCTGATAGTGCTCGTAAAGTATGGTGCGCACGTAGGCGACGAGATTCCACGACGCTTTATGCCCGTAATATTGATTAAGAAACTTCATAAACGCCCGCAGCAGATAGAACATCAGCAGGAGCATACACCACTTGACTATGGTTATGATAATATCGTCGCTCAGCCCGAGTTCGATATAGTGTATAACGCGCTTTGTGATGAGCGGCGTATATAGGTTTATCGCCGTTACGCCCAGCAGACCGATGACCGCGAGGATGAGATACTTCCTCCACGGCTTTGTCATTTTTAAAAGCTTGATTATATATTTCAAGAGCGGCCCCCTTTATACTCCGCGCTTCGCGCACACCTTCGCAAGCACGCATGCTTCGCACTTCGGGCTTCTCGCGGTGCAGACGGCGCGGCCGTGCATGACGAGCCGGTGGCAGAAGTTGTTCTGCTCCCCGGGCGCGATGGCTTCACGCAGCGCATCCTCGACCTTGCGCGGGTCCTTCGAATCCGCGAGCCCGAGCCGGTTCGATATGCGTATACAATGCGTATCGGTGACGACGGCGGGCTTGCCGTAAACGTCGCCGAGTATAAGGTTCGCGGTCTTCCTTCCGACGCCGCGGAGGGTGAGCAGATCCTCCATATTGTCCGGCACCTTCCCGCCGTAGACGTCGACGAGCCGGCGGCACATCTCTATAATATCCGCAGCCTTCGTCTTATAAAGTCCGCAGGACTCGATATACCCTTCCAGCTCGCGGACGTCCGCTTCCGCGAACGCCTTCGGCGACGTGTAACGCGCGAACAGCGCGGGCGTCACCATATTCACTCTCGCGTCGGTGCACTGCGCCGCGAGCCGCGTGGAAATAAGCAGCTCATAGTCCTTTTCATATTCCAGAGAGCACTCCGCGTCGGGGTATTCCGCCTTCAGCAACTCCGTGATAATCTCGCCGTTTTGTTTATTCATACAAACCACCCGCCTATATAATAATAAATTTCGGCACAAAAAGCAATTATTTTTTCTTGAAATTCCGATACTCTGATTGTATAATTATGTTAGCGTAATTTTAGCGGATGAAAGCGAGAAAGAAAAATGAGCAGGAAGTTTGATTCCATCGGATTTGTTAAAATGTACGACCCCGAGGTCGGCGGCGCCATGGCGGCGGAGCTCGACCGCCAGAGAGAGAACATCGAGCTTATAGCCTCCGAAAACTTCGTTTCGGACGCGGTCCTCGCCGCGATGGGCTCGGAGCTCACGAACAAGTACGCGGAGGGCTACCCCGCGAAGCGTTACTACGGCGGCTGCGAGAAGGTCGACGTCGTCGAAAATCTCGCGATAGAGCGTGCGAAGAAGCTCTTCGGCTGCGAACACGTCAACGTCCAGCCCCACTGCGGAGCGACCGCGAACACCACCGTATACTTCGCGCTGCTCGAAACGGGCGACACGATACTCGGGATGAGCCTCGACCACGGCGGACACCTTTCCCACGGCTCGCCCGTGACCATAAGCGGAAAGAATTATAAAATC
>JAFTEJ010000035.1 GCA_017453725.1 Clostridia bacterium | reverse complement strand
TCGAGTGGGAATGCTCGGACAACAGCGTTATTATGGTGATGCCCACGGGCAAGAACAGAGCCGTCGTCACCGGGTTTTTGAACGGCACCGCGACGGTAACGATAACCGCGAAGGGCGGCGCCACCGCCTCCTGCACGGTCGTCGCGAGCGGTTTCGGGTTCTACTCGCCTATGAAGGGCGACCTCGACAAGGACGGCGAGATTTCGGTCGGCGACGCGCTCATCGCGCTGCGCATCGCGGCGAGACTGCAGGCGGCGACGGATGAGGACGTCCTCATCGGCGACGTCGATGGCGACGACGAGATCAGCGTCGGCGACGCGCTGAAGATTCTCCGCGTAGCCGCGAAGCTCGATTCTCCGGATTCGCTCAACCCTGTCCCGCACATCAGATGACCGCAGAATAGCCTTCCCATTGAGGGGAGCCGGCATAGCCGGCGTTCACGTTGGATGAGATGTAGCCGCGAAGCGGCGTCGGCTCCCGCAATGAATTGCCTCGCTGCGCTCGGTGTGAATTGGCTTCGCCATGAATTGCAAGCTGTGATTGCATGAAGGAGCAAATCGGCTCAGCCGATTTGAATAAATATCTCTCCCTCAGTCATCGCCGCAAGCGGCGCTGACAGTTCCCTCCTCAGAGGGAGCCAAGGTCGGCCGCTTCGCGTCCGTCACGCGGGCGGCGGGCGAAGCTCGATTACAAGTTACCGCACGGCTTCGTAACGCTATGTTTCGGCGGGCGATCAAGATCGCCCCTACGGTTTGCGCGTGCGGCGGCGGTTGGTAAAAAACGCTTTGTTCTGCTTTAGGATGTGTTTCGGCTGCGACGATGCGCTTCGCAGAGGTCGTAGGGGCGATTTTAATCGCCCGCGCATTGACGGTGGGCGAGGCCCGTCTGTCATCCTGAGCGGAGCGAAGGATCCCCAATCATACGCAGACGATTGCAAGAGGAAGGGGATTCCTCGTCGCAGCGCTCCTCGGAATGACAGACGCCAACAATATTACGTAACGAAGCGCGCCCTAAGGGGCGCGCTTTTGTCGTACTCATTCTATCGCTTACTCGAGCCGATAGACATCGCGAAACTTCTATTCGGGATAATCGACGTAAAAATTCACGTCAAACCTGCCGCGTACCGATTCAAACAGCGGCAAAACACAAGCGAAATATGCGTTTCCTCGGTCTTCCGGAACGTCGGGACGGCCGACATTATATATTTGTATAATACCTATAAATTATCATATATTTTTTTGTCAGATTCCTTGATATTTTCACAAAAGGTGTTATAATATAAGATGATAAAGAATGGGGCATAATCAAACTGCCGCGGAACGGAGAAACTATGGCGTCTCACGCGTTCAGAAACACAAGTGAAAACATCAGGCGCGAGCTTGATTCGATATTCAAAGAGGTCAAAAGCCGCGAGCTTGACGGCAAGTTCGTCTCGATAGCCCGGCTTGAAATGTCGAAGGATATGTCCGTCGCGAAGGTATACGTCAGCACGCTTTCGGGGATGGATAAAACGCAGAAGGTCGTCGCCGCGCTGAAGGCGGCGAAGGGCTTTATCCGCGGCGAGCTTTCGCACAGGCTCGATCTGCGGCACACTCCGGAGCTCGTCTTCATAGCGGACGATTCGATGGAATACGGCGCGCGCATATCCAAGATAATCGACGACAGCGTCGCGCAGGAGCATACCGAGAGGGAAGATAATGACTGATCTGCAGCGAGCGGCGAAGATGCTCAAGGCCGCCGACGGCATTATGATACTTACCCACACCCACCCCGACGGAGACACCGTCGGAGCGGGCTTTGCCTTGTTTCACGCGCTGAAAGCCCTGGGCAAGCGCTGTTTCGTCGCGAACGCCGACCCTATACCGCCGAGTCTGCTCTCCGTTTCCGGCGCGGAGCGGCTGCCCGTCGAGTTCGAACCGGACTTCATCGTCGCCGTCGACGTCGCGGAAACGTCGCTGCTGGGCGCTCTCGCGCCTTACGGCGAACGCGCCGACCTCTGCGTCGACCACCACAAGAGCAACAAGCGCTACGCCGGATTTACGCTGCTCGATGAAGCCGCGTCCTCAGCGGGCGAGATAGTTTACGACCTGCTCGGCCTCCTCGGAGTCGCTATGACGCCGGAGATCGCATCGGCGCTTTACGCCGCGCTGAGCACCGATACCGGCTGCTTCAGATACCGCAACAACACGCCGAAGACGATGCGCGCCGCCGCCGAAACGATGGAGGCGGGCGCCGACTTCGGCTCGATGAACAAGATCTTTTTTGAAACCGTATCGAAGGAGCGCGCCCTGCTGCTCCGCGAGCTTTACGGCAATATGGAGATATTCTCCGGCGGAAGGCTCGTCGTTTCGTTCATAGACATCCACAACTTCCCGGAGGACGATTACGACGGGCTTTCCGGCGAGCTGCGCAAGATAGAAGGCGTCGCCGCGGCGGTCCTGCTTCGCCGCACGGGCGCGGATGAGTATAAGCTTTCCGCGCGTTCGAACGCCGGCTTCGACTGCTCCGCGCTCTGCGCCGTTTTCGGCGGCGGCGGGCACGTCGGCGCCGCAGGCGCGACCGTGACGGGCGACCTCGCCGACTGCGTCGGTAGGGTGAAGGCGGCAATGGAAGCAGAGCTGCGGAGGAACGCGTGAACGGTATACTTTGCATCGACAAGCCGGAGGGCTTTACCTCATTCGACGTCGTCGCCGTTATGAGAAAGGCGACCCACGAGAGCCATATCGGGCACGCCGGAACACTTGACCCGTTCGCGACGGGCGTGCTGCCGCTCCTTTTCGGCAGGTGCGCGAAGTTCCAGGACTACCTCACCGTCGGCAGGAAGAAATACCGCGCTTCCGTGAAGCTCGGAGTGACGAGCGATACGCTCGACCGCACCGGAGAGATCGCCGTTTCGGGCTTCGCGCCCGACCTTGCGAAAGCTGAAGAGGTCCTCGCGTCCTTCGTCGGCGAGCAGTTCCAGACGCCGCCGGCTTACAGCGCGATACAGGTCCGCGGCAAACGGCTTTACGACCTAGCCCGCGCCGGCAAGGCGCCGGAAATACCGCCGCGCAGGATAGAGATATACTCGATCGTTCCGCTTTCCGCGGAGGGTGATACGCTCATCTTCGAGGTGGAATGCTCGAAGGGAACTTACATACGCGCCCTCGCCCGCGACATAGGCGAAAAGCTCGGCTGCGGCGCCTGCCTCTGGGAGCTGCGCCGTCTCGCCGGCAGCGGCTTCACGATCGACGACTGCGTAACGCTCGAGGAGGCGAAGGCGAACTTCGCGGAGCATATGCTCCCGGTCGAGAACGCGCTGACCGCATTCGAAAGCGTCACCGTCAGCAACCGCAAGGGCAGACTGCTGCTCAACGGAGCCGGCAACCCGACCGACCTTCCGGAAGGGACTTATAAAATGTTCGACGCCGCCCACGGCTTCCTCGGGCTTTTCGACAGCAAAGGCGGCAGGATGAAGGTGCGCACGATGTACGTCATCAGGGAGGAAGCAAATTGACTTTCAACTGCGACGATATAAAAACGCCGCGCTCGCCCTGCGCGCTCGCGCTCGGGACGTTTGACGGAGTGCATATCGGTCACGCTAAGGTGATCGGCGAAGCCGTTTCGGCGGCCTCCGAAAGCGGGCTTGCTTCACGCGTGCTGACCTTCCCGGACCTGCCCGGCGACTTCATAGAAACGCGCGCGCGTGCGCCGCGCATTATGAGCAACGCCCTGCGCGAGCGTGCGATATACGCATGCGGCGCCGGGGAGATATGCTACTTCGACCTGAAAAACGGCGGCTTTGAATACACTCCGGAGCGCTTCGTCGACGAAGTGCTCATCGGCAAACTCAACGCGAAGCGGGTCTTCTGCGGCTTCAACTACCGCTTCGGCAGAGGCGGCAGCGCCGGCCCGGATGAGCTCGGCGAGCTCCTGCGCGAACGCGGAGCGGAGCTGACTGTTATCCCGCCGGTCGCGCTTGACGGCGAGCCGGTTTCCAGCTCGCGCATACGCAGGCTGATCGCGGAAGGCGACGTCGCGAACGCCGCGCGTTCGCTCGGCCGCCCGTTTTCGACCGACCTTCCGGTGGAGCGCGGGCATCAGATAGGCAGACGCATCGGTTTCCCGACGATCAACAACAGATTCCCGCAGGGGCGGCTCATCCCCGCCTTCGGAGTCTACGCCACACGCTCCGTCTTCGGCGGCGTGCGGCACGATTCGGTAACGAACGTCGGCACGCGCCCGACGGTCGGAGGACAGGAGGTCACGGAGGAGACTCACATCTTCGGCGTTGACGAGGACCTTTACGGCAGGGTCGTCGAGGTCGAATACGTTGCGAGGATCCGCGGCGAGGTCTATTTCGAAAACCTCGAAGACCTCCGCGATCAGATCGCGCGCGATAAGGAAGCGGCGCGGAAGATACTTTCCGACTTCGGGAAATCCGACTTCAATGATGATTAAATCTTCAAGCATATGATAAAGGAGAGATGAGAGATGTCAAACAGACTTTTTCAGACGGTTATCCAGCAGATGAAGGATGTAGTCGGCAGGACCATAGGCGTTATTGACGAAAACAACGCCGTGGTTTCCTGCAGCGATCTTTCTCTGATAGGCAAGACCTTCGGCGGCATAATGGACGAGCTGTCTTACACGAACGACGCGCTTTCCCTTGCCGGCAGGACCTATAAAAAGCTCGGATGGCTCACGAAGGCGGACTACGCCGTTTTCGTCGACGGTGACGATGAACGCGCCAGATACTCCGCCGCGATCCTGTCGGTGTCTCTCGATAACATAAAGTCGTATTACGATGAAAAATACGACAAGGCGGCGTTCATCAAAAACGTCCTGCTCGATAATATACTTCCCGGCGAGCTTCGCAACAAGGTCGGGGAGCTTCAGATAAACAACGAGGTCGACCGCATCGTGCTGCTCGTTCGGATCAACGAACGCACTGACATATCCCTTTTTGACGTTATCCGCAATCTCTTCCCTGAGAAGAACCAGGACTTCATAATCCGCCTCGGCGAGAACGAGATCGCCATCGTCAAGGAGGTCAAGGACGTCAAGGAGCCGCTTACGCTCAACAAGCTGGGCTTCTCGATCGTTGATACTCTGAAAGGCGAGTTCTTCGTGGACGCGACCGTCGGCATCAGCAACGTCGTCTCCTCCGTAGCGGAGCTTGCCCGCGGCTTCAAGGAGGCGCAGACCGCCATCGAGGTCGGCAAAGTCTTCGAGACGGAAAACAGCGTCGTCAATTACGCGACGCTCGGCATAGCGCGTCTGATCTATCATCTGCCGACAACGCTGTGCGAAATGTATATGGAAGAGGTGTTCAAGTCCGGCACGATCGACAGCCTCGACCACGAAACGCTCTTCACGATCCAGAAGTTCTTTGAAAACAATCTCAACGTATCCGAGACCTCGCGCAAGCTCTTCGTGCACAGAAACACCCTCGTCTACCGCCTTGATAAAATAAAGAAGCTGACGGGGCTCGATCTGCGCGAGTTCGAGAGCGCGATCGTCTTCAAGGTCGCGCTGATGGTCCACAAGTATCTTCAGGAGAAGCCGGTCAAGTATTGACGCGGCGTTTATAAGGAGAAGAAATGATAGAGTTCAAAGACGTTTCCATGCGCTATAACACGAAGCGCGGCAAGAAGCGGGCGATAAACGGCGTGAGCTTTACGATAAACGACGGGGAGTTCGTCTTCATAACCGGCGAAAGCGGCGCGGGGAAAACGACCATCACCAGGCTGATGATACGCGAAGAGGTCGCAAACTCCGGCGAGATCACCATCAACGGTTTCAACCTGCTGAAGATGAAAAATAAGGAAATCCCGTTCCTGCGGCGCTCTATGGGCATCGTTTTTCAGGATTACAAGCTGATCCCGACGCTGACCGTTTTTGAGAACGTCGCCTTTGCGATGCGCGTTATCGGCGCTCCGATAAAGCAGATACGCAACCGCGTTCCGTATATGCTCGATCTTGTCGGGCTTGCCGATAAGGCGAACGTCGTCCCGGATGAGCTTTCCGGCGGCGAGCAGCAGCGCGTCGCGCTTGCGCGCGCGCTGGTCAACAATCCGTCGCTGCTTATAGCGGACGAGCCCACCGGCAACCTCGATCCGCGCCTTTCGACGGAGATGATGTATCTGCTCGACAGGATAAACGCGAAGGGGACGACCGTCGTCATAATGACGCACGAGAAGGAGCTCGTCAACGCGATGAACAAGCGCGTTATCGCGATAAAAGAGGGCGTCGTCATCAGCGACGGCGCGGGCGGGTATATGATATGAGCAAGAATAAAGTCACGAAGCATTCGTGGGGGCGCTCGATGCTCAGCACGAAGTTCAATAAGCCTATGGCGATCGTTTCCGTCAGCGTGCTGACGGTCTGCCTCATACTGCTCGGCAGCTTCGTCCTTGTATCGATGAATATTTCGAGCTACCTTGACCGTCTCGGGGAGGCGAACGTCGTTCGCGTTTATCCGCCTTACACCGCGACTCAGAGCGAAGTCTACGACCTGAAGACCGCGCTCGAAGCGACTGAAAACGTCGCCGTTGTCACATATGTTTCCAAAGACGAGGGCGCCGAGGAATTCAAACAGTCATACAGCGAATACGGCGAGATTATGGACGGCTTCGGAGAGAATCCGCTGCCGGACAAGTTCATCCTTACGCTGAAGGATGTGACGAAGACGAGCGAAACGATAGAGGTTCTGCAGGCGCTCGACGGCGTGGAACAGGTGACCTGGTCGGCCTCCGCGACGCAAACGATAATCACGCTCAATCGCGTCCTTAAAGTTGCGGGCGGCGCGATAGTTGCGATCCTAGCGGTCATTTCCGCGTTCATCATTTCAAACACCATCCGCGCCTCTATGCAGAGCCGCAGCCTTGAAATAGGCATTATGCGGCTCGTCGGCGCGAAAAACAGCTTCATCAGGAAGCCTTTTATCATCGAAGGATTCGCCATCGGAGTAATAGGCAGCGTTATTGCCTACGTCATAGAGTATTTCATTTACATTTACGGGATGCAGAAGCTTGTCGGTTCGATCGAGCTTCTGAAGCCCGTGTCGTTTGGGGAGATCGCGCTCCCGCTTGCCGGTGCGTTTCTGCTTGTCGGAGTTATCACCGGCGTTCTGGGCAGCGCCATTTCCGTCAGAAAGCATCTGAAGGTCTGAGGCGCGGAGGTTATTATGAGAAGAGTTGTTTCGATAATAATTGCGTTTGTTATGGCGGTGACGACGGCGCTTATGTGCTCCGGCGTTATCGGCACGCCCGCGGGGGCTGATTCACTGCAGGATCAGATAAACGCGAAACAGGATAAGGTCAACGACCTCGAGAAACGTATCGCCGAGCTCGAGAAGGAGGGCAAGGAGCTGCTTTCGCAGATCGATCTTATCGAAGAGCAGACCGAGGAGATTGAAGAGCAGATCGATCTTACCAACGACCGCATCAAGGAGCTCGAAACGGCAATCGAAGAGCAGAGCGAAAACATCGCGGAAGCCGAGGAGGAAATCGCCGTCAGAACGGCGCAGATGGAGGAACGTATCCGCATTATCTATATGAGCGGCAGTGATTCTTATCTGAATATGCTCTTTGAATGCAAGGACTTCGGCTCATTCCTCGATACGCTCGATACCCTCAAGATACTTGTCGCCGCGGACAGGGATATGGTCGATGAGTTCAAGACCGCCAAGAGCGACTACGAGAGCGTCAAGGCGAGTCTTGAAAGCGACAAGCGGGAGATGGACGCGCTGAAATCGGATCTTGTCACCCAGCGCAACAAGCTTGAACGCAACGCCGGCAAGCTCGAAACACTGAAAAAACAGAACGATAAGCAACGCGCCGCCGCGCAGAAGGAAATGGATAAGGAATACGAAGCGATAAAGGAACTGATCAAGCAGCAGTCGCAGGGCGAATTTGTCGGCGGAGATTTTCTGTGGCCGGTATCCGGCTTCAACAAAAAGAGCAACATCAGCGCCTACTTCGGACAGAAAGGCAACTACTGGAACAAGGGCCATACTGGTATGGACATCGCCGGCAGGAACGCTGCGGGCGAAGGCATAAAAGGTAAGCCGATTCTTGCGTGCAACTCCGGGACCGTCATTAAGGTCGCGAATACCTCGCCGCGCGGTTACGGGCAGTACGTCGTCATCTCCCACGGCGGCGGTATATCGACGCTTTACGGGCATATGATATCGGGAAGTCCGACCGTCAGCGAGGGCGACACGGTCGTCAAAGGTCAGGTCATCGGCAAGGTCGGCGAGACAGGGAACGCTACCGGGCCGCACCTTCACCTTGAATTTATTGTGGACGGCAAGCAGGTCGATCCGCTTAACTACGTTTCATATATCAAGTAGCGATCGGAGATAACGTCTATGAAAAAGAGATTCGGAATACTTACAATGATAGTCGTCATTATCCTCGCGGCTTCGACCACTATGGCGATAACCGCCGGGTATATGCGCGCGAAATACGACAAGGTCAGCGAAAACCTTCAGGCGCAGGAGAAGGCGTTCACGAAGATGGCTGAGATAAACAAGCTTCTCCGCGAGCGCTACATAGGGGACATCGACGAGACGGCTCTCAATAACGGAATGGCGTCCGGCGTGATAAGCGGACTCGACGACGCGTACGCGAAGTATTACTCCGTCGAGGACTACGCCCGCTACAAGAAGGAGCAGCAGGGCAAGGTCTTCGGCATCGGAATCAGCGTTATCGAGGATGAAAGCGGATATATACGCGTCATTCGCGTTATCAAAGAGTCTCCCGCCGCCGAGACCGGAGTCAAGGTCGGCGACGTGATCGTATCCGTTTCCGGCGAGGACACCGCGGAAATCGGATTCGTCAACGCCTGCGCCGCGCTTGCCGGCGAAGAGGGGACGAACGCCGAATTCACGGTCCAGCGCCCGAATATGACCAGAAAGATCAATTTCACCGTCAAGCGTGAGGTCATCACCGTTCCTTCCGTCGAATACGAAGTCATAGCGGGCGACCTCGGCTACATAAGGATATACACCTTCGACGCGACAACGCTGAGCGATTTTAACGACGCCGTCGATACGCTTTGCGAGCGCGGGGTCGGGGGGTTCGTCTTTGACGTAAGGCGCAACTCGACCGGCGATATCGACGTTGCCGCGCAGGTGCTCGACACGCTGCTTCCGGAGGGTACGATAATGCGCAGAGCTTACGCCGATTCCGAGGAGCCTGAGGTCGTCGTCAGCGACGAAGCGGCGCTCGATATGCCTATGGCGGTCATCATGGATGAGAACACCGCGTCCGCCGCGGAGCTGTTCGCCTGCGCGCTTTCGGACTATAACAAGGCGACGACCGTCGGAACGACGACGTTCGGCAAGGGAACGATACAGCAGATGTTCCCGTTGAGCGACCGTTCGGCGGTATCTATCTCCGTCGCGTATTTCTATCCGCCGCTGAGCAATAATTTCGAGGGCACGGGCGTTGAGCCGCACGTCAGAGTCACGCTTTCCGCCGAGCAGCAGGCGAAGTTTTACGATATGGAAAAGGAAGACGATCCGCAGCTTATCGAAGCGGTCAGACAGCTCGGCAGAAGCTTCGGAACAAGCGATTGATAAAAACGCGGAGGGGTATATGAGACGCATTCTTACTTACGGCACCTAAGATTTGCTTCATTACGGTCACATAAGATTGCTGAAACGCGCCCGCGAACGCGGCGATTACCTCATCGTTGCTTTGAGCACGGACGAGTTCAACGAGTTAAGTGGAAAAAGTGCTACCACTGCTACGAACACCGCAAGGAGATGCTCGAGGCGGTCCGCTACGTCGATCTTGTTATCCCGGAGAAGACGTGGGAGCAAAAGGCCGACGACGTTAGGGCTTATTCAGTCGACGAAGTCGTTATGGGCAGCGACTGGGACGGGGATCCGCGCTTTACTTGCCTCGAGGGGCTTTGCGACGTTACCTTCCTCCCGCGTACCGACGGCATATCGACCTCCAAGATAAAGGCGGATCTCGATCTGACTCCGCCGGACGGCAAAAAAGAACGACTGCCGGACGAAAAATAAAACAGAGTAATGAGAAGGGCGTTTCCCGTGGGAAACGCCCTTCATTATATAAAACTACTATAATTGTATCAGTCGACCTTCACCTTGGGTGAATCGATAAGACCGCTGTCGAGAATCTGCGCGCCGTTGCCGAAGACCTTGAAGATGAAGCCGTATTCTCCCGGCCCTTCCGGAGTATAGGTGTAAACGTTGTCGCTGCCGATGACCATCGTATCGGTGCTGATCTCGGAGCCGGAACGCCACACGCTGACCTTTGCTTTGCGCGGGAAAACCGCCTTGACTTCGCCGTTCTCGTATGTGACCGTCGGCGTCGGTGTCTCAACGAAGGAGGTCGCGAAGCCCTCGAGTTCGAGCTTTTCGGTCATCGTGCCGTCGGAGAGCATGGCATAAACGTTTCCGGTGTAGACCGCCTCGCCGTCCTTTCGGATGTCGGCTTGGGCGACGAGCTTTGTCGTCAGCGTCGCGTTGCAGACGACGCGTGTTTTACCGTTGTAATGCTCGGTGATGACCGCGCGGTAGTATACGGCGTTGGGGAAAGGGTTTACCTTAAGCTTCGCCTTGCCGCCCTCGGCGACAAGCTCGGCGGAGAAGACCGTCTTTTCCGGCTCGGGTAGCGGAGGAGCGCTGTAAACGCTCGCGAGCTTTACGCTTTCGGAGGGGGAATATACCGTGAATTTCTGCATATGCGTGTCGCTGCCGAGATTGTAAACGCGGCCGTCGGCGGGGTTCAGCAGCTCAAGGCAGACGCACGGGGTGACGAAGTCCGGGTATTCGGGGTTGTTGACTTTGATTATATCTTCGTCTTCATAGCCGTAGAAGTTATATAGCCCGCGTGTGTAAAACACGGTCTCGCGCCCGCCGGCGACGGGCAGCTCATAGACCATCTCGCCGCGAGCGATCTGATCGTAGCCGCTGACGCATTCAAGCGCGGAATCGGGGAAGCGGGAATCCTCTGAAACGCCGTCCGTCCAGACCTTGAAAAGCCGGGCGCGCTTCGGGTCGACGGTGACCGTCAGCCTTGCGACTCCGTCATCGGCTGTCGCCTCGGCGGAGAACACCTCCGGCGTCTCCGCGGGCGAGGCGCTCACGACGTATGTGTGTTCGATATAAGAGTTCTCGCCATTGACGGAATAGCGGCATTTGTAGCTGCCCTCGCCGTTTATCTCCGCCAGCGCGGTGAAGTCGAGCAAAAACGCCTTTTTCGCCGTCATATATGGTTCGAGTTCCGGATAGTCTTCCTTTTTTAGCTTCGTCAGCTTGTTGTATATCTGTTCGCCGTGGCGGTCATAGACCCTGACGGCGAGCGTTTCGTCGGAGATGAGCAGCACGCCGGCGCTCGTCATATATATTCCCTTGATGCTGTCCGCGGCAGAGGCGCCGCAGCCGAAAAGCGCCGCCGGAAGCGTGACCAGCAGCGCCGCGAGAAGTATGAACGAAACAGCTTTTCTCATATGTGTGATTTGGATCGTGCCGCGCCGTTAAACGGCTTTATTGCGCGGCGGAAAGAACAGCCTCCGCGAGCGCGCGGGAGGCGAGGACGTCCGCCTTGTTGACGGTGCTCTGCGAGGTGTGGATATATCTTGCCGGGATCGAGAGCGCGGTAGTCTTGACGCCTGCGGCGGCTCTGTGTATCGAGCCGGAGTCGTTGCCGCCGGCGATCGCGGATTTGACCTGAAACTTTATGCCGTTTTTCTCCGCGGTCTCGCATACGAGGGCGAAGAGTTCACGGTCATAGAGCGTCGCGCGGTCTGCGAAGGAAACGGCGACGCCGTCGCCCTGTACGGTGACGCGCTTGCCGCCCTCGGAGCCGCATATATCGGCGGCGGTTGTGCTTTCAAGCACGACGGCGACGTCGGGGCGCACGCTGAAAGCCGCGGGACCCGCGCCGCGCAGCCCGACCTCCTCGCAGACGGTAAAGGCGAAGTGCGCGTCGTATTCGAGCTCGCTTCTTATCATATCGACCATTATCGCGCATCCGGCGCGGTCGTCCAGCGCCTTGCCGCAGAGGGAGTTCGCGCCGAAGTCGGCCGTCTCAACGTCAAAGGCGAAAAGATCGCCGGGGGAAACGTGCTTTTCGGCTTCCTCCTTCGATTTCGCGCCGATGTCGCCGTAGAGGTCGTCGAGCTTGGCATACTCTTTTTTGTCGTCGTTCCTGACGAGGTGCCATGTCTTGCCGCCAATGACGCATTTGAGGTCGCCCTTGCGGAGCACGCGGCCGTGGAGCGCGCTTTCGAGTATGCCGCCGACTGCGCCGAGCTTCAGAAAGCCCTCTCCGTCTATTCCGGTGACGATAAAACCGACCTCGTCCATATGCGCGGCGAACATGACCTTCTTATTCGCCGGCTTCCTGCCTTTTTTGAAGCAAAGCAGATTGCCGAGCGGGTCAACGGACCATTCGCAGAAGCCGTCGATGAGGGAGATAATCCTTTCCCTCACGGGCGCTTCGCCTCCGGAAACGCCGTCGATATTGCAGAGTTCCTTTATCAGTTCGAGCATTTCCGTTCCTCCTATCCGTTGATGATATATTCCGCGAGGATCTTCGCCGCGGATTCGATGTCCGCCGCGTCGGTGACCTCGGCGGGGGTATGCATATAGCGCAGCGGAGTCGAAAGCATCGCGCAGGGAATTCCCTTGCCGGAAACGGCTATTTCGTCCGCGTCGGTGCCTGTATCGCGCGGCATCACTTCGCTCTGATACGCTTCGCCGATGCGGTCCGCTGCGGCTCTGAGCCTGTCCGTCAGCTCGCGGGAAAGCCGGGGCGAAAAGCCTATCATAACGCCGCCGCCGAGCTTGCCCGCCTTTGGGTAGGGCGTGTCCGGCGTCTGCGCGAAAGAGACGTCGAGGATGATCGCCTCGTCCGGCGCGTATTCGAACGCCGCCGTGCAAGCTCCGCTGCCGCCGGATTCCTCCTGCGAGGCGAAGGAGACGATAACATCGGACTGCGCCTTCTTTCCCTTGGCGAGCTCGAGCGCGCGAAGGACGACGGCGCAGGAGGCGCGGTTATCGCCGGAGGTGCATGCGGCTCTGCCGCCGAGCAGTTCGGCGTATTTCGGGGTGAATATAACGGGGTCTCCGATCGCGGCCTTCTTTTTCAATTCATCGAGCGGCAGTCCGGTGTCGAACGCCATCTCTGAATCCTCCGGCACCTTGCCGCTTTCCTTCTGGAGGTGCGGCGGGAGCACGCAGGGTACGGCGCGGACATTTTCGCCTTTGCCGAGGATGGTGAACTCCGCGTTGAGCATCACGCGGCGGTCCATACCGACCACGCCGACGCGGACGAAGCCGCCCTCGACAAGCTCGGTCACGAATGCGGCGACCGAGTCGAGGTGTGCGTCGAGCATCAGCTTTTTCGCTTCGGGCTCGCCGCAGGGTATGACGCCTACGACGGAGCCGAGCGCGGTTATCCTGACGTCGGAGGTGTAAGGCTTCAGAAGCTCCGCGAGCGCAGGAGCGACGCCGTGTTCGGCGCCGGAGGGCGCTTCAAGCGCGGACAGGGTTTTAAGGTAATTCATATTTTCACTTCCGTCAAAACGTTTATCAAAGCTCATCGACTATCGCCGCGAAGCGCCTGCCGCGCTCGGCGAAGTTCTTGAATTCGTCGAATGAGGCGCAGGCGGGGGAGAGCAGCACCGCGTCGCCGTCGGAGGCGGCGTTCGCGGCGGCGCGTACAGCCTCGTCGAAGGAGGCGCAGCGCGTCAGCGGCACTCCGCAGCCGTCCAGCGCGTCGGCGATTTTACCTGCGGTGTTGCCGCAGAGGAAGACCGCCTTCGCCTTCTCGCTGACGGGAACGCGGAGCGGGTCGAAACTGACTTTCTTGTCATAGCCGCCGAGGATGAATATAACGCGCTCGTCGAATGCGGAGAGGGTCGCGACGGTGCGGGTCGGACTGGTGCCGATGGAATCGTCGTAGAAGCGGACTCCGTTTTTCGTCGCGATCAGGCGGTTGCGGTGCTCGACTCCGGCGAAGCTGCGGGCGAGCGCGGGCGCGTACTTTGAGGCGATCTCACATCCGACCGCCGCCATAGCCGCCATATAGTTTTCGACGTTGTGTTCGCCCTTTATCAGAATCTCGGAGCTGTTGAAAAGGTAGTCGTCCTTTCCGTTTTCGCGGAACCAAATATCGCCGTTTCCGTCCTTATAAACGCCGTTTTCGGGCTTTTCGCGACGGCTGAAGGTCAGCACCTTGCCGTTCGCTTCGGAGGCGCAGGAGGCGGTGAAGGCGTTGTCGGCGTTGAGCACGACCGTGCCGTACGCGGACTGATACTTGAAGATGTTCTTTTTCGCGTCGCCGTATTCCTCGTAGCTGCGGTGGACGTCAAGGTGGTTGGGCGAAAGGTTGGTGATGACCGCCGTTTCGGGGGAGCGCACCATGGTTATAAGCTGGAACGATGAAAGCTCGAGCACGACCTTGTCAGTCGGCTTTATCTTGCAGAGGCTGGAGAGCAGAGGCGTGCCGATGTTGCCGCCGAGAAATGTCCTGAAGCCGGCGGCTTCATAGAGCTTCGCTATCAGCGTGGTGGTCGTTGTCTTGCCGTCGCTGCCGGTGACGGCGGTTATCGGCGCGGGACAGAGCTCAAAGAAGAGCTCCATTTCGCTTGAAAGCACGGCGCCGTTTTTGACCGCGGCGCTTATCTGCGGGATATAAGGGTAAAGCCCGGGCGTGCGGTAGATAATGTCGTAGCCGGTATCGGCGAGGCGGTCGAGGTATCCGTCGCCGCAGCTGAATTTCAGCGTCACGTCGGAGAGGAATTCGTCCGGCAGCTCACTGCGGCGGTCGAGTATAGTGATCTCCGCGCCCCAGGTCTTCAGCAGGCGAACCAGCGGCATATTGCTGACGCCGAGCCCGAGCACCGCCACCTTTTTGCCTTTGTGCTTTGCGATGATTTCGTTGATGTCTGTCATACCGAAGCTCCGTTCGTTTGGATTTTTTTAAATGAGATATCCTTTATCTTGCGGGCTGAACGTCGTATCCGCGCGCCTTCAGCAGCGCGACGACGCCGTCATCGCCGCACATATGCGCGGCACCGACGACGAAGAAGACGTCCATGCCCTGTTTCATATATTCTTCGGCGGCGTCCGCCATGCCGACGTTGCGGTCGTCGCAGGTGACCTTGTCGTAATGCTCCATAAGCGCCCGCTCCTCGGCGGTCAGATCGCTGTAGTCGGTTTCGGCCTCAAGCTCCGCGGAGACCGTGCCGCTTTTCCAGCAGCGGAGCAGCTCGCGCAGACCGTCGGCGTAGTCGTCGAGGTAGCTTTCCTCAACGCAGTCGCGCATTATGAGATTATAAAGCTCATCGGAAAAGCCTCTCTCCATGGCGTACTGGAACTCGACAGATTCGATCTCGAGTATCTTCTTGCCGGTCCTGTGCGCGTCCTCGAGAAAGTGGCGGTCGACGCCGTTTTCGAACTTCAGCCCGCTGTTTTCGGCGGCGACCTGATCGACGAGCGAGCTCCACATCGCGGCGTTGTAGTAGTCCATATTGGCGTTGTAGTAGCCGGCGCCGCGGAGTATCTTCTTCGCCGCCTCGTAGATATCTTCGCTGAGGTGGTCGCGTATCGTCGTGCCGTCGGCGAGCAGGAACGGGATGTAATACCGCGTGATCTCCGCCTCCGGAAGCTGCTCGAATGCGACTATGTCGCATTCGACGGCGAGCGCGCCGCATTCCGCGTAAGCGTTCTCGACGTAGTCGGGCATCGGGAACATATCGTCGTCGCCGATGTGTATCGAGCCGAACAGATAGAATGAGCCGCTGTAATCGTCGGAGGTCACGCGCCAGAGCTCCGGCGTGTATTCCGTTACGCTGACGTCGGTTCCGGACGAACCGCCGGGAGAAGCGGACGAGCCGCTTTCGGGCCGCGGTCCGAAGGAGATACGCAAGCTGCAGCCGCCGAGCAGAAGCAACAGCGTCAGCAGCAGGGAGATGAGCGTCGCGGAGAGTCTTTTTTTCATACTGTGTTTTCCTCCGTGAAATGATCAGAGCCTGAGCAGTATTCCGGCGGCGGCTCCGGCGGCGATGAAGACAAGCGGATGGACCTTCTTTCCCGCGGCGATGACTCCCGCGAGTATGACCGCGAAGAGCCCGAGCGCGGGAAGCGAAACCATCTGCGTCAGCGGCGCTTCCGTGCCGGCGGAAACGTTAAAGACCGCGCCGGTGAATATTCCTATGACCGCGGAGGTAACTATCGCGGCGGTCGCGGGACGCAGCGCGTAAAAAACCCCGCGCACGAGGCGGCTTTCGTTATACCTTTTCAAAAACCTCGCGATGACGCAGAGGATAATGAACGACGGCAGCACGAGCGCAAGCGTCGCGGTCAGCGCGCCGAGTATGTAAGCGGCGTTGTAGCCGGCGTAGGTCGCCATATTCACGCCTATCGGGCCCGGGGTCGCCTCCGAAACGGCGATCATATCGGAGAGCTGATCGAGTGTGAACCAGTCGAAACGCGTCGCGATGTCGCGCAGGAAGGGGAGAGTCGCGAGCCCGCCGCCTACGGCGAAAAGCCCCGTCTTGAAAAACTCCCAGAAAAGCGCCAGAAAAGTCATTCCGTTTCATCCTCCTTTTTCATCGGGAGAATGAATGATAGGATTACGCCGAGCGCGCCCGCGCCCGCGACGATATAGACGGGCGAAACGGGCAGGAAGACGGCTATCGCGAGCGCGGCGGTGAAGATGACGAGCGTGATAATATCGCGCACGCCTTTCTTTATCATCTTCCATAAATATACCGCGACGAGCGCGCAGACCGCGACGCGGACTCCGGCAAGCGCGTGGAGGACGTATTGGTTTCCGCCGAAGCCTGTCAGCAGCGCCGCTATCAGGGTTATTATCACGAGCGACGGAAAAATCACCCCGAGCGGGCCGAAGAGCGCGCCCAAAAATCCGCGCAGGTGGTGTCCGGTCAGCGTCGCGACGTTGACGGCGATAACGCCGGGGGTACAGCCGGAGATGGCGTAGTAGTCGAAAATCTCCTCCTCCGTCACCCAGCCGCGCTTATCCGCGAGCTCGCGCTGAAACATCGGAAGCATGGCGTAGCCGCCTCCGAAGGTCGTCGCGCCTATTTTTGCAAACGTGAGGAACATCCCGAATAATTCTTTCATAATTAACATTATACCACAACGCCGCCGAAAATCAAGTGCGGCGGGCAATAATCTCTCGGTATTGACAATCTTGTATATTTGTAGTATTATATATTATTAAATGTATTGCAAACAAAGAAATGCGATAAAAGGAAAGTATATGAAAAGGTTGCAGAAATTACTCACGGCGGTCATCGCACTGCTGTTCATACTGACTTCGCTTACGGCTGTAAGCGTTTTCGCCGAGGGCGATGAGCTTCGGGATGAAGAAGTCTCATCTTCCGTCTCGGAGCCGGGCAGCTCGTCCGCAGAAGATGAAAGCGGTTCGTCCGCCGAAGAAAAAAGCAGTTCCTCTGAGGAGGAGAAGAGCAGCTCGTCGGTCGAAGAAAAGAGCAGTTCGTCCGCCGAGGTGGAGAGCTCGTCTGAAGAAAGCTCATCCGAGGAGAGTGAGCCTGAGAGAAGTGAAGAACGCCCTTCCTCATCGAGCGGTTCATCCGCGGAAGAGATCTACGCGCAGACGATAACTCATGACGTCACCGGTATCACTATCGGGCTCCCACAGCCGAACGATAAGCTGCTTATCGAGGCTAAATCAATATCCGCCGACGATAAAGAATACTCGGAAATCTACAAAAAGCTTCTCGACGCGTCGAAGGATAAGGAGCTTATATGCTGCTACGAAGTGATGCTCGGCGGAGACGAAACCTTCAATTCAAAGGTAACTGTCATCCTTCCTGTCGACGCGAATCTTATTGGCAGAAGCATGGTGGTGCTGTTCTATCCCGAACGCGCTTCGCACGTTGAAACGAGTAACAAGAACGTCGCAAAGGCCGTGTCGTCCGCGCTGTCCGAGGAGGACGGCGGCGAGGGGAACGATGAGCTTTCGGGCAGCGGCGTTATCAAGGTTTCAGAGAAGCTCGAGGCGGGCAGAAGGTATTACTTCGCCGTCTGCGAGTTCGCGGATTTCGTTCCGACGTCGAACAGCTTCGGACTGCTCGAGATAATGGCGATCCTCATCGGCGCCGCCGCGCTTATAAGCGGCGGACTGCTGGCGCTGCTCTGGGTGCGCTATAACAAGAAGGAGCGCGGAGCCGACGGGAAGTAACGGCATATAGAACCGCTCATACCCCGCCTTTCGCGCGGGGTTGATTTTTTCGGCGCTGTGCGCATAACAATTATCAGGTTTCAGCATTGGTGGTGAACGCGCTTGGACGCGATGTTTTTCATAAACGCGGCGCTGCTCGGAGTCGGTCTCGCGATGGACGCCTTTTCCGTATCCGTTGCCAACGGGCTGCGCGAGCCGGATATGAAAAAGCGCAAGGCGCTTCTGTCTTCAGCGGTGTTCGGAGGCTTCCAGACGGCGATGCCGCTGCTCGGCTGGATCTGCGTGCACACGCTTTTAGAAGCTTTCGAGTCCTTTCGCAGGTTCATCCCGTGGATCGCGCTCGCGCTGCTGCTCGTCATAGGCGTCAAGATGATCGTCGACGGTATACGCGGCACGGCGAAGGCCTCCGGCGCGGGAATGCTGCTCGTTCAGGGGATAGCTACCTCCATCGACGCTCTTTCCGTCGGACTGACGATAGCGGAGTTCAGTTTCGGCCGTGCGCTGGTCGAGGCGCTGATCATCGGAGCGATAACCTTCGGCATCTGCATAGCGGGTATCTACTTCGGCAGAAAAGCGGGGTCCGTTATTTCCGATAAGGCGTCCGTTTTCGGCGGCGTTATCCTTGTCATTATCGGGCTGGAAATATTCATAAAAGGCGTAATTTAGTCACGAAAAACGAAGATCAAACGGGCGCGTCCGATACCGCTTCTGCGGCGGCGGACGCGCCTTTCGCGTGCGTTCCAGCGCTTTTTTCGCAGAAGCTGTGCGAAAAACAGGCAAACTTTACCAAACTAAACCGATAAAGTGGGCGCGTATTAGGTCGCTTTTCACAAACTTGAAAAAAAGTTGCAAAAAACACTTTACAAATTTAGTTTGATAAAGTATAATACAACCATCGTGAAAAACGAAATCAAAAATCTCAACGAGAGGAACGAAAAACCATGAAAACAAAAATGATGAAGATTATCGCCATTGCGGCCGCCGCGCTTATGCTCGTATCCGGGCTTGCCGGCTGCGGAAAGAATGAAGAAGAGGGCAAGGCCCTGATCGTCGGCTTCGACGCCGAATTCCCGCCTTACGGCTACGTCGCCGAGGACGGAAGCTACGACGGCTTCGACCTCGCGCTCGCCGAAGAAGCCTGCAACAGGCTCGGTTGGGAGTTCAAGGCTGTGCCGATCGACTGGAACGCGAAGGACAACGAACTTCAGTCCGGCGCGATCAACTGCATCTGGAACGGCTTCACCTACACCGGCAGGGAAAACGAGTACACCTGGTCCACGCCTTACGTTGACAACAGCATCGTCATCGTCGTCAAGAAGGACTCCGGCGTGAGCAGCCTTGCGGACCTCGCCGGCAAGACGGTTATGGCTCAGGCGGCGTCCTCCGCCGTCGACGCGGTAAACGATAACGAAGAGTTCGCCGCGAGCATCAAGGAGCTTGTCGAGCTGCCCGATTATAACCTCGGCTTTATCGAACTCGATCAGGGCACGGTCGACGCCGTAGCCGCCGATATCGGCGTTGCGAAGTATCAGGTCAGCACCCGCGGCGACGCGTACGTTATTCTCGGCGAGCCCATTTCGACCGAGCAGTACGCCGTCGGCTTCCTCCTCGGCAACACCGAGCTGCGCGACGCGATCGACGAACAGCTCAAGGCGATGGCGGAAGACGGAACCATGATTGAGATCGCCAAGAAATACGAGGACAAGGGACTTGTGCTCGATAATCTCTGCCTCTGCAACGACTGAACAGAAGAAAAATAACGTCCCGGGCGGAGCGGCGCGAGCCGTTCCGCCTGTTCGACGGTAAAACGGGGTTTTCAAATGACTTTCACAGTAATGCTCGAACAGCTCGGCATAGCGTTTCTGAAGACGCTGCTGATATTTGTTCTGACGCTGATAGGTTCGCTCCCTCTCGGACTTATCGTATATTTCGGAAAGAAGAGCCGCTTCGCGCCGCTTCGCTGGTTCATAGAGGTCTATATCTCGATAATGCGCGGAACTCCGCTGATGCTTCAGCTCATGGTCGTGTATTACGGACCGAGCCTCATCTTCGGGCTCACGGTTTCGGCGGGCTGGCGTTTCGGAGCGGTCATAACCGCGTTCGTGATCAACTATGCGGCGTATTTTGCTGAAATCTACCGCGCCGGTATCGAATCGATACCCGTCGGGCAGTATGAAGCGGCGCAGATCCTCGGTTACAGCAGGGCGAAGACCTTTATCAGGATCATAATGCCGCAGATGATAAAGCGCGTCCTGCCGCCGGTGACCAACGAGGTCATAACTCTCGTCAAGGATACCTCCCTCGCATCCGCCATCGGCGTCGTGGAGATGTTCACGAAGGCGAAGCAGATCGCTGTCGCGCCCGCGTCTCCGGGTATGGCGGCGCTCGTGTCGGCCGCGGTGTTCTATTATATTTTCAACTATATCGTCGCGTTCTCGATGCGCCGCATAGAGAAGTCGCTCAACTATTATATGTGAGGAGGCGCCGGATATGAATGTGCTTGATATGCGCGGAGTGCGCAAGAGCTTCGGCGCCGTTGAGGTGCTCAAGGGCATAGACCTGACTGTTAATAAGGGCGAAGTCGTTTCCGTCATCGGACCATCCGGCTCCGGTAAGTCGACACTCCTGCGCTGCGCGACGCTGCTTGAGAGTATGGACGACGGAGAACTTTATTATATGGGCGAATGCGCCGCGCGGAGCGAAAACGGGCAGTCCGTGTATTCCCGAAACGTCAACGCGTTCCGCAGGTATTTCAGCCTTGTCTTCCAGAGTTTCAATCTTTTCCCGCACTTCACGGTGCTGAAAAACGTGATCGACGCGCCCGTCAACGTGCAGAAGCGGAACAAGGAAGAGGTGCGCGCCGAGGCGATGAAACTGCTCGATAAGATGGGGCTCGCGGAGAAGGCGGACGCCTATCCCTGCCAGCTCTCGGGCGGGCAGCAGCAGCGCGCGTCGATCGTCAGAGCGCTGGCGATGAAGCCGGAGATGCTCTTTTTCGATGAGCCGACGAGCGCCCTCGACCCCGAGCTGACCGGCGAGGTGCTGAAGGTCATAAAACAGCTCGCGGACGAAAAGATGACGATGGTCGTCGTCACACACGAGATGGCGTTCGCCCGCGCGGTATCCGACCGCGTGATATTCATCGACGGCGGTGTTATCGTCGAGCAGGGCAGACCGGACGAACTCTTCGGCAACGCCGGAAACGAGCGCACTAGGCGCTTTTTGAGCAATTATAACAGATGAAAAGAATCGACTATTGCATATTTGACCCGACGGGGAATATAACCGCGCTTGCGGAAACGCCCGTTCCTGCGGAGGGACAGCCTGCAGCGGCCGCGGAGCTGATGAAGGCGGAGCCTTCAGTCGAGCAGGTCGGCTTCGTCAGCGGAGCGGCGCTCCGTATGGCGGGCGGCGAATTCTGCGGCAACGGCGCGGCATGCGCCGCCGCGCTGCGCGTTATGCGCGGCGAAGCGGAGGGCGAAGTGTCAGTCGCCGTCTCCGGAGCCGCGGCTCCGGTCGCTGTCAAGGTCACGGCGCGCGGCGGCGGTGGATTCGGAGTAGCGGTCGCGATGCCGCGCGCGGTTTCGGTCGGCCTGCGCGTCCTGCCGCTGTGCGGCGGCGAAGCGGAGCTGCCCGTGGTCTCCTTCGGCGGCATATCGCATATAATTCTCGAAAAAGAAATCGCGCCTTCGGACGCGGAACGTGCTATAATAGAATGGAGCGAGGCGCTCGGCGGAGGAGCAGTCGGAATAATGACCGTTGACTCCGATTTCACGCGGATGACGCCGCTCGTCTGTGTCCCGGGCGCGGGAACGCTCGTGCGGGAGTCCTCCTGCGCCAGCGGAGCGGCGGCGGTCGCCGAGTATTACGGCGCGAAAAACGGCTTCGGTTTTGAGCTTGAGCTTGCACAGCCGGGCGGAACCGCGCGTGTTTCAGGCGGCCCGGAGGGCGTCGTGCTGAGCGAGACCGTCAGATTTCTGAAAAAAGTGACTGTAGCGGGAGGTAATTATGTTGACCGATAGGAAGATATGCGAAGATGATATTCGCGCGCTTTACGAGCTGCTTGTTTCCGTTTCGTCCGTCGAAGACTGCCGTGCATTGTTTGAGGACCTCTGCACCATAAAGGAGGTAGAGCAGATGTCGCAGCGCGTGAAGGCGGCGAAGCTTCTGCTTGAAGGGAAGACGTACACGCAGGTTATGGAGCAGACAGAGATTTCCTCCGCGACTCTCAGCCGCGTTTCGCGCTGCGTGCAATACGGCAGCGGATACACGCGCTTTCTGAATAAGTGAAAGACGCCGTGAGCGGTCGTAATGCCTCTGTACGCTTTACGGTTTCGCTCGCAGAGCTGTTGATCCGACATATGCAATAACGGGTACGAACCGACGGTTCGTGCCCGTTTTTATCTGATATGCTTTCAAGTGTTTTCCGCCTGCTCGTTCGCTTCGGCGATGAAGACTGCGTCGTCTGACGGCTCCGGCAGCACAGGCTCCGCGCCGTCGAGGATCTCGCCGAGCGCTTTCGCTCCGGCGTCGATACGCGCCCTTTCGCGTGAGGCGCCGGCTTTCGCTTCGGCTGCGGCGAGCGCCTTTGCCTTTTCTGCGGCCTTCGCTTTTGCGGCGGTGTAGAGCAGCATCTGCTCCATCTGCTCCATACAGCTCTGCTGATCGAAGGAGGCGCATTCGTTAAGATAACGCTCGCGCAGCGCGGCCCGTTCCTCGGGATGCTCGATGAAATAATCAATTCTGCGCGCGAGGTCGGCGCTGTCGTTGACCTTGAAGAGGCAACGCTTATCAAGCGCGAAGCCCTTCGTCGCGCACTTCGGCGAGTCCGCGATGACGGGAACAAGCCCGCGGCTTATCGCTTCGAGGCAGGCTATGGCCTCGATTTCGACCTCGGCGGGGTGGCAGTAGAGATCGCAGGAGTTAATCAGCTTCACGAGCTCGTCGCGGGAATAGAAGCCGATGACCGGCGGGTTGGGCAGGCGCTTGTCGCCCCAGCGGCGGACCTTTTTCTCCGTTTCGCCGTTGCCCGCGAAGAAGAGCTGTATGCGGTCGGCGTACTTTGACTTTTTGACCGCCTTCAGCAGCGTCTTGTGCGACTTCTCCTTTGAGAACCTGCCGATGAAGAGCACGCAGAACTTGTCGCGATACTCCTCCGGTTTTTCCGTCGGGCGCGGTACGAAGCAATCGTTGACGCCGTTTGAGATAACGACGCCGTTGGTCCTTCTGCCGACCTGCTTTTCGAAGACGTCGCGTATGAACTGCGTCGGGTAATGGATGCAGTCGACGCGGCGGAAAAGGTTTCCGTCGTACCAGCGGTAGAGTATGTGATTTATCAGGCGCGAGCCCATAAGTCCGATGTGGGAGGTGAAGTTCTCCGCTTGCGCGTGGAAGCCGGCGGTAAGCGGCTTGCCCTCGCGCTTGATGAACTTCGAGCACTTGCGCATCATGAAGAGCGGCGTCATCGCGTGAACGACGTCCGCGTCCTTTATCGCTTCGCCGACGACCTCGCGGCTGAAGCGCGTCAGAATGACGTTGTTGCGCGCGATTATCCGGTTGGCAATGTGACCGAGATTCAGCCTCGGGAGGACGTACCAGCCCTCCTGTCCGCGGCGCTCCTCGTCCGGACAGACGACTTTGACCTCGTGCCCTTTCGCTTTCAGGTGCTCTATGAGGTTATAGGCTGCGACGGAGGTTCCGTTGTTCGCTTCTCCCAGGACCTCGCATATTATAGTGATTTTCATATATCCTTATTCATCCTTTTTCTGCCGTAAGACCGGTAAAAGACCGTGTCATGCTGTCGCGGCGTTCTTTCTGCGCTTGCGCGGCTTGACCTTCTTGACTATATCGACGATGTCGGAAAGCCCGCATTCGAGAACGACGCATATCTTGCCGAGCGTAGAGAGGTTGACCGCCTCGCCGCGCCCCATCTTCGCGATAACGGCGGGGCTGATGTGAGTCAGTTTCTGAAGGTCCTTTTTGCGGAGCTTGCGATCGATGAGCAGCTTCCAGAGCTTATCGTAGGAGTATTCGCAGTCGTTTTCGGTAATCTCGTTTTTCGTTCGCATATAATTCACCTCTTCAGCGGATATTATAACACAATTTTCAAAAATGTCAAATAAAGTTTACGAAATAGAAGTTTTTCTGCAAAAAAGCGCAGCCGCGCCGCATCGACGAAGCAGGTGAAGGGTGAATTACCGCAGAAGCGCATGGAAAACGTCAAAACGGCTCCCAACAGGGAGCCGTTTTGCGAAATAAGCGGTATTATTCTTCGTCTGCCTGAAGCTGTTCTCCGTCCGCGTCTTCGGAGTCGGAAGCTTCACCGTCCTGCGCTTCCTTTGGCTTGTCGCCTCTTATGAGCGCGACCGCGGTTATGACTGCGACGACAACGTTCGCGACGGCGGCGACGTAGTTCTTTATCATGATGCTGAAGGTGAGATACATCAGCATATTTATAATAAACGCGACCTTCAGCAGCCGCACGTTGTCCTTGAACCGAAACACCGCAATCGAGTATTCAAGGTTCGCGACGATCGGCAGCCAGCCGAGCAGGCCGAGATTGTTGAAGACGACCCCGAGCGCGACGCCGAGCAGTATGAGTATCCATTCGAGGATCTTGCTCTTTATCCGTTTCATCGCCGCGAAGTTGCGGAGTATCGCGACGGCGTTCTGCGCGGTGCTACTGTAGCCTTTCAGGATTATCGTGCCGACGCCGTAGAAGACCTGGCTCAGCGTCTGGAAGGCGAGTATGCGGTTGTGCTTTTTCTGCGTGCCGCTTATCGAATCCGTGATCGCGGCGCATAAGCTGCAGGCGTTGCCGATCAAAACTTCGCTCATTTATGTCATTCCTTGTTCTTGCGTTCCGCGGGTCCCGGCTTGTTCCCGAGCTGCCAGAAGGCGACCGCGCTTGCCGCCGCGACGTTGAGCGAGTCGACGCCGTGTGACATCGGGATCTTAACGGTGTAGTCGCAGTCGGCGATGGTGGCTTCGGCGAGCCCGTCGCCCTCGGTGCCGAGGATTATCGCGAGCTTTTCCTCCGCGGCGAGCGCGGGGGAGTCGATGGCGACGGAGTCGTTTTTCAGCGCCATCGCGACGGTTTTGAAGCCGAGTTCGCGCAGTATTTCAAGGCCGGGGTGCGGCCAGTCGGCAGTTTCTTCGCCGATGTGCGCCCAGGGCGTCTGGAAGACGGTGCCCATGCTGACGCGGATGCAGCGGCGGTAAAGCGGATCGCAGCAGCCGGGAGTCAGCAGCACGGCGTCCATACCGAGCGCGGCGGCGGAGCGGTATATCGCGCCGAGGTTGGTTGGGTTAACGACGTCTTCGAGAACGGTCACGCGGGTCGCGCCGCGCAGGACCTCTTCGGCGGTCAGCTCCGGCTTGCGGCGCATCGCGCAGAGCACTCCGCGCGTCAGCTTGAAGCCGGTCAGCTCGGACAGCACCTCCATAGAGGAGGTGTAAAGCGGAACGTCGCCGCAGCGTTCGAGCACGTCGGCGGTCTTGCTTATCTGGCTGCGTTCCATCAGCAGCGAAAGCGGCTTAAAGCCTGCGTCGAGCGCGCGGTGGATGACGTTCGGGCTTTCGGCGATGAATATCCCGCATTCGGGCTTGTTCTGATGGAAAAGCTCCCGCTCGGTCAGCTTCGCGTAGTCTTCGAGCCCCGGCGCGGAAAGATCTGTAACTTCGATTATATCGGGCATAGTGTCAACACTTTCTTTGTTTTTGCCGCCGTTGAAAGCGGATGACAGTATTTTAGCAAGAGAGGCGGGATTTGTCAATAAGAAGAGAATGGAGATAAATATATGAATAGTGCTGATATAAACTCATAAATCATTTGTTACTTCAATTATCAGTTGCTTTTGGATTCAATATTATGATAATATCTAATATAGATTTTCGAACACGGCGGCTTCTGGGCACGGCTTCGTGTTGATCTGAAGTATGCTCTCCGGGAAAAGCGGGCTGAATGTGACGTTCCGAAAAGCGTCTTACAAGCCATCGTGGATGATATGCTTCCCGATATCCGCGCTTTCTTTGAATCCAAAGAAGGCAAGCGCGAGTTTGAGAGTGGAAAGCGCAACGAGCGAATAACCCGGCTGTGAAAGAAAAAGAACGTAAGAAAGAATGATTTTTGCCGCCGGAGATATTCGGCGGGCAAAAAAATAAAAATTTGGCCGAATCAAATCCAAAATCCGCGACTTATAGGTGAAAGCTTTCAAAACAGAGGTATCCGGTATGGAAAACAAAATTACAAACTACATAGAGTATCTGTTTGCGATCGCTTTGCAAAAGTGCGGTAACATCCACGACGCAGAGGATCTGACGCAGG
>JAFTEJ010000034.1 GCA_017453725.1 Clostridia bacterium | reverse complement strand
GCCGACGACGGTCGTGCCGGACATAAGGAGGTTGGCTTTGACGCTCCCCTCCGGCTCGCCGGCGTAGTTCGTCACGCCGTAGGTGTAGCGCGTGAGCGTTTTGCCCTTGAAGCTCTCCAGCGAAAAGCCCTGCGAAAGCTGCAGCTCCGCGTACTCCGCGAACGCGCCGTCGAACTCATCCGGCACGGAGACCGCGACCGTTTCCTCCGGCTCCGCCGTCGTTTCCCAGCCGAAGCCGGCGAGGAACTCCCGCCGCGCCTCGTTGCCGGCGATATCCTGATACGCGGACTTCGCCGTCGGGACAGCTCTCGCCTCCCTCACCCGCGCCGCCGCGAAGACGACCGTCGCCGCCGCAAGCGCGACTATAAGCGCGTATTTCGCCGCTTTTCTGACGTTGAAAGTAAACACAAACATACCGTTTTCACCCTCCGCGAAATACTATGCCGCGTTCGTTGCGGATATTACTTGACATAAACGCGTTTTTGCAATATAATAGCGGCAAAGCGGGGTGCTTATTATGCTGAAATTCACAAAAATGCAGGGCTGCGGCAACGACTATATCTATATCAACTGCTTCGAGCAGACGGTGGAGGATCCCGCCGCGCTCTCGGTGCGGCTTTCGCCGCGGCATTTCTCCGTCGGCGCGGACGGCGTAATACTCATCTGCCCCTCCGACAGGGCGGACGCGAAGATGCGTATGTTCAACGCCGACGGCTCCGAGGGGAAGATGTGCGGCAACGGCATCCGCTGCGTCGGCAAGTACCTCTACGACAACGGCATCGCCCGCAGGGACGTCATCACCGTTGAAACGCTCTCGGGCATAAAAACGCTGACCGTCCACGCCGAAGACGGCGAGGCGAAGACGCTCTCCGTCGATATGGGCAGAGCCGAGACCGCGCCCGAAGCCGTGCCCGTCCGCGCGGACGCGCCGGTGATAAACGGCGTCATCGAGGTCGGCGGCAGGAAGTATAACGCCACCTGCGTTTCGATGGGCAACCCGCACTGCGTCGTCTTCCGCGACAACGTGGAGGATATGGATATACGCGCCGAGGGCGAGCTGTTCGAGAAGTCTCCCCTCTTCCCGGAAAGCGTGAACACGGAGTTCGTCCGCGTGCTCGGGCGCAACCTGATTCAGATGCGCGTCTGGGAGCGCGGGAGCGGCGAGACATTCGCCTGCGGGACGGGCGCCTGCGCCGCCGCCGTGGCTTCGGTGCTCTGCGGCTTCTGCGGCAAGGGCGAGGATATAACCGTCCGTCTGCTCGGCGGCGAGCTGACGATAAACTACACCGACGAGCGCGTGATAATGACCGGCCCCGCCGTCAAGGTCTGCGACGGCTGCGTGGATTAAAAAGCAAATAAAAAAACCGACCGCGCCCTATCGGGCGCGGTTTTTTGTCGTTTGTTTTACTTCCCGCCGTGTTCCTTTTTCCACTCCTGTATCTGCTCGAGGCGGTCCTTGAACTTCGTTTCGAGCCCCTGCGTCGTGGGGTTATAGTACCGCTTGCCGAGGAGCGAATCGGGCAGGCACTGCATATCGGTCAGCTTATCCTCCGTGTCGTGGGCGTACTGATATCCCTTGCCGTAGCCGACGTCGCGCATCAGCTTCGTGACGCCGTTGCGGATGTTGAGCGGCACCGGCTCGGCGAGCATCTTCATCGCGTCCTGCTTCGCGGTCTCGTAAGCCATATAGAGCGCGTTCGACTTCGGCACAAGCGAAAGATAGACGACCGCCTGCGTCAGATGCACGCTGCACTCCGGCATACCGATAAAGTGGCACGCCTGATACGCCGCGACCGCCTGCTCCAGCGCGCGCGGGTCCGCGAGCCCGATGTCCTCGCTCGCGAAGCGCACTATGCGCCGCGCGACGTAAAGCGGATCCTCGCCCGCCTCCAGCATACGCGCGAGCCAGTAGACCGCCGCGTCGGGATCGGAGTTGCGCATCGACTTGTGCAGCGCGGAGATGAGATTATAGTGCTCCTCGCCGTTCTTGTCGTAAAGCAGCGACTTGCGCGAGGTGCATTGCTCGACCGTTTCGGTCGTCACGGTAATGACGCCGTCGACCGTTTCGGCGTTCAGCACCGCCATCTCCAGCGTTGAAAGCGCTGTGCGCGCGTCGCCGTTGGCGAAGACGGCTATCATACGGATGACGTCGTCGGAAATATCCACCTTCTGGTCGCCGAAGCCGCGCGGATCGGTGACGGCGCGTTTCAGCAGCCCGTTGATATCGTCCTCCGTCAGCGCCTTGAGCACGAAGACGCGGCAGCGCGAAAGCAACGCCCCGTTGACCTCGAAGGAGGGGTTCTCGGTCGTCGCGCCGATAAGGATGATGCTCCCCTTCTCGACGAAGGGCAGGAAGGCGTCCTGCTGCGCCTTGTTGAAGCGGTGGATTTCATCGACGAAGAGTATCGTCTTTTCGCCGTAAAGTCTGTTTTCCTCCGCCTGCTGCATAACGGCGCGGATCTCCTTTATGCCGCTCGTGACGGCGGAGAAGTTGATGAACTTCGCCCGCGTCTGATTGGCGATGACGCCGGCGAGCGTCGTCTTGCCGACGCCGGGAGGCCCCCAGAATATCATCGACGAAACGGAATCCTGCTCGATCATACGGCGCAGGAGCTTGCCCTCGCCGATGAGGTGCCGCTGACCGACGATTTCCCCGACGGTGCGCGGACGGAGCCGCGCCGGGAGCGGCTGGCTCATATCATACGCCGTGTTCGTATTCATTTCATCCATAGCTATCACCTCTGCGCTTCCGCTTCGGCGCCGACGATCCCCTCAAGGAAATCCGTCTCGCGCACCGCGCCGGACGCGCTTATCCTGAACGTTTTTATCTCATTCGGGCGGAAAACCGCCTCAAAGTCCGCGCCGACTGCGGCGCAGACGATACGCGCCTTCGCCGCTTCGCCCCGCGTTTCGTAAAGGCGCATAACCGCGTCTCCCGAGCCGTCCTCGCAGAGCTTCAGCGCCGTCATAACGACGTTTTCCGCGCCGACGCCAAGGAAGGATCCGCGCCGCGGCGCTTCGCCCTTATGATAGCCCTCCGGTATCGCGACGGGACGGATATTCAGCTTCAGCGCCTCGCGCGCGACGTCAGTCTTTTCGGCGGAGCCGTCGGAAAGGTAAACGCCATATTCGAAGCGGCTGACGCCCTCGTCGGTGTAGTCGTAATCCCTGAACGGGCGGTCGGAATAGTGGTCGGCGAAGATCGCGTTGCGTATAAGAGTCAGGCGCAGCTCGCCGTCGCGGCAGTCGCAGGAATACTTCGAGTCGTTCAGCAGCGCAAGGGTGCGCCTGCCGCCGCTTTCGAAGCTGACGGCGCACCATTTCTGCGCCGGCCACTCCTCGCCGTTCGGCGGGCGCCTGATGAAGCCGCAGGGTATCTCGCAGATATTCTCCGCGCCGTTTTCCGAATACGGGAATGAGGTTTTCAGTATCGTGTGCGGCTCTGTCCAGAGCGCCTTACAGCGCACGCGGAGAGTTCTTTCGCCCTTCGCGAGTATGAACTCCTGAGTCAGCGCCGAGTTTTTGAACGCGTGCTTCACGCGGATTATCTCACGCGCGGCGGTGCGCTCCGTTACCTCGATTTCGCGAAGCTCCGGCGAGCCGGCCGTCTTATCGAAGCTGAAGACGCCGTGCGCCCATGTATCGCTCTCCGCGTCGTCGATGACGACGGGGACGGCGGCGGGGCGTTCGGGCGATGCGTAGTCGAAGCCGCTCTCCTTGTCGGTGAGCGATATGATGAAGCCGGTCTTCACGTCGAAGACGGCGCGTATGTATTCGTTCTCAAGCGTCAGATCGTCCGTCCGGGCGGGCTTCTCATTCCTCGCGTGCGCTTCCGCGTCGGCGGTCGCCCAGTAGGTCGCGTAGCCGAGCGCCGGCAGGTCGGCGGAGAAAACGGTGTCGAGATGCGAGTCGTTCATGCGCGAAGAGCGCGTGCTGCCGAAGGGCACGTCGGCTCCGTTTTCGTCCGTCACGCGCTTCGACGCGCCGCCGATGCGGACGGTCGTTTTGACCGGGAACGGCAGCGGGTTGAAGACGACGAAGGGGCGCGGGAACGGGCTGCCGTGATTCCTCGCGTGCGGCTCGCTCACGCCGTCGAGCCACGTATCGACGCGGCGGGCAAGGCGCAGCAGCGCCTCGTTGTAAAGCCGCTCGGAAACGGTCAGCGCGGCGCCGTAACTATCGGCGGCGTCGGCGTAAGCCTCCCTTATCGCGCAGCCGCAGAGCGTATCGTGGAACTGGTTGAAGCATACGTCGCGCCACGCCTCGCGGTAGTCGGCGGTCTTTTCACTCATACCGACGCCGTGCGCGACCGTCGCGAACGTCTCCGAGGCGTAAAGCGAGTTTTCGGCGCGGCGGTTGAGCGCCTTTATCATCCCCGTAACGGAATAACATCCGCTCGCGTGGTGCTGCAGCTCGCCCTTCCACGTCGGCAGCGCGGCGGAGTCGAGCGAGGCGAAATACCCTTCCGGCGAGGCGAACTCAAGCTCGGCGAAGCCGCTCTTTTTCAGCCCCTCCAGATGCTCTATATCGGCTCTGGTCGGACCGCCGCCGTGGTTGCCCACGCCGTAAAACAGCATAACGCCGTGTCCGTTCGCCTCGCCGACGCGGGTAAGCTCTTCGATCGCGGAGTCAAGCTTTTCCGCGCCGCTTACGCAGTAGGTGTCAAGCACCTTATACGCCGGAAGCGTCGTGCCGTCCGTCCCCTCCCAGTTAAAGGCAAAGGGGACGTCGGGGTTTTCGCGCCTGTCCGGGCGCATGAAAACGTATGACCTCATAGCGCCGAGCTTCAGAAGCTGAGGCATATTGCCGTTATGCCCGAAGCTGTCGACGTTGTATCCGACGCGGCAGAGTCTGCCGAATTTTTCATAATAATAAAGCTGGGAATAAAGCGCCTGCCGCGCGAAGCTTTCGCCGGATGGAATGTTGCAGTCCGGCTGGACCCACCAGCCGTTGACGGGCACCCAGCGCCCCTCTTTCACGCGCTCGCGGATCTCCGCGAACATATCGGGGTCGAGCTCCTCCGCCCACTTATAATAAGCCGCGGACGAACAGGTGAAGACCGTATCCGGGTATTCGCGCAGGCGGTCGAGCGCGCTGCGGAAGGTCTGCATAACCTCGCCGCGCCCCTCCTGCCAGCGCCAGAGCCAGACGGGATCGAGGTGCGCGTTCCCTATTAAGCTTATCTTCGGTTTGCTTTTCATCGGGTCCCTTTCATTTTCCGCTGTCATAAGCGACGGAAATTCTCCTTCCGTCCGTCGTGACGACTATGTCGCCGAGCTCGTCGGTGCGGAAAACCTCCGCGCCGGCGCGTTCGAGGCGCGAGACGGTCTCCGCCGACGGATGTCCGTAGCGGTTGTTTCTGCCGACCTGGATGACGGCGTATTCCGGCGTCGTCGCCGCGATGAATTCGTCGCAGGTCGAGGTGCGGCTGCCGTGATGCCCGACCTTCAGTACGTCGACGTCCACGTCCGCGCCGTTCGCGAGCGCCTCGCGCTCGTACTGCGATTCGGCGTCGCCGGTGAAGAGGAAGGTCGTTTCGCCGTAGGTGAATCTGAGGATATATGAATTGTTGTTCATATCGTTCGCGGTCTCGCTGCCGTCGTCGACGACCTCGAGCTTTCCGCTCGGGAAGGTCAGCGTTTCGCCGACGGACGCGGCGCGGACGGGTACGTTTTTGCTCGCCGCGGCGTCCAGAACGTCCTTGTAAAACTTCGAATCGGAGGCTTTGGTCGGGACTATCAGCTCGTCGACCTCATAATTCAGTATGACGTCGTCCATCCCGCCCATATGGTCGGCGTGAGCGTGGGAGCCTATGACGTAATCGAGGTGCTCTATGCCGCGCTCGTTGAGGTAAGCGGCGATCTTCTGGGAGTCCTCGTTTTCGCCCGCGTCGATCATTATCGCGCCGTCGTCGCATTCGATGAGTATGCAGTCCGCCTGCCCGACGTCGATGAAGTGGACCTTCACCCCGCCGTCCGCGGGCGTAACTACGGCGCTTCCGCTTCCGGAGCCGCCTTCGCCGTCACCGCCGCCGAAGCCTCCGCACAGCCAGATCACGCCGACGATCATCAGCACGAATATCAGTATTATCAGCAGCGCGACAAGCACGCCGCGCATGGTTTCTTTATCGCGCTTTCCGCTTCCTCCGCGCGGAGGCGGAGGCGGCGCGTATCCCTGCGGACGGCTGCTGCTCCGGGCGTTATATCCGGCGTAACGGGACGCGGCGGCGGAGGTTTCGCGTTTTCTTTCCTGCATAGGCTACCCCCGAAGCTCCGCGACAAGCGCGCGCAGCTCATCCGCGGTCACAAGCCTCGGAAGCACCTGCGCGAGCGTGTTCGCGTTCATATTCGCCGGCAGCGCAAGACGCGCGGCGAGCGAAGCGCGGAGCGCGGCGCTGTTCGCGCCTCCGCAGAGGCCGAGTCCGGTCAGGAACGCCTTCGTAAAGGGCGCTGTCCCCTCGCCTTCGCCGACTCCGGCGCGGCGGAACGCCTCGATTATAACGGCGTCGTCCAGCCCCTCGGCGCCGAGCAGTCCCTCACCGGAAGGAACGCGCTTGCGGCGTTCCTTTCCCGGCACGTCGGGCAGGTATACGTCCCAGACCTTCCCGCCGGCGCAGAAGTTCTTTATGTAATTCCTTATGCGGAATCCCGCCTTGTCCGGGTCGGTGATTATCACCACGCCGTCGCCGTGTGCGAGCGTTTTTATCAGCTCGCGTTTCGCGGCGTTTTTGTATATGCCGAAGCCGCCCGTCTCGATGATGGGCGCGTCGAAGATATTCGCGAGACGCGCTTTATCGTAGCGCCCCTCGGTAACGATGGCGGGCTTCAGCTTTATCATTCTTTCTCCTCAAGCGCGGCGAGTCCGCCGATTAGCTCGTAATAGACCTCGTAGCCGGCGAAATCCCGCTTAAGACGGCGCTCCGCGTCGGCGCAGAGCAGTATCGCGCGGCGGAAATGCTCCGTCGGTCTGCCCTTCAGACGCGCCGCCGCCCTTTTCAGCGGATAGTTGGATTTGACGTAAGTGAACTTCCCGTCGAGGCTGCTCCAGCCGCCCGTCTTTTCCTTCGCGACGGCGACGCGGTACATGGCGATGAAGCCGCTGAGCACCGTCGGCATATACTCGCGCGGGTCCGCCTTCGTTGACGCGAGCTCGTCGATTATCGAATACGCCTCGGCGTACCGCGCTTCCGCGATCGCGTCGGCGAGACGGAAGGAATCCTCCTCGACGGTGTTGTATATAACAACGGAAAGCATATCCTCCGTCACCGTTTCCTTGCCGAAGGCGGCGAGGATCTCCGCGTTGTTCTTTATCGCGTACATATCGCCGCCGCATATCTCCGCGAGCTTACGCGCGACGCGGCGGTCGACCGCGACGCCGCGCTGCGAAAACAGCGAGGTTATCCACACCTCCGCCTTCTCGGGCGGGAGACGGTCGCAGGAAACGACGGTCGCTTCCGCGAACACCTTGCAGGCTCGGGTTATCTTTTTCTCCGTGCGCCCCTTCGGCTGATCGAAGGAGACCTGCTCGGAGATGAAAACAAAGATAAGCACACACTCGGCGGGAAGCTCCGCGATGAGCTTCGCAAGCGCCTCCGCCTGCTCGTCTCCGCCGGAGTATATATCCGGATCGCGCAGCAGTATAACGCGCTTTTCCGAAAGCATCGGAAGCGCCATAGTCAGATCGCGCAGTCTGCCGAGGTCGAGCTCGCGGTATATCTCCGTGAAGTCGAAGCTTCGCGCGGCTTCGTCCACATACGCGGAAACAACGCGCTCGGCGGAGAGGTTTTTCAGATAGTCCTCCTGCCCGTAGAGCACGATCGCGCCGCCTGCTTCCTTGCGGCGAATCAGCGTTTTCAGCGTATCCGTGTCGATTCTTTTCATAAGCCTTCCTCTTATCCCCGTCTTATACCGTTACCGTCTATCAGCAGCGTGACGACACCGTCTTCCATGGAATAAAGCGTTCTCGCCGCGTTGTAAGCGCCGTAGTCCGAGCGCTTGCCGACGACCAGAAGCGCGGGGCTTCCGGCGTAGCCGACGTGCGCGAAGACCGCGTCCGGCGAGTTTCGGGCGTATCTGCGCCCGGTGAACGCGGCGAGCGTTCCGCCGCAGGACAGGTACATATCAAGTCCCGTTTCGTCCGAAACGAGGGTCACGGTCGCCGGTCCGAGCTCCGCTTCGCTCGAGGTCACCGGCGCGATGTCTGTTTCGGAGCAGTCCTCCGGCACAAAGGGCGCCGCCGCGCCGAGCCTCGCGGCAAGGCGCTTCGCCGCCGGAACGGAAAACACGTCGCCCGCCACGACCGCGTCGGCGGAGATTATGCCGACGTATCCGGCGCGGTTGAGCACGCCCGGGAAAGAACTTTCCGCGAGGTTGGAAACGTAAAGCACGCGCTTGCCGCCGCAGGAGACGAAGTCCGCCTGCCCGACGCCCGCGTAGACGGAATCGACGCGCACGGTTTTTCCTTCCGCGTAAGCGGAAACGCAGATCCCGCCGAGCAGCACCGCGAGCGAAAGCGAAACGGCGGTCAGACCGCGCAGCCACCCGCGCCTGAACGCGATATACGCGGCGACAGCGGCGAACGCCGCGACGGCGAAGTGCGGATACGCGACGTAAGAATACGAAAACGGCAGCGAGGCGAGCGCCTTCGTTACCCATATAAGCCAGCCCGCGCCGACTCCCGCGACGCGCAGGAAGCCGACTCCGAGCCACGGCAGCGTCGCCGCGGGAAGCCCCAGCGTCAACGTCAGCGCCGCCGGAGTCAGCGTCAGCAGGTTCGCCAGCGGCGCGATGAGCGATACGCTCCCGAAGCACAGCACCGTCACGGGCAGAGTCGCGAGCCACGCCGCGACCGACTGCGCGATTATTTCGGTGAAGCCTTCAATCAGCCCGCGCACCGGGCGCGGCCTTTCCTCCGCCTTCATTTTATCAAGCATACGGCGGCGCAGGCGCGGCGCGATTACGAGGAGCCCCGCTGTCGCGGAAACGGACAGCAGAAAGCCTATGTCGCGGACGACGGAGGGCGAGATCGCGCACATAAGCGCTGCCGCGAAGCCGAGCGAGTTCAGCCCGTCGCCCTCCCTGCCGACAAATGTCGCGCAGAGGACGACCGAAAGCATAAACGCCGCCCTGACCGCCGAGGGCGAAAACGCCGTCAGCGCCGCCAGCAGCCAGACGAGCAGCAGCGCGGGTATCACCGGCGGCCGCTTCGTGAAGCGCCGCATAATTTCAAACAGGAACATCGTGACCGTCACGACGTGAAGTCCGGATACGACGGTCAGGTGCGAAACTCCGCATTTGCGGAAGGCGAGCTCGGTTTCCGCGCCGAGCCCGCTCTTGTCGCCGAGCAGCAGCGCGGAAAGCAGTCCGGAGCGTTCGTTTTCGCCGTCGGCGCCGAGCATGCCGAGCATATACTTTTTCAGAGTCAGACAGTAGTAATAGGGCGTTTTCCGCGCCTTGCCCGCGATATGCGGCTGCTCCGAGGCGTTGAGGCGGTAAAGCACGCCGCCGTCGCTCTCGAAGTACGGGATCGCCTCGACCTGCGCGGTGAGCTTGAGGTTATCGTAATATTCGGCTTCGAAATCCGAGCTGAACCAGACTGTCGCCTTGTCGTCCGATTCGCTGGTTACGCCGTCGACCGTCACGCTTTGAAGGCGCAGGGTGTAGGTCGCGCCGAACTCGCTTCTGCGCGGCAGCTCGCAGACGTAAGCCTCAACGTACGCAGTCTTGCCGTCGAAAGCCGCGGTGCGCGAATCGGCGCCGGCGGAGCGTATAAGCCCCAGCGCGCCGGAGGCGGCGAAGACGCAGAGCACGGCGAGCAGCGTCAGCCTGAAACGCCTTCCGCAGAAAAGGAGCGCCGCGAAGCATACCGCCGCCGCGCCGAGCCAGAGCCAGCCGTACGGAAGCAGCAGAAGCGAAAGCATTATCGCGGCTCCGATCGCGAGCATCGGCCGCTTGAGCAGCATACGCCCTCCCCCTTCGGCTTTATCTCATACCGCAGCTCACCCTGTGGAGCGTGCGGATTATAACGCATATCAGGTAAGCCGCCGCGAGCATAACCGGGAAGAAGATATACCATTTCCCTCCCGCGTTGAAGCCGTAGAAGTCCTCCCAGTTTTTGAGAATCAGCACCTCGGCGGCGTAAACCGCGCCGTAGATCACCGTCGGGATAAGCCCGTAAAGCGTTTCGCGGAAGGCTATGTTCCCCTTGTTCTCCGCGCAGACGAGCGAGATCAGCATCAGCACCGGCGTTATCAGGTGCATATAGAGGTTGTTTCCGGCGAACATCTCGCCGTAGCCGAGCTTCGGCCCGAGGAAGAATATCACCGTCAGCATCGTCAGCGTCGTCGCGCAGGTTCCGACGTATTTGAAAATCAGCACGCGGCGCTTCATCGCCCTGTTGCCGCCGAGCATCGTGCGAAACGACCACGGCAGCGCGAAAATCGCGGAAAGCGCCGCGAGCACGTTGGAATCGACTGTGAAGTAGCGGAAGGCGGAAAACCCGACGACCTCCATATTTCCCTGACCGCCCTTCGTGAAGAAGCCGACGACGCACATCACCGTCAGCGCGGCGGCCGCGGCGTTGCAGAGCAGCGAGATCAGACCTTTGATACAGGATTTTTTCATAGCGTTCTCCCGAATATAATCTCCCAGAATAATACGAATATATAATACCACAAAAACGCCGCGGTGTCAATTTTTTCATTTCCTATTGAAATAAGATTTACGGTGTGCTACAATACCCGAAAAGAAAGAAAAAAAGAAGGATTAACTTGAAGCTCAAAAGCCTCATAGCCGCGGGCGACCGGGATATGACTACGGGCGGGATAACCCGCCACCTCGTCACCTTCTCGCTGCCGCTGCTGGTCGGATATATATTCCAGATGCTCTACAACACCGTGGACACCTGGGTAGTCGGCAACTACGTCAGCAACGAGGCGTTCTCCGCCGTCGGGACTGTCGGGCCGATAATCAATATGCTCATCGGCTTCTTCCTTGGGCTTTCCAGCGGAGCCGGAGTCGTCATCTCGCAGTATTACGGCGCGAAGCGCTACGATATGGTCAAAAAGACGGTGCACACCTCCGTCATCATCACCCTGGTTATGGGCGTCGTCTTCACCGGCGTCGGCATCGTCTTCACGCCGCTGATGCTGAAGGCGATGGCTACGCCGCCCGAGGTGCTGCCGGAATCGACGGCGTATCTGACGATATACTTTGCGGGCGTGACCGGGCTTATGCTCTACAATATGTTCTCCGGCATACTCCGCGCCGTCGGAGACTCGACGCGCCCCTTCTTCTTCCTCGTGCTCTCCGCGCTGCTGAATACGGGACTCGACCTTCTCTTCGTGCTCGTCTTCGGGCTCGGCGTCGATGGCGTCGCCTATGCGACGGTAATCGCGCAGGCGGTCTCCGCGCTGCTGCTCCTTTTGACGCTGACGCGGACGGACTCCTGCGTGAAGCTCACCGCAAAGGCGTTCCGCTTCGACAGGGGCGTTATGAAAAAGATACTCAAGGTCGGACTGCCCGCCGCACTGCAGATGGCGGTCACATCCTTCTCGAACGTCTTCGTGCAGGGGTATATCAACCACTTCGGAGCGGACTGTATGGGCGGCTGGACCGCCTACGGCAAGATCGACCAGCTCATACTTCTGCCGATGCAGTCGCTGGCGCTGGCGTCGACGACCTTCGTCGGACAGAACCTCGGCTCCGGCCTCGAAGAACGCGCCAAAAAGGGAGTCCGCGTCGCGCTGCTCGCCTCCGTCGCCTCGACCGCTCTGCTGATGATACCCGTCATCGCCTTCGCGCCGGCGCTGACAGCCTTCTTCAACAGCAAGCCGGAGGTCGTGGAATACGGCACGATGATGCTGCGCTGGATTTCGCCCTTCTACGTCCTCTGCTGCGTAAACCAGATATTCGCCGGCGCCCTGCGCGGGAGCGGCAACAGCCGAGTGCCGATGATAATAATGCTCTCGTCATTCGTGCTTTTCAGGCAGATATATCTGTTCGTTTTCGCTAATTTCATTTCATACACCGTGCTTCCGATAATCCTCAGCTACCCCGCCGGCTGGCTCGTATGCAGCACCGCGACGCTCATCTATTACAAGCGCGCCGGACTGAAAAACCGCCTGCTTGACGACGCCGCGCCGGAGGTTGAAGCGGAAGCGGAAGCCGCGATCTGACGCCGCTTTCGGCGCAAAAGGAGAACAGCTATGCTTTCATTCGTCAACGACTACTGCGAGGGGGCGCATCCCGAAATACTGCGCCGCCTCGGCGAAAACAACCTCGTGAAAACCCCCGGCTACGGCGAAGACGCGCTCTGCGCCTCCGCGAAGGATAAGATCCGCGCCGCCTTCAACTGCCCCGACGCCGAGGTATACTTCCTCGTCGGCGGGACGCAGACGAACGCGATCGTCATCGACTCGGTGCTCGCGCAGTATCAGGGCGTCGTCGCCGCGGCGTCCGGACACATCAACGTCCACG
>JAFTEJ010000033.1 GCA_017453725.1 Clostridia bacterium | reverse complement strand
GAGTCGCCCGACTACATCAGCGAAGTCAAGATCTTTATGGGTGACTGTTCCGCGGCAGAGGCAGAGGGCTTTACTCTGCTTAAGGATGGCGGCGATCCTGTTGACCTGAACCAGAACGCAGGCGGTGGTTTGGGTTCCAAAGGCGATAAAGCCGTTTATCTCGGCTATAAAACCACCAAGGACAGAAGCGAAGCCATTACCGACCTTGCCCTGATGAATATGAAAGGCGGTTACGACGTTGCGGAATACGAAGCGCTTTTTGATGAGTATATCAAATCGCAGATCAATCCTCTGGCAGACAAATTCGTCGCTATGATCAAGGAGTACCGTCAAAACATTTCAAGGTCTCATCCTAATTCAATACACGCATATTATTCTCGTAATATTCTTGACAAGTTTATCGACGACGATACCGGAAAAGGACTCGGACAACTGTTCTTAAATGAAACAAAATATGAAATGGGTCTTGATGCGTATAACGGGCTTTCAAGCAGCCAAAAACGAGAACACGCAGACCTTATCACGATCCTTGCGCAGTCTAACGGCAAAGCGACCCTGACTATTGCAAACCTGCTTGCCAGAGCGTGCGACACGAACGACACCACTTGGATTGAACGTTTTGAAGGCATCACCTATGACGATCTTGTCGAACAGACGGGGCTTACTCCAACCGATGCCCGCAAACAGCTCGCCAAGCTCTATGACGACGACGCTCAGCAGATTCTTGATATGTGGGACACATTTGTGACGGAGTTGAGCGAATACGACAGCGCCGTGAAGAAAGCGGAAGGCGCCGATCTTGAGACAGCTCGATTGGAACTTGAAAATCAGGCAAAGGTGATCAGAGCACTGAAAAAACTTGAGGCAACCGATGAAAGGATCAGGAAATATGTCCGTGCATACGAAGAATATATGGCGGAGTACGTTGAGACCTTAACTGCCATTCAGACGGTTTGCATTTATGAGTATCTCGAAAACAAAGAATACGACGACGGGACAATGCTAGATTTCTTCCTTCGTCCGTCGGACGAGATTGATACCGAAGAGATCTATCCTCTTGTGGCTTCCCTTACCCCGGGCCAGCAGGCGGGTCTTTCCTTTATTTCAATCAAAGAGCTTGTTTCCATGACCATCATTGATAATGAGGAGTACGAAAACGCCGAGTATAGTTTCATTGACGAGGTTTCAATCTATGAGGGCGTTGACCGTGGCATTTACGAGCCTGGCGGTGTCGCGCTGACGAGCGACGCAAGGCGTGCGGGCGTTACCGAAGCAATGGAAGACAAAAGTGTGTTCAGCGCATGGACGATATCTATGATGACTGTTACAGGCATAGCGACCGTTGCCTTGGCGGTGTCGGCTGCCGGCTGGATCGAAAACGCGGTGAAAGTCAGCCAAATAGACGCCCAAATTGCCGCAACTCCTATGACTTTCGGCGCAAGCGATGATTTCTTAATGATAGGCGGAGAGAAGGTTTTTCAGGCAGAAGAGTTATCTTCTGAGGAAATTGTATTAAAGTGTAACAGCGGGATTGACAGATTTACCGCAGCGTCAAAACTGTGCAGAGGTCTGACTATCGGTCTCGGCATCGGCGTAATCATCCTCTCCGGAGTCACAGCATATCTTGCATGGGAAGATATGAAAGCATATTATAACGTTGAATTCTCTCCCATTCCGCACTATATGATAGATAAAAAAGATATCGTCGGCTACAACAAAAAGGGCGAAAAGATCATGCTCAAAAACCAGTCCGCCTATTATAAAGCGGTCGAATGCAACCGCACCGAAAGCGACGAGTTTTACAAAGTGCTGGGCAACCGCGCGGATATGAACGGCGATGTTGGCAAACAGTGGCTTGCGCTCTACTCCGTGAAAAAAAACTTGATGGAACCGATACTCGCTTCCTCCCTCAAAGTTGTTAAAGGAAACGCTCAAATTCCCGCCGGATATGAAACCGGTATCCATATGTTCGGCACCGAAGCGGCGTTCAACCTGAACAGCAGCCTGTACGACTGGAATAACGACGCCGAGAGCGTGTATATCTATTTCCAAACCGATGATACCGCCGCCGGCACGACCGGCTCAAACTTCACCGCAGGCACGCTGGCGCTTTCGGGCGGTTCGGGTCTGGTAATCGGCTCGGTCGTTACGGCGCTTTTCATGAAGAAAAAGAAAAATAACGCCGCTTTGGCAGAAGATTGAAAAACGGAGGGTCGCAATGAAACGCTTATCTCAATCCATTTTAGCGGTATTCTTGGCGGTGCTGATGGGAATACTGCCAACCGTCAGGGTCTTTGCGACGGGCGGGACTGCCGAATACATAAGCGAAGTCAAGGTGTTTTACGGCGATTACTCGGCGGCTGAGGCGGAGGGCTACACGCTGCTTAAAGACGGCAACAACCCCGTCGACCTCAACCAGAACGCCGGCGGCGGGCTCGGCTCGAAGGGCGAGAAGGCGGTCTACCTCGGCTACAAAACGACCACCGACAGAAACGAGGCGATCACCGACCTCGCGCTTATGAATATGAAGGGCGGCTATTCCGTCAAGGACTACGAGCTGCTTATGGAAAAGCAGCTCAAGTCGCAGATACTGCCGTTTATCGAGGGCTTTGGCGCCGCGATCGAAGAATACCGCGAGAACTACACGTCCGAATTCGAAGCCAACCGTGAGCGCGCGCAATACGTTCACGACGCGCTCAACAAGCTGGTCGACGACGACACGGGCATGCCCCTCGGCGATCTGCTTCTGAACGAGACGAAGCAGGAGCTCGGCGACGCGGCTTACAACGCGCTTTCCGCGGAGCAGAAGAAACAGCACGCGGACCTTGCGACGATCATCGCGCAGTCGAACGGCCGGGCGACTCTGATCATGGAGAGTCTGATCACCCGCGCAACCGACGCTAACGAGGATACGTGGCTCGAGCGCTTCACGCAGATCACCTGCGACGATCTGGAGGAGAGCACCGGGCTTGTCCCGACGGACGCGAAGATCCAGCTTGCGAAGCTCTATGACGACGACGCGCATAAGATCCTCGAGATGTGGGAGCAGTTCAAAGAGCATCTCGACGGCTACGACGCCGCCGTACAGAAGCTGGACGCGGAGAACGCAAAGGATTTCACGCAGAAAGAGCAGTTCATGGATCATTACGATCCCGCAACGGCGAGCGACGAAGATGCGGCGAAATACGCCGAGTATTCGACGGAGGTTCAGCTCCACGCCGACGCCGTAGCGAACTGCGAGATCGACATCATCTGCCACGACTATCTCGAAAGCGTGGAATACGACGACGGCACGCTCCTCGATTTCTTCACGCAGGACTATGACGACGTGGCGGATGAGATCGAAATGCTCTATCCGCTTGTCGCTTCTCTCACCGACGGGCAGAGAGCCGGGCTTGAATTCGTCATGCTCCAGGACCTCGTCATGTTCGGCGCAAGTGATGAAGACGCGTATAAGAACAGATCGTTCGACGAGCTCACCCCCGTTTCGATCTATCTCGGCGTCGACCGCGCCATCTACGAAAAGGGCGGCGTCGCGCTGACGAGCGACGCGCTTCGCCAGAGAGCCACGGAGGTGGAGACGCCGGAGCAGGGCATCGCGCTCCACATTTTCGCCGGAGTTTCCGCGACGCTTGCGATCGCCGGCGTCGTGAGCTTCGTGGCTTCCGCGAATATCAGAAACAGCGTGCTCAGGGAGCTGGCGAAATACAACGCCACCATCGACAATCTGAACCGGGTGATCTACCAGAACACGCTTAGCTTGTACGGGCTCGACGTTATGATCAAGAACGAGAGCGAGTACGTTTCCGAAAAGGAACT
>JAFTEJ010000005.1 GCA_017453725.1 Clostridia bacterium | reverse complement strand
GTCATCCTGAGCGAAGCGGACGAAGTCCGCGAAGCCGAAGGATCCTGAAGGTAACGGTATTGTATAAGGGGACGTGTGTAGGCTAAAGCGGATGGATATGCTTTTTTGAACAGAGGCTTTGCTTTTATTCGCGGCGTTCCGCTGAGAAGGACAACTCGTCTTTATGATCCTTCGACTGCGCAACCTCCGGTTGCTCCGCTCATGATGACAGAAACGCAAGGCTGTCATTCCGAGGAGCCTCGCAGCGCCGACGAGGCCCCCCCTCCCCTTGCAATCGTCTGCGTTACTTGGGGGATCCTTCGGGCTTCGCCCTCAGGATGAAAGAAACGCAAGGCTCCGCGTCAATGCGCGGGCGATTAAAATCGCCCCTACGACCTCTGCGAAGCGCATCGTCGCAGCCGAAACACATCCTAAAGCAGAACAAAGCGTTTTTTACCAAGCGTCGCCGTACGCACACACCGTAGGGGCGATCTTGATCGCCCGCCGGAACGTATCGTTGCGCCGCTGTGCGGTAACTTGAAAGCGGGCTTCGCCCGCCGCCTGCGTGCCGTCCGCTTCGCGTCCGACCTTGGCTCCCTCTGAGGAGGGAGCTGTCAGCGCCGCTTGCGGCGATGACTGAGGGAGAGATATTTATTCAAATCAGCAAAGCCGATTTGCTCCTTCATGCAAGCACAGCTTGCAATTCATGACGCCGGAGGCGTCAATTCATGGCGAAGCCAATTCATGCCGAGCGCGGCGAAGCCAATTCATTGCGGGCGTCGCTGACACCTCATCCGGCGCTTCGCGCCACCGTCCCCTCAAGGGGAAGGCTTTCGCCGTCGCGTCACACGCTCGTCAGCTCGGCGCCTTCGGGGATGACGAATCGCAGCGCCTCGGGAACAACAGAGATCTTCAGCTCGCCCGCGGTCATAACCTCGCCGTCGGAGCAATACATAAAGGGACTGTCGGCGCTTATCGTCATTTCTTTCGTTTTGAAACAGTCGAGGCGGTCCGCCATCTTCGGATTATCGAGGTGGGTGCCCTTGCGGTAGTCGCCGACGAGCCGCAGGAACCCGAGGCGCCCGACCTTTGCGTGAGCGCGGAAAACATCGACGAATCCGTCGTTGAGCAGCGCGGTCGGGTTCGATTTGAAGCCGCCGCCGCAGTAGCGTCCGTTCGCTATAGAGCAGAGCGTCAGGCGGTTTTGCTCGCTCCTGCCGTCCCACTCGAGCTTCAGCTCGCACTTCGGCATCGGGATCATCTTCACGAAGGCGGCTATCGTGTAGGCGTTCGCCCCGTTCATCAGCGGGAAGCCGCGACGGCGTTCGACGAGGTCGACCACCGCGCAGTCGAAGCCTATGTTTATCGTGTTGACGGCGAAGCGGTCGTTCGCCTTGATGAGATCGAAGGCCGCCGCTCTGCCGTTTATCTGGCGGGTTACGTCGGAGAACGCCTCCGCCGGCGCAAAGTTGCGCACGAAGTCGTTGCCCGTGCCGCCGGGGATCGCCGCGATCTCGGCGTTCGGGAAGCCGAACGCGCCGTTCGCCGCTTCCGCTATCGTGCCGTCGCCGCCGCAGGCGTAGAAGCGCAGCGGCGCTCCCGTTTCCGCGAGCTCGCGGACGCGCTTTTCGGCGGCGCGGGGCGCGTCGGTGTAGTATATCTCCCAATCGACGCCCGCCTTGCCGCAGGCGGCTTCAACGCCGGAGACAAGCTTCGCCCGCGCTTTTTTTACCGTGTTGGGGTTGATGATGAATACGTGCTTCATTAAGTTCACTGTACCCTTTGTGTTTTTCTGTAATTCCCCTGCTTATGGCGGGGGATTCCTCGCTTGCGCTCGGAATGACGCCTCATCCGGCGCTTCGCGCCGCCTTCTCCCCTAGGGAAGGCTAATTGCGCCCCCGGCGAGGAGAAGCGGGCGGCGCCCGCTTAAAACTCTACCTTCACCGTCGTGTCGGGGCCGTCGGCGAGGGCGGCGTCGACCAGCTCCTCGATATTGCCCTCGGCAACGCACATAACGGTATCCGCGCCGCCGTAGTAGACCTTCAGGGTGCCGTCGTCGTCCGCGACCGCGCCGCAGGTGAAGACGACGTTCGCGACGTAGCCGCTGCGCTCGTAGGGCGCTTCCGGCGCGAGGATGAAGTCGTGCATCCTGCCGATGACCTTGCGCGGGTCGTTCAGGTCGTGCACCGCGCAGCCGAGGCGGTATATCTGCCCCGCCATCGTGTTCGTCGTCGCGTGATAGATGTTCAGCCAGCCGCGGGGCGTCTTTATCGGAGGCGCGCCGGGGCCTATCTTGTTATCCTGCCAGATGTCGTAGGGGTCGGTCGTCATTATGAACTGCTGGTTGCCCCAGTGGATGAGGTCGGGCGAATAGCTGATGAAGATGCCGCTGTTGCCCGCGTTCGCGAAGTTCGGGCGCTCGAAGCGGACGTATTCCCCGTTTATCTTCTCCGGGAAGAGCACGCAGTTGCGGTAGTCTATCGCCGTGGTCAGTCCCATGCGCTCGATGTGGATAAAGTCCTTCGTCTTCGCGAGACCTATCTGGAAGCCGTAGGTCGCGAAGCAGGAGTAGAAGATGTAGTAGGTATCCCCTATCTGCGTGACGCGAGGGTCTTCGACGCCCTTGTTCTCGGGGTTCTTGAATATGCCGCTCTCCGCCTTTTGGAAGACCGGCTCGGGGTGTATCTCGAAGTTGTAGCCGTCCTTCGACCGCGCCAGTCCGAAGACCGAGCGGCCGTCCGTCCTGCCGCAGCGGAGCAGGAGTATGTATTCGTCCCCCAGCTTCGCGGCGCCGGAGTTATAGACGGTCTCGCACTTGAAGGGCATATCCTTCGGCGTGATTATCGGGTTGCCTTCGTATTTTTTGAGCATTACCTTTCCCATTGTTTTCCTCCGAGTTGATTATTTTGTGTGAAACGGGGCTTTCGCCCCGAAAATTATACCAACAGTATTATTTCTTGAGTCCTCTGATGTAACCGACGGCGTTTTCGCAGAAGCCGTAGGTATCCTTCGGCTCCGCCTCGAACTCCAGCACCGTCCAGTCCATACCGAGCTGCTCGGCGCGGGCGAGGACGGGCTCGAAATCGATGACGCCCTTGTCGACGTCGCAGGAGGGGTGGTCGCCCTTGCCGTTCTTTATGTGCAGGCTGCGGATGCGGTCGGGGTATTTCTCCAGCATCTCCATAACGTCGCAGCCGCCGAGCGTCGCCCAGTAGCAGTCGAGCTGGAAGGCGATCTCCGGGCAGTCCTCCGCCATACGGAACCAGTAGGCCTTGCCGTCCTTTTTGCAGTCGGTAAACTCGACGATGTGGTTGTGATAGAGCAGGTCCGCTCCCGCGGCGCGTATCTTTCTGCCGAGCGCGTCGAAGCCCTCGACGAAGCGGTAGTACTGCTCGTCGTCCTGCGGGTGCCAGCCGGGCATAACGATGCGCTTGAGCCCCAGCGGGAGCAGGTAGTCGCAGTATTCCTCCCAGCGCTCGAGCAGCAGCTCGTAGCCGAGGTGGATGGACGGAACGCTCATCCCGTAGCGCTTGATGAGCGCGGCGTAGTCCTCGCGGCTCATATCCGGTACCTTGAAGTGCTCGAAGCCGTTGATCCCCGTTTCCGCGAGGCGGCGCAGGGTTCCTTCGAGGTCGTTTTCGGCGTCTTCGTGGCAGCTCCAGAGCTGCAGGGCGATGTTGGTGTAGACTGACATGGGGGTCCTCCTTGTGTGGCGTTGGTATGCCTCCCTGTGCAAGGGGAGGTGGCATTTTTGCTTGCAAAAATGACGGAGGGGTTGTGAAAATTACTCAGACGGCTTTCCGGAAGCCGACAACCCCTCAGTCATCGCCGTTCCGGCTACGACAGCTCCCCTTGCAAAGGGGAGCCGATACGAGCGCTCTACTTTAATTTCTCCACCGTTTCCATAACGTAGTCGCCGAAGGCGGAGCAGGTCGCGCCGTCGCTGCGGCCGGTTATGGTCAGGCGTTTTTCTTCTATCATACAGATATCAAGCGCGCGCTCGAGCAGCGCGGCTTTGCCGTTCCTGCCGACGTGGTTGAGCAGCATCACGGCGGCGCGGAGCATCGAACAGGGGTCGGCGTAGATATCGCGCCCCTCGGCGACCATACGCGGCGCGGAGCCGTGGATCGCCTCGAACATCGCGTAGCGCGTGCCGATATTCGCGGAGCCGGCGGTGCCGACGCCGCCCTGAAGCTCCGCCGCCTCGTCGGTGACGATGTCGCCGTAGAGGTTCGGCAGCACGAAGACGGAGAAGTCGCGGCGGCGCTTCTCGTCAAGCAGCTTCGCGGTGGTGATGTCGATATACCACTCGTCGGTGATTATCTCGGGGTACTCCGCCGCGACGGCGCGGCAGTCGCGCAGGAAGTTGCCGTCCGTCGTCTTGATGACGTTCGCTTTCTGTATGAGCGAAACGCGTGGCTTGCCGTTGGCGCGCGCGAACTCGTAGGCGAGCCGCGCTATGCGCGTGCTCCCCTGCTTCGTCGTGACGGTGAAGTCGAAGGCGAGGTCTTCGCTGACGTTGACGCCCTTCGAGCCGAGGACGTAGGAGCCCTCGGTGTTCTCGCGGAAGAAGGTCCAGTCGACGCCCTGCTCCGGGATCTTGACCGGGCGGACGTTCGCGAAGAGATCGAGCGCCTTGCGCATGGCGACGTTCGCGCTCTCGATGTTTGGCATACCGTCCCCCGCCTGCGGGGTCGTGGTCGGACCCTTCAGGATAACGTGGCACTCCTTCAGCCGCGCCATAACGTCGTCCGGTATCGGCTTGCCGCAGGCGATGCGGTTCTCGATGGTCAGCCCTTCTATGTAGCGGAACTCGACCTTGCCCGCGGCGACTTCGTCGGCGAGCAGGTATTCGAGCACACGGGCGGCCTCGCGGGAGATGACGGGCCCGATGCCGTCGCCTCCGCAGACGCCTATGACGAGCTTATCCAGCGCGGCGTAGTCCACGAAGCCGGAGTCCGACTTCATACGCTCGACGCGGGCAAGCTGTTCTTCGATGAGCTTTCTGAAATGTTCAACTGCTTTTTCTGTCATACGGGTAACTCCTTTATTTATGTGAGGACGACAGCACCAGTACGGGCAGCGTCCAGAAGAGCGCGTAGATGAGTATCTTCCAGGATTCGATCGCCGACGGCGTCGACGCGAAGGAGAAGACCGCCACGAAGATCAGCCCTATCACCGCCGAAGCGATAAGCGCCGCGATATTGAACGCCACGCTGCTCTTGAGCTTCGAAGCGCAGACAGCCGCTTCCGGCAGGGCGCAGCAGTCGTCGCCGACGACGACGCCGGCGGGAAGGCTCTTCGCCTTCCTGTACTTGCGCTCCAGGCGGTCGAGCGCGCGGGCGCTGACGACCTTTACAGTCGCGTTGCTGAGCTTCATACGGTTGGAAAGTATCTCTTTGGTAACGTTGGTGTCCTTCGTCGCTATCAGCCGCGTGAGTCCCGCGTCCTCAGCGCGGCGCAGGCGGCGCTTGGCGACGTCCGCGCCGCCGTAGGTCACGACGTACATCGCACAGAGCTGCATATCGGAGGCGAGGTAGAAGACGTG
>JAFTEJ010000032.1 GCA_017453725.1 Clostridia bacterium | reverse complement strand
TAGAGGCGCATGGTACCGGTCTCGTTGCCGTTGTCGTCGTATACCGGCTCGTAATAGTAGTTAGGCCACTCGTCGCCTTCAAAGTTGTCCCAGTCGTACAAGGGGTACTTTTCGTACACTTCCTTGTCGTTTTCACCGACTTCGCGCCATTTGTCGACCGACTCGTAGTTTCTCACGCTGCAGACGACCCGCAGATATCCGTCGTACTCGTCCATAGAAAGGCTGTTGAGCAGGTGTCCGTCTACCTTTACCGACCCGACAAGCGAAAGCCCGCCCGCCGTCGATATCTTTAAGATCTCGGTGTAACTGCGGTCGCTGAAGGTGGTGACGTTGAAGCCGTCCTCCTGCGTTTCGACGCTGCTCGAATCGTACTCCGTCCTTGAAACGTATATGTTCTCCTCGCTCTGGTACATCAGATCCCCGGTGTATCCGAGAAGCGAAAGGTTGGAGGTAACGGCCGCGCTCTGAACGTCGATCTCGGCTAAATTGAGGTATTTGCAGTCGTTCTCGCCCTCGCCGTACACTATACAGCCCGGCTCGACAAGCGCGGAATCGCCGTTTGCGCATATCGACGGGATAAAGGTCTCCGGGATGTCCGCGTCGGAGTTGTAGTACCAGTCGGAAGCGGAGATATACAGCTTTCCGTCCTTTAAGCGGCTGGAAATGCCGCTGCCGCTGATCGAAGCGGTGCCGACGAGCCGCGGCTCCGCCTTGTCCGCGATATCGTATATCGCCGTAAAATAGCTGTCGTGGTTGAAATAGCGGTACGGTCTGCCGACGTAAATACCGCCGTCGATATGGATATCGTTAGGCTGATCTTCGCCCTTTGCGCTCTCGTACGCGCGGATGACTATGACCAGCCTGTCGCCGGCAAGGTAAATTTCCGGCGTCCCGTAGGTACGCAGGACCCCGCCGGACCCGACGACGTATCCGTTTTCGTCGACGTAGTCAAAGCTTGACGCCTTCTCCATTACGCCGTCCTTTGCGGAGATAACGGTCACCGCGCCGTGTCCGACCGCGTAGAGGTATTCGCCGTCCGTCTTTACAAGGTCCGCCTCGTCTATCCCGTCGACCTGGACGTTGGTTTCGGAATGTCCGCTCGGCTTTTCTATCACTTCGCCCCCGGAGCTTTCCGGCTCAGTGGGGGCTTCCTTTACGCCTCCGAACGAGTCGTTCGAGACCGCGCCGTCCACCTGTGCGCCGCTTATGCTGAAGTCGTAGTCGCGCCCGTTTTCTTTGATATGGCTGAAAATATCGCCGTAGTCCCGCCCGACCGAAAGTCCGGCGGACTCCGTGACGGCGGGATCGACGGTGGGCGCCTTGACCGCGTCGCCGCCGGTCAGCTTGAACGCGGCTACCGCGCCTAAGCCGATAACCAGCGCAAGCGAAAGCGAAGCTATCCGCGCGGCTATCCCGCGTCTTCTCTTCTTTTCGCGTTTGACTTTTTCCAAGACCTCGCCTGTCATTTCTTCATATGTTTTCATCTGTGAAGCCCTCCTTTTCAAGCAGCGCGCGCAGCGCGCGCCTTGCACGGAAAATGGTATTCTCGGTCTGCTTGCGGCTCTTCTTCATCGCCTTCGCCGTCTCCTCGTGGCTCATGCCCTCAAAATAGGTGAGGTACAAAG
>JAFTEJ010000004.1 GCA_017453725.1 Clostridia bacterium | reverse complement strand
GGGAGACATTTGCTCTCCACGCCTCGTGTCAGCGAATGATTGGTTCTCCTCTCGCTTGCAGAGGTGCAGAAAGAGCCGTCCAAACACACGTCAAACGGCGCCTTTTCATTTCTTTGCGGTTTGTCGTCCTCGGCGGGCGCGAGCCCGCCGTCGTCCTCCGCTCCGCAAATCATCTGAAAATTCGCTCGTTTGCCGCATATCCGGGCAGCTCTTTCTGCACCTTAGCTCCACCGGGCTGTTGCTGCTGATTCGCGTTCCGCCTTCGGCATCCGCGAATCAGAGCTCGTTTCGAATCCCTCTCTTCTCCGCAACAAAAAACCGCCCGTAAGGGCGGCTTTTTTGGCTTTGGGAGGCATTTGCTCTCCACGCCTCGTGTCAGCGAATGATTGGTTCTCCTCTCGCTTGCGCAACAGCCCACCGGGCTGTTGCTGCTGATTCGCGTTCCGTCTTCGGCATCCGCGAATCAGAGCTCGTTTCGAATCCCTCCTACTCCGCCAAAAAAAGAGCCGCCATATTGGCGGCTCGATTGGCGGAGAAGGAGGTATTCGAACCCGCGAGATGCTTTTGACACCTACACGATTTCCAATCGTGCGCCCTCGGCCGGACTAGGCGACTTCTCCGAGTATCGCGCCCCCGAAGGGGCAACGCATATTATTATACTGATGTGTCGGCGGTTTGTCAATCTATTTTTTCGGCTTTTGCTATTTATTTTTAATCAATGCCGAGCAGGCGTTCCGCGTTGCGGTGGAGTATCATATCGCGCTCGCCGTCCGTAAGGTCGAGGCGGTTGAATCTCTCGAACTCCGGGGCAAAGCTCCACATCGGGAAATCCGTGCCGAAAAGGAACTTTTCGACGCCGTGCGCGCGTATGAAATCAACGGCGAACTCCGGTGTGATGTATGACAGCGAGCTCGAAGTATCCATATAGATATTCGTTCCGCAGAGGAGCTCCAGCGACTCGTCCCATTCGCGGTAGCCGCCAAAGTGCGCTCCGATGACGGTCAGCTTCGGGAAATCGCCGATGATTTTTTTTAGTCGGGCGGGGGAGGAGAAATCCGATACCTCGTCGCCCATATGGAAGAGTATCGGCAGCCGTCCCTCGGCGGCTTCGTAGATCTTATACGCTTCCGGGTCGTCTATCGCGAAGTTTTGAAACTCCGGGTGTATCTTCAGGCCCTTGCAGCCGAGCGAGATAACGCGGTCGATCTCGCCCGCGCAGTCCTCGTAGCCGGGGTGTATGGAGGCGTAGCCGAAAACGCGCTCGTTTATGATGCCGGAGAGCCACGTGTTTATGGAATGCACCTGGCGCGGCACTGTCGCCGTCGCGAGCAGAACGACCTTGCGCTCCGGATCGCCGTCAAGGAACGACTGCATGGTCGGCAGCTTGCCGTCCTCCTGCATCGGAATGCCGTAGTAATCGCCGATGGCGTTGACGGCTTTGGTTACTATGTTTTCCGGGAACGCGTGGCAGTGGAAATCTATTATTTTCATCCGTGGACTTCTTTCTGTATCTTTCTGTTATCAGTCGCTCATCAGAGCGTTGTGGGATATGGCGGCGAAGAGCTTTTCGTTTTCAAGCGCGATGCCGGTGCCTCTGACGACGCAGGAAACGGCGTCCTCCGCGACGACGGTCTGTATGCCTGTGCGTTCGGTGAGCAGTTCTGCGAGTCCCTTGACGAGCGAGCCGCCGCCGGTGAGGTGTATCTTGTTGCGCGAGATGTCCGCGACGAGCTCGGGCTCCGTGCCTTCAAGCACGCGGCAGACGGCGTCGGATATGGCGTTCGCGGGCTCTTCAAACGCCGCGAGCATATCCTCGGAGTTGACGTCTATCGTCTTGGGCAGCCCGGTCATCAGGCAGCGCCCCTTGACGGGGATGGAGATGACGTCCGTGGGCATATAAACGCAGCCGATAGCCTCCTTGGTATCCTGCGCGGTGCGGTCGCCGATAAGCACGTTGAATTTGCGGCGGATATACTTGATGAGCGCTTCGTCGAAGCGGTCGCCCGCGATTTTTATCGATGTCTTGTTCGCGACGCCGCCGAGCGAAATAACGGCGATGTCGGTCGTGCCGCCGCCGATGTCGACGACCATATTTCCGCAGGGCTTGATAATATCGATGCCGGCGCCGATGGCGGCGGCGACGGGCTCTTCGATTATGTAAACGTGCCTTGCGCCCGCCTTTTTGACGGCGTTCCTTACGGCAAGTATCTCGACCTCCGTGATGGAGGAGGGAACGCAGACCATTATCCTCGGCCAGAAGCTCGTGTTGCCGAGTACCTTGCGGAGGAAGTATTTGATCATCTTTTCCGTAAGGTCGTAGTCGGAAATGACTCCGTCCTTCAGCGGGCGGACGGGTTCGATCGTGCCGGGGGCCCTGCCGAGCATCTGCTGAGCCTCGATTCCGACCTTTTTGATTATCTTATTGACCTTGTCGACCGCCACGACGGACGGCTCGTTGAGCACTATGCCCTTGCCCTTGACGTAAATAAGGACGGTCGCGGTGCCGAGGTCTATACCGACGTCTGTGCCGAATGCCATATTCTTCTCCTTCCGCCGCGGGTGCGGCTGACGATTTATGCAAGCAACAAATAATTATAACCGATATATCCGATTGTTGCAATAGGAACGCCGTTTTTTTATTCTCATTCGCTCTGTTTTTTTCTTTTCTCCTGCTTTGTCGTGAAAAGCGTAACGCAGAAAACCGCGTTCGCGCCGTGGAGCTTGAGCATTTTCGCGCATTCGCTCAGGGTCGCTCCGGTGGTGCAGACGTCGTCGATGAGCAGAACGTTTCTGCCGAAAAGCTCGCCGCCGTCGTCTTCGACGTCGAGCATACCGAAGACGTTGGCGTGGCGCTCGTTCAGATTGCGGGAGCGCTGACTGCGCGAATCCGCGGTGTGATAGCGCAGAAGTCCTTCCTTCAGCTCGAGCCCGTATTCGGCGCAGACCGCGGCGGCGAGCGTTCCGTTCGGAGACTTTCCGGCGCCGATGCGCGGACCGCGCACGTTGTCGTTAATGCGTGAGCTGTGGTCGGGTACGCGGACCGCGAAGTCGATCTGTTCGCCCGCGAACGCGTCGAACGCCGTTTCTGCCATATAGGCGGCGAAAACCTCCGCCCGCCATTTCTCGCGGTTTTTCTTGAATTTCAGCAATCCGCGGTTATACGGCTCGCCGTAGTAGAAGGGAGCGATTGTGCGGTCGAATTCAAACGCCTTGCCGCATTTGCAGTATTTGCGCTCGCAGCCGCACTTGCGGCAGAGCTTGCCCGTAACGCGCGGCAGCTTTTCCTCGCAGCGCTCGCAGACCGTCCGCGCCATGGGGATCAGCTCGTCGCAGAAGGCGCAGCGGTTCGGGTAGATCATATAGCCGAGCGCTTTCAGAAAGGTTATCCTGCGTTCCATAGCGTCCGCCTCGCTTAAAGCGCTTCAAGCCGCAGGAACTGCGCCAGCGCGGTGTAGCGGAGGCGTTCCCTTTTGTTTTTCGTCATATACTCAACGTCCTCGCGTGAGCCGACGACGACGCACATATCCTTAGCGCGCGTGACGGCGGTGTAGAAAAGGTTGCGGTACTGCAGCTTCTTCGGCGCGGCGGTGGGGAAGATGACGTAGGCGTATTCGCTGCCCTGACTTTTGTGCGCCGTTATCGCGTATGCGTGCTCGAGCTGTCCCAGCCAGTCGAAAGAATACTGCGCGAGTCTGCCGTCAAAGTCTATGGCGATGAACGGCTCCTTGCCGATGGAGGTTATTATTCCGATGTCGCCGTTGTATATTCCGGCGCCTACGGAGCCGTCCGCGAGCTTATAGACTATGTCGTAGTTGTTCTTCGTCTGCATCACCTTGTCGCCGACGCGGAACACAGTCGAGCCGTAAGCGCGTTCGCCCTTGCCGGCGGATTTGGGGTTGAGCACCGCCTGCAGACGCGAATTCAACGCGGTTGTCCCGCTCTCTCCGATGCGGGTGGGGGATATGATCTGAATATCTTTAACGGGATCCGCGCCGTAAGCCTTCGGCAGGCGGTTCGCGCAGAGGTCGACGACGGTGTCCGCGATGGAGGCGGTATCGCTCCCGCGCAGGAAAAAGAAGTCGTGAGCGGTATCGTTGAGGAGCGGAAGCTCGCCGTTGACAATCTTGTGGGCGTTGGTGACAATCAGGCTGTCTTCGGACTGTCTGAATATAACGTCGAGGTTTACGAAGTGGATCGTTTCGCTTTTGATTATGTCCTCGAGTATGTTCCCGGCGCCTACGGAGGGGAGCTGGTTGTAGTCGCCGACAAGCACGAGGCGGCAGCCCGGCTTGACCGCTCTGAGCAGCGCTTCGAACACGATAACGTCGACCATCGAGAGCTCGTCTATTATGAGCGCGTCGCATTCGAGGGGGTATCCTTCGTCGCGGTTGAAGACGGGGACGTCGTCGTCATCATTCGGTACGACCTCGAGCAGACGGTGGATGGTTTTGGCTTCCTTTCCGGTCAGCGCGGTCATACGCATAGCCGCTCTGCCGGTTGGGGCGGCGAGCAGTATCTTCAGTCCGTTGCGCTCGAAAAGCGAGATTATGCCGCGCAGGGTGGTCGTTTTGCCGGTCCCCGGACCGCCTGTCAGCACGAATATGCCGTTTTCGGCGGCGGCGATAATGGCCTCGGTCTGCTTTTCGGAATATGTAATGCTGTTTTCCTTTTCGATTTTCGGAATAACGTCCTTGTATTTCAGCGGAGCCTTTTTGCGGGAGTTGAGCGCGTAAAGCAGCTCGGCGCAGGCGTTCTCGGCGTTGAAATAGCGGGGCAGGAATATCTTTTCCGCGCCCGCGTCGCCGAAGGCGGTGAGATAAGCCTTGTCGACGGAGTTGACGAGCGCTTCGTCAACGACGTACGGCTCAACGGAGAGCATTGTAGCCGTCAGTTCTGTCAATTGTCTACGCGGCAGATAGGTGTGTCCGTTCTGGAGATTATACCGCAGCATATAGCGCAGTCCCGCTTCGACCCGGCGCGGGAAATCGCCGCTGAAGCCGAGCCTCGCGGCGAGCGCGTCGCAGGCGGGAAAATCGAAGCCGCGCACCGCTTCGTATATCGCGTAGGGATTCCTCCTGACGTTTTCAACGGCGCTTTCGCCGAAGGCGTCAAAAATCTTTATCGCGCTGTGCGCGTCTATGCCGAGGTCGATGAGCGAAATAATCGTTTTCCTTGCGGAATTCTGCTTTGCGAACTCGAACGAGAACTGATTTGCCTTCGCCTTTGTAACCCCGCGCACTGTCGCGAGCTTGTCCGGGTGGTTTTCGATAATATCGAGCGTCTCGTCGCCGAACTTTTCGACGATCGCCTTTGCCGTAACGGGTCCGATGCCCTTGATGACGCCGGAGGCGAGGTACTTCATAATAACGTCTGCGTTGTCCGGAAGCTCCTTTTCGTAGGAAACGGCGCTGAACTGCCTGCCGTATTTCGGGTGTACGGAAAAACCGCCCTTGAGAGTCAGCGTCTCTCCGGGGTTGACGTCCGCAAACGTGCCGGCGACGGTGATCTCACCGCTGTCGGTCAGCAGCTTCAGTATCGTGTGCCTGTTCAGCTCGTTGACGTATATCACCGAGTTGACGGTGCCTTTCAGGGTCTCCGTTTCCATCTGTTGTTATCTCCGGTCGTTGTTTGAGTACTATTCTATCATATTCCGCGCCGCTTCTCAACCTCAAAATGCAAAGAATAACGGAAATAAATTCGAAGAATCCGAAAGCGGCAAAGAAGACGAGCATATACAACAAGACCGGCGCCGGCATAATATCACCTCGGTAATATTATACTCGGTACCGGTCGTTCGTGTGTATGGTATCACTTGGCGAGAGCAAGAAGCTCGTCGACCTTGTCGGTGTCCTCCCAGCGCACGCCGAGGTCCTCGCGGCCCATGTGGCCGTAGGCGGCGAGCTGCGCGTAAATGGGCTTGCGCAGGTCGAGCATCTTTATTATGCCGTCCGGAGTGAAGTCGAATACCTTGCAGATGATCTCGGAGATCTTCTCGTCCGGTATCGTTCCGGTGCCGAAGGTGTCGACGAAGACGGAGACCGGACGCGCGACGCCGATGGCGTAGGCGAGCTCGATCTCGCACTTGGAGGCGAGCCCCGCTTTGACGACGTTCTTCGCGGCGTAGCGGGCTGCGTAGGAGGCGCTGCGGTCGACCATCGTCGGATCCTTTCCGGAGAAGGCGCCGCCGCCGTGTCTGGCGTAGCCGCCGTAGGTATCGACGATGATCTTTCTGCCGGTAAGTCCCGAGTCTCCGACGGGTCCGCCCACGACGAAGCGTCCGGTCGGATTGATGAAGATACGGGTGTTATCGTCGATGAGATCCGCGGGGATAGTCGGGCGGATTACGTTCTCGATAATGCCCCGGCGGAGCGTGTCGAGCGAGACGTCCGCCGTGTGCTGCGAAGAAACGACGACGGTGTCGATTCTGGTCGGCTTGCCGTCGACATATTCGACCGTGACCTGAGTCTTTCCGTCGGGGAAAAGGTAGGGCAGAACGCCGCTCTTTCTCGCGGCGGTAAGGCGCTTGGCGAGCTTGTGGGCAAGGGAAATGGCGAGCGGCATAAGCTCGGGCGTTTCGTCGCAGGCGTAGCCGAACATAATGCCTTGATCGCCGGCGCCGCCGCCGATGTTTTCGCTGTCGGACTTATCCTCGAGGGACTTATCGACGCCCATGGCTATATCCGGAGACTGCTCGTCTATGGATGTGACGACCGCGCAGGTGTCCGCGTCGAAGCCGCACGCGCTGGTGTAGCCTATATCGCGGAGCGCCTTTCTGACGATGCCGGGGATGTCGGCGTAGGAAGTGGTGGTTATTTCGCCCATAACGCTGACGACGCCGGTGGTGGCGGTGGTTTCACAGGCGACGCGCGCGTTGGGGTCGTTCGCGATTATCGCGTCGAGGACGGAGTCCGATATGCGGTCGCAGACCTTATCGGGATGCCCCTCGGTAACCGATTCGCTGGTAAACAGATATCTGCTCATAATTATACCTCCTGTATGTTGAAATAGATATATTGTGGTATCCATAAAAATATATTACAACATATTGCGCCCGATGTCAAGTCAAAAAATACCGGCTATCCCGTAAGAAATGCAGGTCACGACGACTCCGGCGACGAGAACTCCGACGATCACGGCGAGAAACGCCTTTTTGAAGCGTATGCCGAGGAAGTTGGCGACGAGTGAGCCGGTCCACGCGCCGGTCCCGGGCAGCGGAATTGCGACGAAGAGCGTCAGCCCGAGGAAGGACAGATTCTCGCGTTTTTCGGATTTGACCTCTGCGCGGCGTTCCGCCCAGAGCGCCATTTTGCGCGTGAGCCTGAAGCGCTTCAGCCAGCCGATGATTTTGTGAATGAAAAGCAGAATGAACGGCGCGGGGATGAGGTTCCCGATAACGGCGATGCCGAAAGACTGCCAGAAGGGCAGTCCGAGCAGGCATCCGAGCGGTATCGCTCCGCGCAGCTCGATTATCGGTATCATCGAGCAGAAGAAGACCGCGAGCTGCGGCGGGAACGTATCTGTAAAGAACGTCTTTATCGCGTCTACCAAGTTTTCACCTCAAATATCAGTCTGTTACACCGGTTTTGCGGAGTATAAGCATCATGGGCTTGAAAAGCAAACCGGTAATAACGGCGTTTATGCCGAATTTGACAAGATTGAACGGTATGATTGGGAAGGGCAGCAGAGTTACGACTATCGAACGCGCCATCCCGGTATAAATCGGCGTGAAAATGATGTTCATCGGCACCATAACGGCGGTCGCGGCGAGCGCGGCGGCCGCGAGTCCTATTACGGCTGAAACGAGCGTGCGGCGCCTTCTGTATATGCCGCCGCAGATGAACGCGGCGGTCCCGGTCGCGGCTATGTGCATTATTATGCCGAGGTTGAAGCCGCTTATGAGAAGTCCCTGCACGAGCGAAACGACTGCGGTCAGCACGAGCGACCAGAGCGGCGATATCGCTAGCGAACAGATGAATATCATAATATCGGCGGGATCGTATTCGAGATACGGCGCGGACGGGAATATCGGAATGTGTATCAGATACACAAGCACTATCGAGATCGCGGCGAACATCGCCAGCACGGCTACCGTCTGAAGCTTCAGGCTCTTTTTGTTCATATTGTGCCTCCATATAAAGAAATGCCCGCGTAAACCGGGGCATAACTTCTGCGGAGAAATAAATCCTTTCTCATCCGGACTGAAGACCGCCTGCGGTCAACACCGTCGGTCACGGAATTCCACCGTGTCGGCTCCGGGAGCGCCGGAGTTAGCGGACTTTCACCGCCGGTGGGGAATCGCACCCCGCCCCAAAGATTTACGGTACATAGTATATTACAGCTTCCGCTGAATGTCAATAGCAAAGCGTGAAATGCGCGGCTTTATTTTTTTTGTCAAATTGAAAAAATTACTTGCAAAATGAACGACGTGATTATATAATAACTATGATATGGTATTCAATGCCTAAATCCGTATTTGGAGGTACCAATGAAAAAAGTATTGATTCTTGTGTTAACGCTCGGAATGCTTATGCTCGGGCTCTCCGGATGCTTCGGCTACGGGACCGCGGCGCAGCAGCAGGCCGCCCAGGGCTCGCAGGCTCAGGCTCAGCAGCCGGGCTGGACCAGCTATCTGACCCTTCTCGTTCCGATACTCTTTATCGTGCTTATGTGGCTGTTCCTTATCAGGCCGCAGAGAAAGAAAGAGAAAAAAGCCAAAGAAATGCTCAAGACGCTGACCGTCGGCGACGAAGTAGTCACCATCAGCGGCGTCGTCGGAAGAATAGTCCAGGTCAAGGACGACGGCTTCGTTATCGAATCCGGCGTCGACAGGACGAAGTTCAGAGTCAAGAGATGGGCCGTCCAGGAGAAGGTAGTACACGAGAGCAACTGATCTGATAAGCGGCGCTCCGTCATAATTTGTCCGCTTTCGGAATAAGATGTTCCGGAGGTGGGTTCTATGGACGGTAATACCGCGCGGCTGTTTTCCGCCGCCGGATTGAAGATCACGCTGAAAGGCGTTTTGGCGGGACTTCTGACAAGCGCGCTGCTGACGCTTCTTTTCGCGGGGCTTATGCTTTGGCTTTCGCTGCCGGCGGTCTGGGCGACCGTGTTCGCTTACGCGGCGACGGCGCTCGGCGCGTTCGCGGGCGGCTTCGTCAGCGGAGTTCTCGCGGGAAGCAAGGGGCTGAAGTTCGGAACCGCGGCAGGCGCGGCGATATTCGCGGTCGCTTTTCTTGCCGGACTGATTGCCGGCAGGACAGTTCCCGGCGCGGACCGGATGGCCCTCAGCGCCGGAATATCCGTCGCTTTCGCCGTTATCGGCGGGATCGTCGGAGTAAATCGCAGATAAGAATATTAACATAAAGGAGATTTTAAAAATGAAACACATCAAAACCATCGCCGAAGGCACTCTCAAGAAGAATCGCGATACCCGCGGATGCGGAGAATGCCAGACCTCCTGTCAGTCCGCCTGCAAGACGTCCTGCACGGTCGGCAATCAGAAGTGCGAGAACAAGAAATAAGAGCGCGAGAGGGCATCGCCGCAAAGGCGGTGCCCGTTTCGGTTTGATTCAATAAAGCTATTACATACGGAGCGTAAGCCCTTCGGCGCTGTCCGCCCGTATTTCCTTATGGGTGATAGAATTGGTACACACTTTCAGACAAAACGGACTTAATATCGCGCTCGACGTTGAGAGCGGAGCGGTGCATCTGCCGGACGACGTTTCATACGCCGTGCTTTCCGCGTATCCGGACAGGCTTCCGACGGCGGATGAAGCCGCGGAAAAGCTCGGCGCGTCCTTCGGCGAAGCCGCCGTGCGCGAGGCGGTCGCGGAGCTGGCGGAGCTTGCCGCCGACGATATGCTTTACACTTTGCCGGAGCAGATACCCGCGCCGGTGTATTCCTCGCTTATGCCGATAAAGGCCGTATGCCTGCACGTCGCGCACGACTGCAATCTGCGCTGCGGCTACTGCTTCGCTTCGCAGGGCGACTATCACGGCGCCCGGGGCATAATGTCGCCCGAGACCGGCAGAAAGTCGATAGACTTCATAACCGCCGCCTCAAAGGGTATGAGGAATATCGAGATCGACTTCTTCGGCGGCGAGCCAACGATGGCTATGAAGACCGTCAGGGAGACCGTCGCGTACGCCAGAAGCGTCGAAAAGGAGCGGGGGAAGAACTTCCGCTTCACACTGACCACAAACGGTCTGCTGCTCAACGATGAGAACATCGACTTCATAAACGCGGAGATGAGCAACGTCGTGCTTTCGCTCGACGGAAGGCGCATTGTCAACGACAGAATGCGCAAATGCGTTGACGGCTCCGGCTCCTACGACGTCATAGTGCCGAAGTTCAAAAAGCTGCTTGAAAAGCGCGGCCCCGATAAGAGCTACTATCTGCGCGGTACGTTTACGCGCGAAAACCTCGACTTCGCCGCCGACTTCGAGCACATATACGGGCTCGGCTTCGATGAAATATCCATCGAGCCGGTAACCGCGCCGGCCGATAAAAGCTACGCGCTTCGCGACGAGGATCTGCCGCGCATAGCGGAGGAATACGAGAGGCTGACGAATATCATCCTTAAGCTCCGCGCCGAAGGCAAAAAAGTCAACTTCTTCCACTTTATGGTCGACCTCGACGGCGGGCCCTGCGCGGTCAAGCGGCTGAAAGGCTGCGGCGCGGGCAACGAATACGCCGCGATCGCCCCCGACGGAAGCATTTATCCCTGCCACCAGTTCGTCGGTATGGAGGAATACAGAATAGGCTCGCTCGACGAGGGCGTTGTCCGCGACGACATCCGCAGGATATTCGCGCAGTCGAGCATAATGTCGAAACCCAAGTGCGCCGGCTGCTTCGCAAAATACAACTGCAGCGGCGGATGCGCCGCGGGTAACGTCTTCTACGGCGGCGGCATAGACTCGCCGAACGAGCAGGCGTGCTTTATGCAGAAAAAGCGCCTTGAATGCGCTCTGCTGCTGAAGGCGGCGGAAGCGGGCGCTCACGTTGAATTCTGATCCGGAGGTATGATATGAAACGCATAGGCTTTATCGGCTGCGGAAATATGGCTTCCGCTATGTTCGGCGGAATAATCAAGACCGGATACGACCCGGCGCTCATAAACGTATTCGACATCGACGCGCAGAAAGCGCGCGCCTTCGGCGAGCGCGGCGCGCTCGTCCGCGCGGACGAAATCGGCGTCGCGGAAAACAGCGACTTCGTCGTCCTCGCCGTCAAGCCGCAGGTGATGAAGCCGCTGCTCGAAAAGCTCGGCGCCTGCAGCGAAAACGCCGTATACGTTTCCATCGCCGCCGGCGTCAGCGTGGCGAGCGTCAAGCGCTTCCTCGGCTACGACGCAAAGGTCGTGCGCGTGATGCCGAACACATCGCTGCTTATGGGGCTGGGCGCTACCGCGATCTCCCGCAGCGAACCTGTCGGCGTCGAGGAATTCGAGTTTGTCAAGACGCTTTTCGCCTCCTCCGGGATAGTCGAGGAGGTCGGCGAGGATATGATGAATTCCGTCATCAGCGTCAACGGCAGCAGTCCGGCTTACGTTTATTACCTTGCGAAAGCCGTTGCCGACGGCGCCGAAAAGCAGGGGATAGAGCGCGGAACCGCCCTTCGCCTTTTCGCGAAGGTGCTGGAGGGCAGCGCGAAAATGCTGACCGATTCCGGCATAACGCCGGAGGAGCTCATTGACCGCGTCTGCTCAAAGGGCGGCACGACGATCGAAGCCGTCAACGTCTTCGATAAGCGCGGCGTACACGACGCCGTGATCGATGGGATGGAAGCCTGCACGCGCCGCGCGGAAGAGCTCGATCTGAAATAAATAAGAATATACCCGCCCGTCCCGACATACCTTTTACAAAAGGTGGGACGAGCAATGAAAAGGAAACTGCCGCAAATTATCTTCACTCCGCGCGTGGCGAAGCGCAAAAGCACAAAAGACAATCCCTTTGCGAGGTATCTTACAAACGGATATTTCCTGTTCCTTGCCGGTATAGTCGCCGGCTGCTTTATCAGCGGGTTCGCGAAGCTGCCGGATTTTCTCGGCGGCGCGACCCGTCTCGCGGCGATACTCTCCGGCGCGGAGACGTTTGAATTCGGGAGCTATTTTCTGGAATGCTTCGCGCTTTGTATGACGACGGTCGCGATAGTATTCGCTCTCGGCTTTACCGCCGCCGCGGCGCCGGTGATCTACGCTGTCCCCGCGTTCCGCGGGATCGGCTTCGGCGTGATGATGACGGGGATATATTCCGCGTTCGACCTCAAGGGCGCGCTCGTCTGCGTCGTTGCGGTCGCGCCTTACGCGGCGATAACCGTCGTTTCGCTCTGCGTTCTTTCGATGGACGCCGTGCTCATATCCGGCTCGCTGACGCGCTTTCTCTTCGCCGGAGACGTTTCCGGCGTCAATTCCGGGCGTCTGCGCGGATACTTTGTGAAGCTGTTTATTTCGTCGTCGACCGCCGCGCTCGGAGCGTTCGTTCACTGTCTCGGCGTGAGGATACTTATGCCGGCGATGGGGTGAGCGGCGACGGGGAATTCGATTCTGAAAGGAAGTTCAAATGGGATTTTTAAGCAAATACTACGATCAGACGCGCGAGGGTAAAGGCGTATCCAAGGACGACCTGCGGGACAAAGGCCTTTTCAACTTCTTCGACGTCTATACGACCAACTTCTGGAAGCTGACGCTGCTCGGGTTGATGTGGCTGCTCTTTTCTATACCGGTCGTTACGATGCCGGCGGCGACCTGCGCTTTCGTTTACGTCATACGCAATATGGTGCGCAAAAAGGGCGTTTTCCTCTGGAGCGATTTCGTCGAGACTTTCACGAAGTATTTCTGGAAGTCGCTTCCGCTCGGGATCGCCGACCTCGTCGTCTACGCGCTGTCGTTCATTGCGATGCGCTGGTACGGCATTATGGGCGGGCTGATAATCTACGAAGGGGTGTTCGCGCAGCCGAGCTTCTTCTATCTTATGGGCTTCGGAGTCGTTTTTGCCTTCGCCGCGATATACACGATGATGCGTATGTATACGTATATGCAGCTTGTGTCCTTCGATTTCGGCTATGTCAAGATTTTCAAAAACGCCTTTTATCTTGCCTGTCTCGGATTCCTGAGAAACCTGTTCGTCGTGCTTGTCCGTCTGCTGATCGTCGTCGTGCTTTATTTCATCGCGACGATAGGCAGCAGCGTCGGGATAGGTATAGTGATCGTCATAACGCCGCTTATCGTCGTCGGATTCCGGGGCTATCTCATCAACTACAACTCTTTCGCCGTCGTCTATAAGCATATCGTCGGACCGTATGAAGAGGAGCAGGCGCGGATCGCCGAGGAGTCGGACGGCGACAAGCCTTCAGACGAGCCGATTTTTAAGGATAGCAGAAGGGATGCCGATAAATAAAACTGTCACGGAGTCGCCCGTAGCGGCTCCGTGATTTTACTTGACATCGATATTGCCGTAAAGTATAATTGAGAGTAGTATTAAAGTTGTGGATAGTTTTTCATTTACATAGAAAGAGGTGCGATATGAAAACTTTCAGAAAGGCGCTTGCCGTTCTGCTTGCGGTTTGTCTCGCGGGCGGACTGTTTGCGTTTATACCGTCGGTCGTTCCGTCAGCTTCCGCGGGCGGCGCGGAGGAGATAAACGAGTATACGGCGCTTTACACTTCATTCGATATGGGCGCCGTGAACGGCGAAAACTACTTCGGCATCCCGATGCGCGGTTACTACGACAGCGCGCGTGCCGAAAACGTCTACACATCCGTGTCGAACAACTGGATGATGCTTATGGTGGAGAGCGTTTCCGCGCCCGCGCCGACTCCGGCGACCCGCGTTCCGGAGAACCTCACGGACGGCGACTCCGCTACAAGCTATATGACGAACGCCGCCTTCCCGATAGTCATCAGCTACAAAATGCGCGAGCCCGCGAAGGGCGTCGTTTATTCCGTCACCTCCACCAACAACTACAACACCAACGCGCCTATGGACTGGAAGCTCGAGGGCTCCTTCGACGGCGAAGAATGGACGGTGCTTCACACGGTCGAGGGGCAGACCTTCACGAAGCGCTCGCAGACGAAGAAGTATTCGTTTGAAAACGAGAGCTACTACGGCTATTACCGTATGGTAATAACGAAAAAAGCCGGAGAAGAGACCTCCGGCACGCTGCAGTTTTCTGACTTCACGCTTCGCGAGAACTCCGGCGCGAATACGCTTTCCACCGGCGCTCTGCTCGCGGAAATCGTCGAAGGCGGGCCTGCCGAGTCCTTCATCGGCGTTAACAACGAGCCGTGGAACGGCACTCACTGCATGCGCGTGACCGGCGCGCATAACGGCGCCGGCAGGGGATACTCCAACGCGTACGTTTTCGATCACCTTATGATCCCCGTGACCGAGAACACGTATTTCAGCTACAATATCTTCCCGGATTTTGAGAATATCCCCGACGCGAAGCCGGAGGATAACTACGACTATGAATACACGAGCCAGTACGTCGCGCTCGACCTGCTCTTTACCGACGGGACGTATCTGAGCGACCTCGGCGCCGTCGATCAGAACAGACACGGCATTTCCGCGCGCGCTCAGGGCGAGACGAAGGCGCTTTATACGCGCAACTGGAATATGATAGAGACCCGCGTCGGCGACCGGGCGGCGGGCAAGACGATAGACAAGCTCGTTGTCGTTTATGACAAGCCCTCCAACGAAGGCGGTAAGAATCCCATCGCCTATATCGACGACGTGAAGATATGCGACCGCGCTTCGCTTGTGTGCGAAAGTCTCGTCGACTACACCGACCCGCGCCGCGGAAGCAACGACGGCGCCGCGCAGACCAACCGCGGACTGACATATCCCGCGGTCTGCGTTCCGCACGCCTTCAATCTCTGGACGCCTTCGACCAATGACGGCCACAGGGAGCTTTACAGATACCATCCGGCGTATCCGATACAGCATTTTATGATAACGCATCAGGCGAGCTTCCATCTGTTCGATTACGCCGCGTTTATGTTTATGCCGAATACTTCGGTGAACAATCCCTCAAAGGGCGGGCTGAGCTGCGCTTCGAGAAAGTGCGCCTTCAGCCGCGATAACGAGATCTGCCACGCGAACTACTATTCCGTCGTGCTTGACGAGGGAACTCCCGCGAGCGGAGTGCGCGTCGAGATCGCGCCGACCGATCACGCGGGAATAGTGCGATTCACCTTTCCGGCGGACGCCGCGAACGTAAACGTGCTTCTCGATTCCGTCTGCTCTTATACCGGGCTGGACGGTATGGAGGCGTCGTGGTCGCTTACGCTGGCGGACGGCGGCAGGAGTTTTTCCGCCGTCATCGATTACGGCTCGACGAAGCTTGACACCTACTATCCGCGTATGTATCTTTACGGCTGCTTCGATCAGTCTCCGGCAAGCGGCGTCGTGACCACCGCTTCGGGGCGCGACATCGGCGCCGTGACCTTTGCGGAGGGCACGACCGAGGTCGTTATGCGCCTTGCGACGTCCTATCTGAGCGCCGCGCAGGCGGAGAAAAACCTGCGCCTCGAGATCGCCGATACCGATACGCTCGAGGACATCAAAGAGAGAGGAGCGGAGCTCTGGAACGAGATCCTCGGCGTCGTTGAAGCCGAGGGAATGAACGAAGAGGAGACCGTCGCCCTATACTCCAACCTTTACAGACTCAACGTCTTCCCGACGAATATGAGCGAGAACGTCGGCACCGCCGACGAGCCGCAGATCGCGCATATCGACCTTTATCACAGCGCGTTTGATAATCCGGTCCGAAAGGACGGCCCCATATATACCACCAACGGCTTCTGGGATACATACCGTACCGCCTGGGCGGCTTACGCGCTGCTCACTCCGGAGCTCGACGGTGACCTGCTCGACGGGCTCGTCGCTCACTATTACGACGCCGGATGGGTGGGGCGCTGGCTGAATCCCGGCGCGGTCAACGCGATGGCGGGCACGAGCTCTGACGTCATCTTCGGCGACGCCGCCGTCAAGGGCATCGAATTCGACAGGGAAGGAGCCTTCCTTTCCGCCGTCCGCAACGCTTCGACCCCCGCGTCCGGCAACTTCGGGCGTCCGAACGTGAACGTCAACCCCTTCGCCGGCGTTGACAATTACGGCAACCTCTGCTGGCATCTCGAGAGCGCGATAAACGATTACGGCATCGCTCAGCTCGCGAAGTCGCTCGGGCTCGACGCGGAATACGAGTATTACTCGGACCGCGCAAAAGACTATATGAACGACTTCTGCTCCGAGCTCGATTTCTTTGTCAAATACAGATACGGCGAGTTTTCCTATAACTCGGATACGTACAACCCTTACGACTGGTCGCAGGGGTATATCGAAACGAACGGCTGGGGCACGGCCTTCTCCGTAACGCAGGACGGCAACGGGCTTGCGCGGCTTTACGGCGGCAAGGACGGGCTCGCGGCGAAGCTTGAGGAGCTTCTCTGCGCTTCCACAAGATGGGAGCCCGGGTCATATTACTGGCAGCACGAGATGTATGAAGCCCGCGAGGTGCGTATGGGACAGTATCAGCACAGCAATCAGCCGTCGCACCACATTCTCTATATGTTCAACTACGCCGATCAGCCTTACAGAACGCAGGAGCTTACCCGCGAAGCGCTCGGGCGCTTATTCGTCGGCAACAGGTTCGGGCAGGGCTATATCGGAGACGAGGACAACGGCGAGATGTCCGCGTGGTACATTATGACCGCGCTCGGCTTCTATCCGCTGAACATGGGCTCCGGCGAGTACGCGATAACCTCGCCGCTCTATGAGAAATACACGCTGCACCTGCCGACCGGCGACCTCGTCGTCACGGCGGAAAACAACAGCGCCGATAACGTTTACATTCAGTCTATGAAGATAGACGGCGTTCCGTATTACGACTGCTTTATTTCGCACGATGACCTGCTGAAGGCGAAGGAGATAACCTTCGTTATGGGCAGCGAGCCATCCTGCTGGGGCGTCGGCAGCGACTTCGCTTCCGTCACCGGCAAACGCGAAAAGCTGAACACCGCCGATGATTATACCGGCGAGGCGGCCAAGACGTACAGCGGCGTCACCTCCGGCTCAAATCTCTTCGTCGATAATTCCTCGTCCTGCGCGACGGTCAACGGGACCGGAACCGTAAACTTCACCTTTGCCGAGCCGAAGAAGGTCGAGTTGCTGACGGTCGCCTCCGGCAGAACGCAGAATATGACTGTAAACATAAAGCTGTACGGCTCCGAAACCGGCGAAAGCGGAAGCTATAAGGAGCTTATCAGCGAGCAGGGTGTGGATTATCAGTGGGCGCAGTACGTTCGTCCGTTCAAGGTAGCGGAGCCCGCTGAGTATAAGCATTACCGCCTTGAGCTGTCGGGCTCCGGCAGCTTCCAGATAGGGGAGATTGAGCTTCTCGGCGGTTTCCACGAGTATGACGAAATCATCGAGGGAGATATAGACGCCGACTGCGAAGTCACGGTCGTCGACGCGCTCGCCGCGCTGCGTATCGCGGTCGGGCTCGCGCCGACGCGTGACGCGGCGGACGTCGCGGATATGGATTCCGACGGCTCGATCACCGTCAGCGACGCGCTGCGGATAATGAAAAAGGCGGCGGGGATAATATGAGCGACTGGCAGATAAGGACGCGTTCGCTGCTCGGCGACGACGCGGTGAAAAAGCTGAATAACGCTTCCGTCGCCGTGTTCGGCGTCGGCGGGGTAGGCTCCTTCGCCGCCGAGGCGCTCGTCCGCGCGGGAGTCGGCAGACTCACCTTCGTTGACGGCGACGCCGTCGCCGAATCAAACGTAAACCGCCAGCTCGTCGCCGACCGCGGAACGATAGGCAGAAGCAAAGCCGAGGTTATGAAGGAACGCGCCGAACGCGTTTCCGCCGAGGCGGAGATCGAGGCCGTGACCGCGTTTTACTCGGCCGAAAACGCGGATTCCTTCCGGCTCGACCGCTATGATTTCATTCTCGACTGCATCGATACCGTCTCGTCGAAAATCGAGCTTATCTGCCGCGCGAACGCCGCCGGAGTTCCGGTCATAAGCTGTATGGGCGCCGGAAACAAGCTCGACCCCACGCGGTTCGAGGTCGCGGATATCTACAAGACCTCCGTCTGTCCGCTCGCCCGCGTTATGCGCTATGAGCTGAAAAAGCGCGGCATAAAATCGCTGCCCGTCGTATACTCGAAAGAGGAGCCGAAGGCTCCGGATGCGGACGGCGAGAAGCGCGAAAGCGGCAGACCCGCTCCCGCGAGCGTTTCGTTCGTACCGTCGGTCGCAGGCCTGATAATGGCGGGCGAGGTCATAAAGAGAATAGCGAAATAATCCGTTAAAAGTATGCGCCCTTCCGCAATGCCGCGGAAGGGCGTATTGTTGTGTCGTTTTATCTGCCGTTCGACTATGCCGAAAAGCTGTGAGCTCCGGAGCCGATCTCGTAAGAATGCCCGCCGAAAACGACTGTTCCCGAAACGTTCGGCGGCAGTGTGACCGAGAGCTTTACCGCGCCGTTTTCCTTTTTCCAGCCCGCCGAAATCTCGCCGTACAGGGTATCCGTCGTCGCAGAGGCGCATTCAATATCATCGGGGATATACGGCTCGACGCGAACGCGCTTGTAACCCGGCAGCAGCGGGGAGATCCCGACAAGATGCTTATATACCCACAGCGCGGGCGCGCTTCCGAGGAAGGCGTGGTTTTGCGAGCCGCCGCCGTTGAAATGCTCGGGGAAGGTCGTCGCGCCGCAGTTCTCGATGAGGTAGAGCCAGCCGCCCCGGCTGCGGTTTTTTATCAGGCGGTAGGCGACGTCGCTTCTGCCGTTTTCCGAGAGCGCTTCGAGTATGCACGCCGTGCCCATAAAGCCGCAGGTGGAGGTTTGCTTTTGCTCGATGTCGTTGACGAGGTGCGCGGTGACCGCCGGGCGCAGCTCCTCCGGGCAGACGCCGAAGAATAGCGCGTGCGCGTTTGAGCTCTGGCTTCCGTTATCGTAATACGCTTCCGCGCCGCGGACGGTGAGGTGGTTTGCGTTTATCGCGTCGCGTATCCTTTGCGCGAGCGCGGAGCAGTACGCGGCGTCGTTTGTTTCTCCGACGGCTTCGGCAAGCCGGGCGAGCAGATGAGCGCATCTGAAAAAGTAAAGCGCCGAAAGGAAGCGCGGGCTCGCGGGTTCCGCCGCGATCCAATCCTTGTAGCTCATATAGCATTCCGCTATCTCATAATTCTCGTCGCATAGCTCCTCAAGCAGCGCCAGCCACGCCTTCATCATAGGCATATGCCTTTTGACGAGACGCAGGTCGCCGTATTGCCGATAAAGCGTGAACGGAATAAATACTGCCGCCGCCGGCCAGTTTACGTCGATACAGTCGTCGGTGGAAAGCGGAAGCTCCACCGGTATCCAGCCGTTCCCGCGCCGGCAGTCTCGCATGCTTTCGAGCCATTGCGCGTAGAATGTGTGAGCGTCAAAGGTCGTACATTCCGCTTCGCATACCGCGTACGCGTCGGCTGTCCAGCCGCGGCGTTCGCGCTCGGGGCAGTCGGTGGGGATGTTGACGAGGTTTGAAAGAAAGCTTCTTCTCGCGGTATTGTATATTGCGCGGATCGCGTCGTCGGAGCAGTCGAAGCCGGAGGAGTTAATAACGTCGCTGTGTATCGGATACGCCGTTATCGATTCGAGCTCGGCGTTGCCGGACACGCCTACGTAGCGGAATCCGGTATACATAAAGAGCGGCGAATACTCTTCGCTTTCGTCAGTCGCGAAGGTGTATTTGTTATAAGCGCCGCGCCGGTCGGGGAAGACGGGGGCGCCGTTTTCGTCGAGCTTTTCGGCGTAGCGGAGCGTGACTGTCTCTCCGGCTTTTCCTTTCATACGAATCGCCGCGAAGCCTGCGAGATTATTGCCGAAATCGGCGATATAGCCGCCGCTGACGGCGGATACTTTAACGGGCTGAGCAATACCGCCAGTCTTCGCCGCGCAAAGCTGCGGACGCAGAAACAGCGGAGCGAGGTCGATTATCGGGCGCGCTTCGCCGGCCTGTTCCCAGAGGGTATCGTCGAAGCCGGGCTCCGCCCAGCCGCGGAACGCTTCGCGTGCGTCGAACTCCTCGAATTTGCCGTGCTGCATGCTATCCTCATAGCCGAGCCTGTATCCGCCGCCGGACTTTGCTTTCCATTCGTCGCGTTTGCAGTCTATGAAGAGCTCGGAGCCGTCGTGGTATTTGATTTTTAGTATCATCGAGGCTGTCCGCGCGAGCATAAGCCCGACCGCGTTCGCGCCGTTCATGAGCAAGGGCTTTACGTCGCGGCAAACGTACTGCGCGGTGAAGTATTCGGAAGCGCCGGGGAAAAGCGGTGCGTCGCCGATCCTCGCGCCGTTGAGGAACGGAACGCAGGAGTTGCCCTTGTCGCCGAAAGCGCCGATGAAAGCGTAAGCATAGCGTATATCGGATACGTTCTCAAGCATGAATTCGCGTCTGAAGAAGTGAACGCCGCCGTAGTGCCAGATGCGAAGCCAGTCTCCGCGCCATTGGTGCGACTTGAAAAATCCTGTCACAAAGCGCGATTCGGCGGGCTGCGACGGGTCGCCGTTTTCGTCCCACACCGTCACTGTGAATCTGTATTCGCTCATCGGTTTTAGCGGCGTTTCGGGGTTGATTTCGATTCCGAACTGCCGGTCGGAGGCGACCTTGCCGGAATCCCAAACGGCGTTGCCGCCTTCGTCAAAGACCTCGACGCGGTAGGCGGTCTGCCGCGCTCCGTTTTCGCCGGAAAGTTTCCACCCCATGACAGGGTTCGGAGTTCCGACGCCGAGCGCGTGTATTCGGTATTCACAAGTCGGACTGTGGATAGTTAACGACATTCGGCTGCCTCTTTCGCATAGTAAGTCGGAGACCGCGGCTTTGGCGGTCTCCGTTTGGCGATATTATTTCTTTTCGCTTTTTATATACATCGACCCGACTATGGAATTGACGAGCCCGGTCGGCAGGAGCTTGTTCAGCAGGGCGAAGACCTTGTATTTGCCGCCGGCGACGGTCAGGGGCTTCGGGTCGCGCTTCTCGGCGAGTTTCACGATGATTCTCGCGACCTTTTCCGGCGGCATACCGTTTATCTCGTCCTTTTCCATAACGGCGACGGAAGCCTTGACCGTATCGGAATAGAGCGTTTTTTCGCCGTCGTCCTTTATCCTCGCGGCGGTGAAGCCGGTGCGGACGTCGCCGGGCATAACGGCGCTGACTCGGACGCCGAAGGGCTTGAGCTCGCTTCTCATCGCGAGTGTGAGGGAGTTTATCGCGGATTTTGAGGCTGAATAGAAAGCCTGATATGGAATCGAGAATATCGCCGCCGCGGAGCTTACGTTGACGATCGCGCCGCGCGTTTCGCGCAGCAGGGGGGCGGCGTGTTTAGCGCAGATGAACTGCCCGAAGAAGTTGACGTCGAAAAGGCGCTTTGCTTCGGCGGTATCGGTCAGCTCGGTAGCGCCGGAAATTCCGAACCCCGCGTTGTTGACGAGAACGTCGAGGCGTCCCGCTTCGCTTTTTATGCGTTCAAAAGCGGCGGTAACGGCGTTTTCGTCGGATACGTCGGTCGGTATGTGCGTAACGCGCCCGTCGTTCGGAGCGGTGCGGCTGAGGCAGTAAACATTGTATCCGCGGTCGGCGAACATCTTCGCGGCGGAAAGGCCTATCCCGCTCGAAGCGCCGGTGACGGCGGCGACCTTTACGTTACTCATTTTCTTCGACCACTCTCTTTATAATATCGAGCGCTTCGTCGATTATCTCCTCGTTATGCGTCGCCATAAGGCTGGTGCGGAGCAGACACTCCGTGGGAGTTGTCGCCGGCGGCAGAACGGGGTTGACGTAAACGCCCTCGTCGAAGAGTATCTTGCCTATCGTCAGCGTGCGGATCTGTTCATAGGTGTAGAAGGGGACTATCGGTACGCGCTTGTTGTCCGCGTCGCGTATCGCAAGGCCGCGCTTCTTCATACCGTTGCGAAGATACTCCGCGAGGTCGCCGAGGCGCTTGACGCGTTCGGGCTCGCGCTTCATTATTTCAAGCGCCTTTATCGCTGTCGCGCAGCACGCCGGGGGTATGGACGCGCTGAAAATGAAGGGGCGGGAGCTGTGTCTTACGAATTCGCAGACCTCGCTGCTTGCCGCCATATATCCGCCGAGGCTCGCCAGCGATTTGCTGAACGTGCCCATAATAATATCGACCTTGTCCGTAAGTCCGAAGTAGCTCGCCGTGCCGCGGCCGCCTTCGCCGATAACGCCGAGTCCGTGCGCGTCGTCGACCATAACGCGGGCCTTGTATTTTTCGGCGAGCGCAACGATCTCCGGGAGCTTGCACATATCTCCGCTCATGCTGAAAACGCCGTCGGTAACGATCAGCTTTCCTGCTTCAAGCGGGACTTCGCTGAGCTTCTTCTCGAGACTCGCCATGTCGTTGTGCTTGTATCTGATCGTCTCGGCGTAGCTGAGCTTGCAGGCGTCGTAAATGCTGGCGTGGTTTTCGCGGTCGTTGAATATGTAGTCGCCCTTGCCGGCGATCGCGGAAATAATGCCGAGATTGGACTGGAACCCGGTGGAGAAAGTGACGCACTCCTCCTTGCCGATGAACTCGGCGAGAGCGCGTTCGAGCTGATTGTGCAAATCGAGGGTGCCGTTCAGGAAGCGGGAACCGGAGCATCCGGAGCCGTATTTTTCAAGTGCTTTTACGCCCGCCTCTATGACCTCGGGATGTACGGTGAGTCCGAGGTAGTTGTTGGAACCGAGCATAATACGGCGCTTGCCTTCCATCATTACTTCGATATCCTGCTTTGATTCGAGCTCGTGGAAGTAAGGGTATATGCCCATCTCCTTGATGTCTTTGACTAAATGGAAATCCCTGCACTTTTTGAATAACGGCATAGCGTGACCTCCGTGAATTTATGCGTTGATTATACACTTTTTGCGAAAATATGTCAATAGAATTCTGTCTTCTTTTCCTTCGCTTACGAACATCGGTATTATTCGGCGATTATTTCACAAAATAATCTCAATGCATAACTCTCTGTTTGAGTGATTCTGAACGGATACGGAGCGTGTTGAGAAAAATGGATTACAGCGGTGTTTATACTGCGGGAAAAAAGCTGTGTATTATCAAAGCCGAGGGCGTGACTGTCGGAACTCGCGCTGTTATAAAGTCGATTTCAAATAATATGAAACGCATTGAAGCGGCCTGCAAGAAGGCTTCTCTCGCCGCGCTCCCGCCATCAAAAAACGCCGCTGCGCGTGAATGGCTTTGTGATAACTATTACATGATCGACAGAGAAGGCAGGACGGCGGCGGCAGGACTGAAGAGCAAGCAAAGGCTCCCGGCGTCTCCCGATAAAATGCCGATTGTTTACTGTATCGCTCGCGCTTTGTTAACCGAGGTCGGCGCGGTGGATGCCGAGAAACTTGAAGCCTTCCTGTCGGGCGTCCAGGAGGGGTATACGCTTTCAAACACCGAGCTTTCGGTATTCAAGGATATGCTTACGGCGGCGGTCGTCGACGCGCTGGCGAAGGAGTGTGAAAGTATCGAATCCGAGTCCGGAGGCGACGCCGGAAAAATGTCGCGGCTTATCGGAACTCTGCGCGTTATGTCCGGTGCCGATATGTCGCTGTGCATAGAGAGGCTGAGCGTTTCTGAGGCGCTTCTGACGCGCGATCCATCCGGCGTTTATCCGGATATGAGCGAGGAAACGAAAAGGTATTACAGGTATTGCGTCGAACTCGGCGCGCGACGTGATGGGATAAGCGAAGCGGAGTTTGCTGAAAGAGCTCTGAAAAGCGCGGAAAACGCGGGCGGGACGCGCTTCGATAAGCACATAGGAAAATATATCATCCCCGAGCATAAAAAGAGCGTCGGGAAATTATTTCCGGCGTTCTACTATTCGGCGCCGCTCGTCTTGTTCGCGCTTATTGCGGTTCTGACGGGTAATGTGATGCTTTCGGCGCTGACGGCGGTTCCGTTATGGAGCTTATGGTACGCGGTGCAGGAAAACATCGCCTCCGCTGTTGTGAAAAGAAGATTCGTTTGCTCGCTCGACCCCGCGAAGCTGTCTCCGGATACATGCGCGACTGTCGCGATTTCTTGTCTTATAACGTCTTCGGATCAGATCAAAAAGCTTGCCAAAAACCTGACGCAGGTGAGGCTTTCGGGAAGGGTGGAGCGGTGCGGTCTTCTGGCTGATTTTAAGGAGAGCGATACTCTGTCAAAGCCCGAGGACGCTCATCTTCTTTCTGTACTTGAAAAAGAGATACGGAAGCTCAACGACGAGTTCGGCGGGGGCTTCTTCGCGTTGGTGCGCAAGAGGAGCTTTTCGGCAAGCGAAGGCAAATATATGGGGCGAGAGCGCAAAAGGGGAGCGATAAACGAGCTTATCAGGTATATGAATACCGGCGAATGCGATTTTGCTTCGATTACGGGCGACCTGAGAGGCGTCGTCGGCAGCGATTACCTGCTCGCGCTCGACGCGGACACTACGCTTTCGATAAACGCCGCCGCCGAACTGACAGCGGTCCTCGAGCATCCGATGAATAAGGCTGTAGTTGAGGGAGGCGCTGTCGTGCGCGGTTACGGAATAGCGGTTCCGAGGCTGACGAACGATATCGAATCATCATCGCGGAGCTTGTTTTCGCGCGTTTTCGCCGGCGCCGGAGGGCTGCACAGCTACGGCGGCGCGGGCGCCGATCTTTACCGCGACGTTTTCGGCGACGGGCTTTTTACCGGCAAGGGGCTGATAGACGTGAAGGCTTTTTCGGCAGTCCTTGACGGGGCGCTGCCGGATAACCGCGTTCTCAGTCACGATATTATCGAAGGGTGCGTGCTCCGAGCCTGTTCGGTTTCCGAAACGGAGCTTTCCGATTCCTTCCCGACGACTGTGAAGGCGTGGCTGGTACGACAGGGGCGCTGGATAAGAGGCGATTATCAGAACGCTTTCTTCCTGCGCGAGAAGAGGAAAAACGCAAACGGGAAGGTCGTGAAGAACGCCTTCTCTTATTCCGACAGGTTCAAGCTGTTTGATAATATCAGACGTGCGCTCAATCCCGTTTTTGTTTTTGCGTCAGCTGCGGCGTGTGCGTTCGCTACGGGCGGTTACCGGCTGCCGCTTTTGGCTCTTGTTCTCGCGTCCGCTTCGGCCGGCGAGACCGTCGCGACGGTCAGGAGCCTCTTCAAGCCGCGTATTGTGTTCAGGAGGTATATAACGCGCGGCGTTACCGCGTTTCTCGGCGGATGTCTGAGAATCGCGGTGAACGTTATGCTGCTCCCGCAGCTCGCGGCGGTTTCCTTTATTGAGCTTTGCAAGGTTGTGTGGCGCGTGCTGGTGACGCGCCGCAATATGCTCGAATGGGTGACGGCGGCGGAGGCGGAAAACGCCGGGAAAAACTCGGTAACGGATTACTATCTGTATTTTCGCTTCACGGCGGTGCTCGGGGTCGCTTGTTTGTTCAGCGGGATACTGTCTCTCGCTGTGCTCGGCGCGTTGTGGGTCATAGCGCCGGCGGTTTTCTGCGAAATGTCCCGCCCTTATGTCGGCAAAAAAGCCTCGCTTGATGAGGATGACGAGGAACTGTTATACTCTTTTGCGGCTTCTATGTGGCGTTTTTTTGATAATTACGTGACCGCTGAGACGAATCATCTGCCGCCCGATAACGTGCAATATATGCCGTATCGGGTCGCGATGCGCACGTCGCCGACGAATATCGGGCTATATCTTATATGCGCGCTTGCCGCGAGAGATCTCGGATTTATAGACAGCGCCGAGCTTTGCGCGCGGCTTTCCGATTCGATTGCCGTTATTAAAAAGCTCGATACGTGGAACGGGAATCTTTATAACTGGTACGACCTGAAGACTCTTGCGCCGCTTGAGCCTGAATACGTTTCAACAGTTGACAGCGGAAATCTTTTGTGCTGCCTTACGGCGCTGAAGGAAGGCGTAGCGGAATACGCATGGGAATGCGCCGGACTGAAGGAGGTCGCGGAAGCCTGCCGGGAAATACTCAACAATGCGGATCTTTCGGCGCTGTATAACGAGCGCCGGAGGCTGTTTTATATCGGATATGACGTTTCGAGCGGCTCCTTCGGAAACAATATGTATGATATTCTGATGAGCGAAGCGAGAATGACGAGCTATTACGCGATAGCAAAAAAGGTTGCGGATAAACGACACTGGGGAACGCTCGGCAGACTGTTCGCGGGCTCAAACGGCTACGTCGGACCGCTATCCTGGACCGGCACGATGTTTGAGTATTTTATGCCGCATCTGCTTCTTCCGGTGGTTTCCGATTCGCTTACAGATGAAGCGCTGAAATACGCGCTGTATTGCCAGAAAAAGCGAACGGATCCCTTGAAGCTGCCGTGGGGAGTTTCGGAAAGCGGGTTCTGCTCTTTGGATATAGGTCAGAACTACCGGTACAAGGCCTTCGGTGTGCAGAAGCTGGGGTTGAAGCGCGGGCTGGATGACGAGCTGGTCGTTTCGCCGTATTCGACCTTTCTCGCGCTGCCGTTCGCGCCCGCCGGCGCGATCGCCAACCTGAGAAGGCTTATCAATCTCGGCATTAACGGAGAGTTCGGTCTGTACGAGGCTATCGACTTTACGGCGTCGCGCACCGGAGGCGGATTCGCGGTAGTTAAAAGCTATATGGCTCACCATATGGGGATGTCGCTCGTCTCAATAGTAAACTGTCTGCTTGACAACGTTATGCAAAAGCGCTTCATAAGAGACGCCGACATGCGAACGGCGCAGAAACTGCTTGAAGAAGCGGTTTACGACGGGGCGGCGCTGTATAAAGGCGTAGTGACGACCGATGTGAAATTCAAGACGAGGAGGCTTCCCGAGGAAGGCACGGTCTGCCGCGAGTTCGATCCCGCGTACCCGCGCGCGCTTCTTCTTTCAAACGGTGAGTTTTCGACCGTCATAACAGACGGCGGTAGCGGCTTTTCGATGTGGAACTGCATCGATCTGAGCAGGCGCAAGCGCGATTTGCGCACCGATCCGGCCGGCGTTTACGTTTTTCTGAAGGAGGAGAAGAAGCCGGCGTTTTCCGTCACGGCGGACCCGGTCCGCGGCAGCGCTTTAAGAAGAGCTGAGTTTACGGCTGCGTCCGCGGTTTTTACCGCCGTGCAAGGCGGGCTTGAAGCCGCTATGAGCGTCAGCGTGCACGGTCGGATACCCGCGGAGATACGCGTTGTGAAAATCGGAAACACAGAGCGCCGCAGGAAAGACGCGGAGGTGCTGTTTTATGCGGAGCCCGTGCTTGCGCATTTCAAAGACCATTCCGCGCACCCGGCGTTTTCGGACTTGTTCATTATGTGCGAATACAGAGAAGCGGAGAGGTGCCTTCTTGTGTGGAGGCGGGGAGACGTCGGGCAGGAGGCGTGCGTCGCTTACGGATTCGCGGACGCCGGTATCGCGTTCGGTTTTGAGACCGACAGAAGCGAGGTGCTGAATAAGGCGGAGGGTGTGTTTTCGCTCGGAGGCGCTTTTGATAAGGAGTTTTCGTCGTCCTGCGGCACTCCGGTGATACCATGCGCCGCGATCAGGACAAGGTTTTCACTTCGCGGAGGCGAAAACAAAACCGCCGTTTTCATTCAGTGCGCGGGAAGGAATTGCGACGAGGCGCTCGCGCGTTTTATGCTTATCAGGAAGCAGAGCGCGTACGGTATGATGAAGTCTTCGTGGGAAACGGCGGGGAATATGTCGGCGTCGATCAATTGCGGAGCGGAGGAGAACAGACTTCTCAATTCCATAATTCCGCGCCTGTATTTTGAGTGTCCTAAAACCATCCCGACCGCCGAAGCCGTTAAAACAAACGCGCTCGGCGTAAATGAACTCTGGAGCATGTCGGTATCAGGCGATAAACCTATCGTTACCTGCGTAATTGCCGGTGAATGCGATATCGAACGCGCGCGAAGTCATATTGTCGCTCACCGCGCCGCGGCCGTCAAAGGAGCGGAATACGACCTGTGCGTTATTTTCCGCGAGGGCGGCGCTTATGACGCCGGTATATGTTCTTCCTTGAAGGCGCTTATGAAACGCGGAGAGAGCGGTGTGTATCTGATAGACGCGGAAAAGTACGGCGAAGACAGAATCAAACTGCTGATCGCGGCAAGCGTATACTGCGAGATATGCGGGACGAAAAACGAAGGGGAACGGGGCGCTGCGAAAGCATTTGAGGTCATTCCCGGAGAGCCGCTTGCGGAAACGGTGAGTGCTGAATCATACGTTCCGGGCGGTGCGTTTGAAAAGGACGCTTTCGTTGCCGTTTCGGAAAAAAGCAGCAGTCCGCTCCCGTGGTGTTTTCCGCTCGCGAACAGATCTTTCGGTACGCTCGTTTCCGACTCGTCGCTCGGATTCAGCTACTACCTAAATTCGAGGCTGAATCAGATTACGCCGTGGAGCAACGATTATATGAGCGACAACCGCGGCGAAAGGCTTTACGCGGAGTTTGACGGGGAATACAGGGATCTGATACGGGGGAGCCTTGCGCGTTTCGGGAAAGGGTACGCGGAATACCATGTCAAAAACGGGGCGGTTGAATCTGAAACGGAGGTCAGAGTCCACGGTAAGCTTCCTGTGAAAATCGTGAGGGTGTCTCTGCGCAACCGTTCCGAAAAGCGCGTCGGACTCAGGCTTGCTTACTATACCGAGCCGCTGCCTGACTCCTCGTCGCAGAATATGACGTACGCGTATGAAAGCGAGGGCTTGCTGTTCGCCGTCAACAGATACAGAGACGGCCGCGGCGGTACGCGTTCATGCCTTTCCTGCTCCTGCGACGCGGTTTACGTGACGGGGAAAGACAGCTTCTTTTCGGGCATGTGGGAGGCGGAAAGAGCGCCGGGCGAACAGTACTGCGCCGCGGCCGTTACCGACGTGGCGCTTGACGCCGGAGAAAAGAAGGAAGTGTTCTTTTTCCTCTCCGCGGGCTTGAGCGAAAGGGGCGCCGCGTATCCGCACAGGCTGTTTTCGGCAAACCCGGCGCTCTGCCGGGATACCGCCAACGCGGAGGAGTCCGCCATCCGTATCAGAACTCCTTCGGAAAATCTCGACAGGCTTATCAACTTTTACCTTCCGTATCAGGCGAAGGTTTCGAGGGTTCTGGGGCGCACCGGTTTTTCTCAGAACTCCGGTGCGTACGGATTCAGGGATCAGCTTCAGGACGTCTGCGCGCTTTTGTATTCCGATCCGGATCTCGCTAAATACCATATCCTGAAAGCCGCGTCCGCTCAATTTGAGGAAGGGGACGTGCTGCACTGGTGGCATAAGCCGCCGGGTGTTTCCGGGGGATTCAAGGGCGTCAGAACGCGCTGCTCTGACGATCTGTTTTGGCTTCCTTACGCCGTATGCGAGTATGTTTCGGTAACGGATGATAACGAAATACTCTCGAAAAACGTCAACTTCATATCGGGTGACAATCTTTTATCCGGCGAGACCGAGAGATATATCTCGCCTGTTGTTTCCGGATTTGCGAGCGTTTATGAACACTGTAAGCGTGCCTTAAACAGAGGCTACAGGGTCGGGCGGCACGGATTGCTATTATTCGGCTCCGGAGACTGGAACGACGGGATGAACGGAGTAGGAGTAAAGGGCAAGGGAGAAAGCGTGTGGCTGTCGATGTTCGCTTGCGTTGTAATGGATAGATTTATCGCTGTCGCGGAATCGACGGGAGACCGTGTTTTCGCTCAGACTCTGCGAGAAAGGTGCGCTTCTCTGAAGGAGGCTCTTGAAAAGTGCTGGGACAGCGATCGTTATATTCGCGGCTACCACGACGACGGCGAAGCGCTCGGCGCCGCCGGCTGCTCCGAGTGCTGCGTCGACAGTCTGCCGCAGAGTTTTTCCGTCTTCGCCGGTCTGCGGCGCGACCGCGCGGAGCTCGCCGTTGATACCGCTATGAAACACCTCGTCGATAAGGAAAGGAACATCGTCAAGCTGTTTACTCCGCCGTATCAGTCGGTGAAGAAGAATATCGGCTATATAAAGCGCTATCCGGCCGGAATACGAGAAAACGGCGGGCAGTACACCCACGCCGCCGTGTGGCTTGCGTCCGCGGCGCTGAGGCTCGGCAGAGTCGACGACGGCTTCGATATTCTCGGGATGATAAGCCCTGTGACGCACTCTTTTGAAAAAGCCTATAAGACGGAGCCGTATTTCCTTTCCGCCGACATCTACACGGCGCGTCAGGCGGCGGGCAGGGGAGGATGGACTATCTATACCGGCGCCGCCGGATGGTACTTTCGCGTGGCCGTTGAAGAGCTTCTCGGTTTGAAAAAACGCGGCAAAAAGCTTTATATCGCTCCATCCGTTCCGTCATCATGGCGGGATTTTGAGATCAGCGCCGTGCTTGACGGCACAAGATTGAGCATTACCGCCCGCCGTACCGGGCGTTCCGGCGTACGCGTCGACGGGAGAGACGTGGAATATGTTTCTCTTGACGGCGGTGAGAAGCGGGTCGAGGTTGAGTATTGAGCCAATTGTAAAAGCGGGCGCTCCGGTCGTTTCGGACCGGGGCGTTTTCTTTTCGTATCGTGCCCGGTGAGGCGGCGTTTTTCGCAACCGCTCCGGCGGCGGTTATTTGCGGAGCGTTTTTTGAAAAAACTGCAAATATATGCTTGATTATCGACGGGCGTCGTGATATAATAAACAATGTATAGGAGTATAACTATGCGAAAAGATGTCTTAATGGGGGCAAATGATGAGAGAAAGAAAACTTTTGATGATCGGAAACAGCTTTTCCTGGAACGCTTACACATACCTGCAGAGCATAGCGGACAGCAGTCCGATGAAGCTTAAGGTGGGCGATCTTTGCTACGGCGGGTGCAGTCTGGAAATGCACAAGAACTTTTTCGAGGCGGGCGCCGAGGTTTACGGATACGAGCACACCCGCAGAAAGAGCAACGGCTCCTGCGATATAAACACCGCGCTCGAAAGCGACGACTGGACGCATATTTCCATACAGCAGGTCAGCGGTCTTGCCGGAAATTTCAATACGTACCAGCCGTTTCTGGATTACGTATACAACTATGTCCACAAGCGTGTTCCGAACGCCGAAATAATCATTCATCAGACATGGGCGTATCAGCACGACTCGACCCACGAGCATTTTCCTGATTTCAACTGCGATCAGGATTATATGTTCAAGTGCATCAAGGAAGCGTATTATCTCGCCGCAGACGCGATAGGCGCAAAGCATATCGTTCCGTCCGGCGAGGCGTTCCAGCTTGCGAGAGCGTCCTCCATCGGCGATACCCTATGCGAGGACGGGTTCCACGCTAACTCCAAGGGGCAGTATCTTGCCGGCGGCGCCTTCTTTGAGGTGGTCACCGGCGGTTCGATCCACGATTCGACATTCAAGCCCGATAACATTTCCGACGAAGATTTCGCTGTACTCCGCGACTGTATACATAAAGCCTGCGATATCTACGGCAGGTGTGAGTAGTCTTGCTCTGACATCCGGATAGCTTCTTGTAAGGTGGTTGATATGCTTAAGAAAACGATTGCCGCATTTGTAATACTTGTGATGGTAGTGTCGCTGCTTCCTTCGGCGTGGATAACCGCGGAGGGCGATACAGCCGCGCTCCTGGCGCAGCTTGCCGAGCTTACGGAATACGCGCGGCCGCTTCTCTACAAGGACAACAGCGAGCAGACGAAAAAGTATCTTTACGACAGAGTTCTCCGCGCGGAAGCCGCTCTGTTTGAAGCGGACGCTGACGCGGAAACGCTTTTCGCGCTTGCGGACGAGCTTTGTCACGCGGTTGATCTCCTCGCTCCGATGAAGGGGAGCGAGCGCGTTCAGCTGATGTCGTTTGATTATATCACCGCCGATGACGTCGCGTTGATGACGAACAACGTCGGCGTTGTAAGCGTCGATACGGAGAACAAGCCGCAGACCGCGAAGCAGTCGCTGGCGATAGCTTCCGACGGCGATTGCGTTTATGACAACTCCGCCGGGAACGGGATCGTCGGCGCGTCTCCCTTCGGGATGGATATGTTCGACACCGACGGACTGCGCCTCTGGGTAAGTCCCGACGCGCCGTGTACGCTTTCTCTGACCATCGGTAAACTCTCCGACGGCGAGTCGTTCTCGCTTACCGCTTCGGACATTCCCGTCTCTGATGAAGGGTATCTGACGATACCTTACTATATGTTCATACCCGACGCCGACGGCGCCGAAATCAACACCAACGGCCTGATGAACCATATCCGCGTCGAGTGTTCCGGCGCGGGCGTTCTGCGCGTCGCAGATCTTCACGCGTATCGCGAAACGGTCGACGTTTCCGGGCGTACGCCTTATTCCGAGGAACGCGTCACGAGCCGCGGAGGCATCATCGATAACGTATATTACAAACTCTATTCCGTCGACTCCTACGGCACCGACGACCCCAAGGCCGTTACGATGACTTACGGACAGAACGCAACGACGTTTACGCTCGAAAGCGCAGTTGAGGGCGACCTGAAGCAGCTTTGGCAGTTCACTCCGGATCCGTCGGGAAATTCGACGTTCAGAATCGTTAATAAATCTACCGGTTACGCGATGGAGATGGGTAACTCTTCGACGATACTCACTTACGGGGAGCTTGATTACAATGATTCGACGCAGGAATTTGCGCTCACGGCGTCAAGAGGGGAGTTTACTCTGCAGGTGCGCGGCGTCGCGAAGCTGACCTACGCCGGCTCGACCGTGAAAGGCACGGCGTCCAACACCTTCAAGAAGTTTGTCGTATGCAAGGTCAACGACGGCGATTATATTCAGACATGGAGCGATGAGTTCGACGGCGACAAGCTCGACAGCAACATATGGCGCGCCGATACCGGTTTCTTCTTCGGCGGCACGAACACCTCGCTTTATATAGATTCCGAGGAGACCGCTTTCCTTGAGGACGGCGATCTCGTCCTCAGAACGCTGAACAAAGATCACAACGGATATGAATCCGTCGCTCCGCATATTCTCTCGAGCGGTAAGTACGCGATAAGCTACGGACGCGTGGAGATCCGCGCGAAGATGCCGCACGGGTTCGGTATGTGGCCCGCAATCTGGATGATGCCCGTGGATTCGATGAATATGGCGCGTTCAGAGATCGACCTCATGGAGATGCCTGTCACCGCGAGCGAATACGGCGGTATGGGCGATAAGCTCTACGCCCGCCAGATCGGTACCCTGCACTGGACTAATCCGGCAGGCACCGAATATATGGACAAGCGTGTTGACATATATTCGGAAAACTATGAGGCTCTATCGAACGACTATCATACTTACGCGGTCGAGCTGGATACCGATCAGGTGCGCTTATACTTTGACGGTGCGCTTATTATGTCGCTCAATCTCGACGACGACGGCAAGAAGTTCGCTTACGGAGACGTCGCCAGATATATTATTCTTTCCTCCGGCGGTATCGAGGGCATAACCAACGCCGTTCTCGATCCCAACGAGTATTACGGCGACAGAGAGATGCGCGTCGATTACGTCCGCGCTTATATCCGTTCCGAGCAGGGGACGGACGATACGCCCGATTTCACCAGCGAGTATTCGGTGGTCGGCTCAAGGGGAGTCGAGTATCTCGGCAGGGATTCCAACTTCTTTATGTCGAGCTTCCCGATGGATGTTTCGCCCGACGGAACGCAGGGAGTAATGGCCGATCAGTCAGGCATACTCTGCGTATACGACCCGCGCACGGGTGAAACTCTGCAGCTGGTTCCGACGACGACAAGCTACAGATCCTTCATCACGGCGACCTATTCGCCGGACGGCGGTAAGTTTGCCGCCGGCACTATGAACGGTTCCGTTCTCATATATGACACTTCCGACTTTTCCAAGGCGCCTGTCAGGATAAACAACGGCGCGACCATGCATTACTGCCTGACGTTCACAAAGGACGGCGGACATCTTATAGCCGGCGGCTTCAACGGCGGAGCGCAGACGCTGAAAAACCCCAACAACAGCTCCGTCACAAAGGCGCATTACATCAGAGTCTTCAACGCCGATACCGGAGCGTTGGAAAACGAGCTCTTTATCGAGAGCGATCCGCTATCGGCGGATCTTTCCCCCGACGGAACAAAGCTTGCGGTCACCACGACAAGCGCCGGCGTGTTCATCTTCAACACCGCAGACTGGAGCGAATACGCTCACTTTACCACCGAGCACGTGAACACCGTTCAGTTCTGCCGTTTTTCTCCGGACGGCTCGCTGCTAGCGACGTCGGATGAAGCCGGGGAGGTCGTTCTGTGGAGCGTAGCGGACAAGAACGCGGTGCGCCGCCTCGACACGGTCAACGAAAGCTCCGTAAGAAAGCTCGCCTGGTCGCCGGACGGAAAACGTATCGTTACCACAAGCACCGACAGCGCGGCGCGAGTTTACAGCGTTGAAAGCGGGCGCTGTGTATCGCTGCTCGGCGGTTTTGCCGGGCAGATACACGAGGTCGCGTATTCGCCGGACGGCAGATTCGTCGCCGCCGCTTCTCTCGACCGCACGATGAAGCTTTATTACGCGGACGGGACTTACGTCAGCACGCTGCTCCTCGGTTCGCATACGTATTCGGAAGGGCATATTTCATCTAAAATATGCTTCACGCCCGACAGCAGATATATTTACGCGTCAAGCTATTCCTTCCCGTCCTGCGTCAACAGGTGGGAGCTGCCCGCTGAAACGGACAAGTCCGCGCTTAAGGCGGCGATAGACGCCTGCGCCGGAAAGACGCCCGCGCTCGATAACGCGCGGAAGGTTTACGCTATGAAGTACGCTTCCGCCAAAGCGGCAGCCGAAGCGGTCGCGGCGCTTACGGGAGAACCGCTCCCGGCTCCTTTCGGCGCGATAGCCGTTTCCGCCGACGGAGTCGCGTTCGGCAATTCGGCTTCGATTTACCGCAACGGCCGGCTCTATGTCACCGTCGAGGTTTCGCGCGCTTCTTCCGCATTCTTGGCCGTCAAGAAGGGGCTTGACGATCCGAGCATAATCCCGATCGACAGTATAAAGCTTTCGTCCGAGGATGCCGGCGGCGGTTATATCAGGCACCTGCTGGGCTTGCATCCGGACGAAGGCGGAGAATACACGGTTTATCTCACCGATTCCGAAGGCAATGTCTCGGAAAGCGCATCCGTCTTCGTCAGCGATGTTTCGACCACGCGCGATTTCTTTTACACCGTTTCGGACGGCAAGGTCACGATAACCGGCGCGAAATGCGGCGGTGAAAGCGTGAATATACCCGATTACATAGACGGTTACCCCGTAACTGCGATAGGGGATTACGCGTTCCAGAATTACGGTCAGACCGTGCTGCATATGAAGCTCAGTCTTCCGCGTACTTTGAAGTCGATAGGCAACTACGCTTTCTACGAATGCACGTCGCTTGAAGAACTCAATCTTCCGGAAGGGCTGGAATCGATAGGCGCTTACGCCTTCGGAAGATGTCTGTCTCTATCGCACATAGATATTCCTTCAAGCGTGAAGACGGTAGGAAGCGACGCGTTCTATTACGCCCGCGGCACGTCCTATATAAGAGTCGGAGGCGGACTCGCTAACGTTCCCGGCTATACGTTTTATATGACCGTCAGCAACCGCTGCTTCATATTCGACGAGGGAGTAAAGACGATTTCGTCTTATATATCCTATCCGGCAAGACTGCTGGGCAGGGTCTATGTTCCGCGCAGCGTAACGAGCATCAACGGAAGCTTTGCCGTCAGTATGCTCGGTACCGTGAAGCTTTACGGTTACCCCGGCACTTACGCCGAAACATTCGCCGCAAACAACGCTTCTTTTGAGTTCGTGCCGCTTGCGGCTCCCGTTATCAGCGGCGTTAAGGACGGCGGAACGTACGACCTTTTCGACGGACCCGTCGCGGCCTCCTGGGACGACGGACATATAGCGTATCTGAACGGCAAGACTTATTACGCGGGCGGAGCCGTAACGGAGCCCGGGGAATATACGCTCAAAGTTATTAACGGATACGAAGAGTTCACAACAGAGGTGAGCTTCACCGTTGTCGATACAACGCCGGTTAAAGGCGATGCGGACGGCGACGGCGTTGTCACGGTTTCCGACGCGCTTCTGACCTTGCGGGCTGCCGCGAAGCTTTACGCGCCGACCGCGAAAGTAACCGCCGCGATCGACCTTGACGCCGACGGCGAGATTACCGTCGCGGACGCTCTCGACGTACTCAGGATGGCCGTAGGACTATAAAAGGATTAACCGCAAATTTGTGAACGCTATGCGTTCGGATCGGAGGATACTATGTTCAAGAGAGTCATAACCACGCTTGTGCTTTTCGCGTTCTCTGTGTCGCTGCTTCCGGCGGCGGTCATTACCGCGGAGATACGGACCGATCAGCTGCGTCTGCAGCTTTCGGAGGTTATGGAGTCAGCGCGTCCGCTGCTCTTCAAAGACAATACCGAGCAGACGGAAAAGTATCTTTACGACAGGTATCTTCGCGCTGAAGCGGCGATATATGATCAATTCGCCACGGATGAAGAGCTTTACGCCGTTATCGCGGAGCTTTCCTCGGGTGTTGAGCTTCTCGCGCCTATGAAGGGAAGCGAGGACGTCAGGCTGCTTTCGTTCGATACTCTGACTGCGGAGGATACGGCGCTTATGACGTCGTCGGTCGGTACACTGCGCCTTGATCCGGAGCACAAGCCGGAAGACGCCGCGCAGTCCGTTGAAGTGACCGGAGACGGTGTTGTCGTTTATGATAACGGCGTGACCGGAGGTATTGCAGGTGCATCTCCCTTCGGAATGGATATGTCGGATACGGACGGGCTCCGGCTTTGGGTGAGCGTCGACGCGCCGTCAAGGCTTTCGCTGACGGTCGGCAAGCGCTCGGCTTCGGATAACTATTCTCTTACCGTTTCCGATATTCCCGTAAGCGACGAAGGCTATATCACCGTTCCGTATTACTTCTTCATCCCCGATACGGACGTCGCGGAAATCGAAACCAACGGACTTATGAACTATATCCGCGTCGAATGCGACGGTACGTCATTGCTCCGTATCGCCGGGCTTTGCGCATACCGCGAAGCTGTCGATGTGTCGAAGCGCGTCGCGTATTCTGAGCAGAAAATAAACACCAGAGGCGCTATCGTTGATAACGCTTATTACAAAATCTATACTGTCGATTCTTACGGCACCGACTCCCCGAAGGCGATCACTCTCGGCCCGATTCCGGACGAGACCGCTCTCCTTTGGCCGCCTCACACGGGCAACGTTGCCACGGTCGATCAGAATATGAGCTTCAGCATCGAGCCGAGTCAGGAGGGTCTTCTGACCCAGCTCTGGCAGCTTTCTCCCGACCCTTCCGGCAACGGCACGTTGAGAATAATAAGCAAGGCGAGCGCCTGCGCGATGAGAATGCCTTCGGCGGCTTCGCTTGAGTTCGCTCAAGTCGATTATAACGATATTTACGAAGAGTTTTCGCTTTCCGCCGCGAGGGGAGAGTTTACCATTCAGGTGAGAAACGTCGGCAGGCTTACCTATACCGGCACTACGCTTAAGGTAACAAGCTCGACTGCATATAAAAAGTTCATTCTCGTCAAGGTGAACGACGGCGAATACGTCAGCACCTGGAGCGATGAATTCGACGGCGATAAGCTTGATGATTCGATCTGGCAGGCGGACAGCGGCTTCTTCTTCGGCGGCGGCAACAGCGCCCTTTACGTCGATTCGGACGACACCGCCTTCCTCGAGGACGGTAACCTTATCCTGCGCACTTATGCCGGCGACTATAACGGCTACCAGTCAAAAGCTCCGCATCTCAAGACCAACGGCAAATACGCGATGAGCTATGGCAAATTCGAGATTCGCGCCAAGATGCCGAAGGGTATGGGAATGTGGCCCGCAATCTGGCTTATGCCGGTCGATTCCATGAATATGGCGCGTTCCGAGATCGATCTAATGGAGATGCCCGTTCAGCACAAAGACTATCAGCAATACGGCGACGATCTTTACGGTCAGCAGATAGCAACGTTCCACTGGACCGATGCGGACGGGAAGTCGCAATGGGCGAAGCCGCTTTATATCTATTCCGAAAATAAAATTTCCCTCGATCAGGATTACCACGATTACGCCGTTGAGATAGATAACGATCAGGTAAGGATGTACTTTGACGGCGCGCTGATCGTTACGCTCAATCTCGTTAACGACGGCATAAAGTTCGCTTACGGCGACGTTCCGAGATATATCATTCTTTCATCCGGCGGTATACAGGGCGACGGCTCCTGCGTTATTTACCCGCAGTACGAGTATTACGACAGGGAAATGGTCGTCGATTACGTCCGCGTTTCCGTCCGCAGGGAGCAGTTCACCGATGAAACTCCCGACTTTACGGCCGCCTCGTCTGTGCAAAGAGCGAGCACGGTCGAGTATATGGGGAAGAATTACAACAGCTTTATGTATAACTTCCCGATGGCGATCTCCCCGGACGGCACGCAGGCTGTAATGGCGGATCAGGCGGGCTTCCTATGCGTGTATGACCCGCGTACCAACGAACTGCTCGATACCGTATCGACGGAAAAGTACAACGCCTTCCTTTCCGTCGCTTATTCGCCGGACGGCAAAAAGGTTGCCGCTGCGACTATGACCGGTTCGATTATCATATATGATACCTCGGATTTCTCGAAAGCGCCGGTCAAGATACATAACGGCGCGACCATGCAGTATTCGCTCTGCTTCACTGCCGACAGTCAGTATATAGTGACCGGAGGCTTCAACGGAGGCGCGCAGACACTCAAGAATCCCATAAACAACTCCGTAACAGAACCCCATTACGTCAGAGTCTTCAATGCGACGTCGGGCGCAAAGTCTTATGAAATATTTGTTGAAAGCGATCCGCTTTCCATCGACCTTTCGCCTGACGGAACGAAGCTTGCCGTAACAACCACAAGCGCCGGCGTCTTCATCTTCAACACCGGGGACTGGAGCGAATACGCCCGCTTCACTTCGGAGCATACGAAAGCCATCAACCGCTGTCTCTTTTCTCCGGACGGCGCTCTGCTCGCGACCGCGGATGAGCTCGGTGAGGTCGTGTTCTGGAGTGTTGCAGGCAAAAACGCCGTCAGTCGTCTTGATACCGTCAACGAAAGCTCGATAAGAACGCTCGCGTTCTCACCGGACGGCAAATACATCGTCACGAACAGCAACGATACCGCCGCGCGCGTTTACAGCGTTGAAAGCGGCAGATGCGTATCATTGCTCGGCGGATTCTCCGGAATCATAAACGACGCCTCTTATTCTCCGGACGGCAGGTATATAGTCGTCGCGTCGCTCGATCACACGCTGAAGCTTTTCGCGGCGGACGGCACGTATATCAGCACTCTCCTGCAGAAGGAGGATCTCCGCTCCGAGGGGCATATTTCGTCAAGAATCTGCTTCACTCCGGACAGCAGGTATGTATTGGCAGCGGAGATCTCGCTGCCGAACTGTATCAACCGCTGGGAGCTGCCCGAGAGCGTAGATAAATCCGCGCTCAAAGCGGCGATAGAAGAATACGTCGATCAAGACGAAAAGCTCGAAAACGCAAAGAAGGTCTATTCGCTGAAATATGCTACGAGCACTATGGTCTCGGCGGCGCTCGCCGAGCTTACCGGAGAAAGCGCCGAGCCTTCATTCCGTGCGGTTTCGATTTCCGCAGACGGCGACACCTACGCCGATTCCGCGGAAGTTTTCCGCGACGGCTGGATTTATATCAAGGCGGAGGTTTCGATACTCGCGGATAACGTCTTCGTCGAGATACTCAACACCTCCGAAGAAAGCAGCGTCAGAATACCGGTAAGTCAGCTCAAGATGGGCGTCGAAACGCTCGACGCGCCTTACGAAAGCACGCTTATGCGTACGTATATCGAAAAAGCGGGGAGCTGCAGGATCCGCCTTGTCAACGCCGATACCGGCGAGGTCTCAGCGGCGGTTGCCGTTACCGTTGATGAAAACGCCACGACCCGCGATTTCCTGTATACGGTAAACGCCGATGAAACCGTCACGATAAACTCCTGCAAGACAGGAGCGGAGTATCTCTACATACCGGATTACATCGACGGCTACCCCGTAACGAAAATAGCGGATTACGCCTTTGCGAACTACGGCAGGACCGTCCGCCATATGAAGCTGCGTCTGCCTTCAACGCTGAAGCGCATAGGCAACTACTCGTTCAGCGAGTGCGCGTCCCTCGAGGTCCTCGAGCTGCCGGACGGGCTTGAGTATATCGGTACTTCCGCTTTTGAGAGATGTCTCAGCCTTATATACGTTGATATTCCCGACAGCGTCAAGACGATTTCGACGTCCGCGTTCCGCTACGTTCGCGGAACAAGATACATAAAGATAGGCGGCGGTATGACCACGGTGCCGCAAACGACCTTCCCGTCAACGATAGGGAACAGATGTTTCATTTTTGCGGAAGGCGTCGAGAAGATCAATTCGAATGTTTCCGACTCCGCGTATCTTCTTGAGCGCGTTTATATTCCGCGCAGCGCTACGACGGTCAACGCGAGCTGCCTGCGCAATCCTTATTACAACGTCAAGGTTTACGGTTATCCCGGCACCGCTGCGGAAACCTACGCGGCGACAAGCTCCAAGCTCGAGTTCGTGCCGCTTGCCGCTCCGATAATAAGCGGAGTTGAGGAAGGGGAGACCTACGATCTCTATGACGGCGCGGTCGCCGCGACCTGGAACGACGGTCACGTCGCGTATCTCAACGGAGAGTATTACGACGCGGGGAAGCCGATTACCAAGCCCGGCGAATACACGCTCAAGGTCGTAAACGGATACGATGAATTCACCACCGAGGTCAACTTTACCGTGGTGGATACAACGCCTCTTGAGGGAGACGCGGACGGCGACGGTGTCATCACTGTCTCTGACGCGCTTTTGGCTCTGCGTGCCGCGGCGCGGCTTTACACCCCGACCGAAAAGGTTACCGCCGCGATCGATATTGACGGGGACGGAGAGATCACCGTGGCGGATGCACTTGCGATTCTCAGAAGAGCCGTGGGGCTTTGATACTAATCTAATAATTACTGGAGGTATTCTTTGTGAGCGAACTCAACGATTACAACAACGGTTACGAAGAAATCAAGCGAACAACCACCAGGGAAGAGACGGATAAAAAGTGTCCTTCCTGCGGCGGCACTATGGATTTTGACCCGGTTTCCGGCGGACTGCTCTGCCCGTACTGCGGTCATCAGCAGGAAATAGTGCATAAGGATCCGGACGATGAACGCTGTCTGGAGCAGGATTTCTTCTCCGCTGCGGAAAGAGGGAACTGCGACTGGGGCGCCGAGAAGAAGACCGTCATCTGCAAATCATGCGGAGGCGAATCCATTTACGACGCGCTTCAGATAGCCGACGTCTGTCCCTACTGCGGCTCCAATCAGGTTATGGAGGAAAAGGGTGTCGATACGCTCGCTCCCGGCGGCGTATGCCCGTTCAGGATCGACGCGAAGACCGCGGGCGAAAGATTCACCGCATGGATAAAGAAAAAGCTCTTCTGCCCGAGCAAGGCGAAGAAGAGCGCGCGTCCGGACGCCTTCAAGGGCGTGTATCTGCCTTACTGGACCTTCGATTCTCAGACCGAAACCGATTATACCGCGCGCTACGGCATCGATCATACGTATACCGACAGCGAGGGGAATACGCATACCACCACAACCTGGTATAATACCTCCGGGCATTACTCCTGTTTTATAAACGATCAGCCCGTCTGCGGCACTAACAGATACGACGAAAAGGCCCTTCGCTCGATAGAGCCGTATGATACGGAGAATAATAAAAAGTACAAGCCCGAATACATCGCCGGATTCATTTCAGAGCGCTACTCGATCGGACTTAACGACGCTTGGGAGAAGGGTAAAGGCTACATATCCTCAAAGCTCGAATCCGATATTTCGGATAACGTCCGCAGAGCGCATAACGCCGACCACGTCAACAACGTCAGAATGTCGACACAGTACTTTGATATTAAGTATAAGTATCTCCTTTTGCCGGTGTGGTTGTCTTCGTTCAGATACAAAGAGAAGATATTCCAGTTTATGGTCAACGGCGAAACCGGCAAGGTTGGCGGAAAGTCTCCGATTTCTCCGCTCCGCGTTGCCATTGCCGTTCTTATCGGCATTGCAGTTGCCGTCGGACTGTACTACCTTATGCGGAACAAATAATAATGCGAAGGGAACGGCTGTTGTCAACCGCATGAAGTTGACTATGGTCCATCTGTTCGCGGAGGTGAAACGGGATAAATGTCATATATCGACAGAGTCGGAAGCTTTGTGAGCCGCGATGACGCTGATATCCGCGTTATGTCGTATAACCTGCTCGTCGACTCGGACGACTACGACTGGGGAACGCCGCTCGGAGAGCGTCCGACCGGCGCGGTTGAGTGCCTGAGACACTATTCTCCCGACGTCGTTGGGCTTCAGGAGGCGAGCACGGGCTGGTTTGCGGCGTTCCGCGAGCTGCTTTACGGCGAATATGAGTTTTTCAACCCCGATTTCAAAGGCGAGAAAGACTACGTCAACACCGCGCTTATATATAATGTGCGCAAAGTCAGACCGGTCGCCGGTGAAGTCGCCGTTTATTCCGTATCAAACTGCGACCGTATGCGGCTTGTCAACGTCGGGGTTTTCGAGCGCATCGCCGACGGAAGGCGCTTCGCAGTTTCGAGCACTCACCTCGATTCCGACTATCCGGGCGACAGAACCCCGGAGCGGCTGATACAGATAGGCGAGCTTATCGAAACCGCAGAACGGTATAACGCCGGATACGGTTGTCCGTTCATCTCCGCCGGAGATATGAACATAACGCCTGATAAGCCGGAATACCGCGCTTTGACGCAAAACGGCGTTTTCACAGACGCCGACCAAGCGCCGCTTCCGAATATCGTTGATCACATCTTCCGCACCGACGGCGTTCGTTCGCTTCGCGTCGCGGTCGTAGATGACGAGAACACGCGCGGCGCGTCAGATCATCTGCCGCTTTTTGCCGATTTCGTACTCGGCGGTTGTTAGTTTATTCTTGCCGTTCCGTCGGCGTTAATAAATATTCTCAAATTTTGGAGGGAATCAAATGAAGTCAAGAATCAAGAGTATCATTGCCGCGATCCTCGCGTTTGCAATGATCGCAACGTCATACGTCGTCGCTTTTCCGGCGTCGGCAGCTACCACCGAAGACAATTTGATAGTCAACGGCGGTTTTGAAAACGGTTTGGACGGCTGGCTGATCTACGCCGATTCGGCGATTTCGACCGATGCTCATTCAGGCACAGGCGCCGTGAGCATTTCCGCCGCCGATAAATACGCGAAGGTCCTGAGACAGGAAGGTATCGCGCTTGAAGCGAATACCGACTATGTCTTCACATTCTGGGCAAAGGGCGCGGCCGATTCTACCGGCACCAAAGGCTTCCACGCCTACGTTTATGACTCGACCGGCAAAACGAAGCTGGGTAACGTGTATTTCGGAATAACCTCTGCCTGGGGTCAGTATACCATCGAGTTCAACAGCGGCGAATTTACCGAATGCTATGTCAATTTCACAACTCCCAGCGCGCCGGACGGCGGCGTTGCCGTTATTGACGACGCTGTTCTTCTTAAGGTTGAGGAACCCGATACGGCTATGATAAAGAACGGCGGATTTGAAGCCTCGAGCATCAATCCGTGGCTCATTTATTCCGAAACCGCGCTGACGACCGAAGCGCACGAAGGCAGCAAGGCGCTGCGTCTGTTTGCTCCTTCGGGCTCCTCGAACTACACCAAGGTCGCGAGGCAGGAAAACATCGCTCTCGAGGCGAACACCGATTACGTCTTCACCTTCTGGGCGAAGGCCGCTTCCGACAACACCGGCTCGAAGGGTTATCACGCTTACGTTTTCGGCGGCAGTAGCGGCAGTAATAAGCTTGCGGATAATTCCTTCTCTCCCACATCCGACTGGAGACAGTACACCATAGAGTTCAACAGCGGTGACTACACATCCTGCTTTATCAATTTCTCCACCGGCAGCTCGCCCGACGGCACCGCGATAGTTATCGACGATCTCTATATGGAGGCGGTTGCAGAGGTTGACGACGCTCTCATAAAGAACGGCGGCTTCGAGACCGGAAACGCCGATCCTTGGGTTATTAACAGCGGCAGTTCTATCGTTACGGACGCGCACGAAGGCAGCTACGCGCTCCGCGCTCTCTCTACCGGAAGCTACGGCTCTGCCGCAAGACAGAATAACGTAGTTTTCGAGCCAAACACCGATTATGTCCTTTCGTTCTGGGCGAAGGGCGATCCGAATAATCCCGGCTCGAAGGGCTATCACGCCTATGTTGTTGGCGGGAGCGATTATCATAACCAGCTCAAGAGCAACACCATAACCATTTCAAATGATTGGACCCTTTATACTCTCGAGTTCAACAGCGGCGAGTATACATTCGGTTACGTTAACTTCTCCTGCGGGAGCTCGCCGGACGGCGGCGCTATCCTTATTGACGATGTGCTGCTCGAGGTCGCGCCGGAAAACACCGACGGCATTATCAAGAACCCCGGCTTCGAGAACACGAGCGTCGATCCGTGGGAAATCTTCGGCAGCAGCGCGATAACCTCAGACGCTCACACCGGAAGCAAGGCGCTGATTCTCTCCGGTACCAGTTATTACGCGAAGGTCGCCAGACAGATGGGACTTAAGATCGAGCCGAATACGGATTATGTCTACACCTTCTGGGCGAAGGCTGCCGAGAACAGCACCGGAGCAAAATCTTATCACGCGTACGTTTTCGGCGGAAGCAGCGGACAGGATAACAAGTTTACCGATAAGGCCATCGATATAACAAACGAATGGACGCTCTATACCGTCAGATTCAACAGCGGTGATTTTACCGAGTGTTACATCCATTTTTCAGCCGGCAGCTCGCCCGACGGCAGCGCCGTGGTAGTTGACGATTTCGCTATGGAAGTTTTCGCAGACACAACGCTTATCAAGAACGGCAACTTTGAAGCCGCGACTGCAGATCCCTGGACGCTTTATGAGAGCACCGCGCTTACAGCGGACGCTCACGCCGGCAGTCAGGCGCTCCGCCTTCTCGCCACGGGTTCATACGGGAAGGCCGCGAGACAGACGGGCATAACCATCAAGCCCAACACCGATTATATGCTTTGCTTCTGGGCGAAGGGCGATCCGGACGCTCAGGGCTCGAAGGGCTATCACGTCGGCGTCTATGACTCGGGCAGCACTAAAATCGTAAGCGAATATATAGGCATACCCGCTGAATGGACCTTCTACACCATTTCCTTCAACAGCGGAGACGTTACCTCCTGCTACGTCAACTTCTCGGCGTCCAGCTCGCCCGACGGAGCCGCTCTGATCATCGACGACGTCGTGCTCGAAGAGAAGCCCGACGAGATCCTTATCAGAAACGGCGGATTTGAAGAGAACGGCTACTCTCCCTGGACCACCGGCGGCACCACCGCTCTCAGCGACGTTGCGCACGAGGGCGATCATTCGCTCCGCCTTATGGGCAGCACCTATTATCAGAGCGTTGCCAAGCAGACCGGTCTGATACTTACGAAGAACACCGAGTACATCCTCGTCTTCTGGGCGAAGTGGGATTCGGCTTCCGGCGGAACGAAGCAGTATCACAGCTACATTTTCGGCGACAAGGAGAAGATTTGCTCGAACTCCATCGCTCTTACCGATGAGTGGAGACGCTACGCTATCGCGTTCAACAGCGGCGATTACGCCGACTGGTACATCAACTTCTCCGCGGGCAGTGCGCCCGACGGCAGCGCGATTTATATCGACGACGTAGAGATTATTCACAGAGAAGGCAGCGGTTACTACGGCGAATATCCTGAACAGCTCGTTGACGGCGCCGATATCAGAATCGTATCCTTCAACGTGCTTGTCGCGCAGGAGGACTTCAGCTGGAGTCCCTGGGTCATCGGCGACAGACCCAACAAGTTCAAGGCTTTCATCGATTACTACAAGCCCGACGTCGTAGGCTTGCAGGAGTGCTCTGAGAAATGGCATGAGGGTATAAAGCAGCTTCTCGGCGATACCTATGAGTTCCTCAACCCCGACTTCGGCGGTCAGGCCGATATGAACTGCAGCCCGATAATCTACGATAAGACCAAGGTGCGCGTTATCGCAAGCGAGGTCTATTCCTACACCATCGGCAACAGTCCGAGATTCCGCCTTATCGACATCGGCGTCTTTGAGCGCATCAGCGACGGCAGAAGATTCATCGTCAGCTCCACGCACCTCGATCCCGGCTGGGAAGGCTCCGACGGCGGAGATAAGACTTACGAGAGAAACGTCCAGGCGGGCGAGCTCGTCAGGAAGGCGAGAGAGTATATCTCTCAGTGGAACTGCCCCTATATTTCCACCGGCGATATGAACTGCCCGGCGGGCGACGTTCCCTATAACACCATCGTGAACAGCGGCGTTCTCGTTGACGCGGACGCTCATCCGGCGCCCGGAGTTGTCGACCACATCTTCCATTCCGTCGGCACTGAATGCCTGTTCACCGCGCGTGTAACGGACTCCGACCTCCAGGGCACTTCCGACCACTATCCGCTCATCGCCGATTTCAAACTCACCGAGATGCCCGCGCTTTACACGCCCGGCGACATCGACGGCGATGACGAAATCACTGTCGGAGACGCCTTGATAGCTCTTCGCGTATCTGTCGGACTTGCCGATGCTCCCGAAGGAAACACATTCTCCGCCGCCGACGTTGACGGCGACGGCGAGATCACCGTTTCCGATGCGCTTCACATTCTCCGCAAGGCTGCGGGACTTGAATGATTTGCCCGGCGGATCAAGCCGGACCGATTTGACACCGGGGAAGCCCCCGATCGTATCTGAAAGCTGAAATAACGGAGGGATCATTATGAGAAAAAAGATCATCGCGTTAATCCTCACGCTCGCTCTCGCGGCGTCGTTGCTGCCGATAGCAGGGCTTGTCCCCGCGTCGGCCTCGGACACCTCCGCGCTCGCCGCGGAGATAACGGCAGCAAATGTCTTGCTGAATAAGGGCTACGGCGAGCAGTCGCGCAAGTATCTTGCCGACCGCGTCGAAAGAGCCGAGGCGGTATTCTTCGACGAAGCCGCGCCTCAGGAAAAGGTCGACGCCGCGCTTGACGCTCTTCGCGCCGCGGAGGATTCTCTTGCGCAGATGTACGGCTTCAGCCTGATAGGGCTGACCGGCGTTTCCGGCTGGGACGAAGCCGCTCTCGCGCAGATGAACGAGTATGCTTCTTCTCATTCCGTCGATACCGAAAACAAACCCGACGGAGTTGATTTCTCCGTAAGCGTCAGCGGGAATTCGCCTTACATTTCAAACTCGAACGCGGCGGGCGACGGCATTGTCGCCGCGCCGCCGTTCGGGACGGATATCACACGCGCCGACGGATTCAATCTCTGGATCTCCGTCGACGCTCCGGCTGAGTTCGATATTTGCGTCGGCGCTTCCGATATGAGCCGTATGTTTTACGCGAGCTTTTGGGCTGAAGGCGCCGGTTACGTATTTATCCCGTTTGACAGTTTCTCGACCGTTGAAGGCGTGGCTGTGAACGAAGAAGCAGACCTCGGCTATCTTTGCATCGGAACGACTCAGGCCGATTCCTTCAGGTTCGCCGATCTCAACGCGTACGACGAGATACTTGAGGGAAGCACAAAAACCGCTTATTCCGAGACGAAGGTGACGAGCCGCGCCGGAATCAAGAACAATTCCTACTATAAAATAATCGAAACAACAAGTGAAAAAGCCGTAACATTCGGCCCCGAAACAACCGAAACTCAAATCGATTCCGCCGAACACGTCGCCCTGGTGGATACAAGAATGAGTTTCACGCTCGAAGAAAACAGGGAACGCGACCGCACCCAGATGTGGCAGCTTTCCCCGTCGCCGTCGGGAAACGGGACGTTCCGTCTGATAAACAAATCCTGCTCGAACGCCATGACGATCACCGCGAGCGGCGTCAACGTTGAAGCGAAAAAAACAGAGCTTAACAATACCTATCAGGAATGGGCAATAAGCATTTCCGGAGGCAAAGCGTCAATCCAGGTCAGGAACGTCGGCAAGCTGACGACCGCAGGCGAAACCGTTAAGGCAACGACCGGGACTTCGTATAAAAAGTTCTATCTTTACGAGGTCGTAGAGAACGAATACGTCCAGAGCTGGAGCGATGAATTTGACGGCGACAAGCTCGACCGCACGAAGTGGGTAGTCGACGACGGCTTCTGGTTCGGCGGCAGCGTCTCCACAATTCATACCGACGACGAAGGCGATCAGCTCAACGTTTCCGACGGTATGCTCAACCTGACCGCGACTCCCGCCAGATACGGCTCGAACGAAGTCAAGGGTACTTATATGAGCACCAGCGGCCGCTTCGCGTTCAGCTACGGCAAGGTCGAGATCCGCGCCAAGCTCGCTTACGGCAACGGACAGTTCCCGGCGTTCTGGATGATGCCGACCGATATGATGAATATGGGCGGCGGCGAAGTCGATATCATGGAGATCGTCGTGACCGACGATATCAAGAAAAACGGCGAACAGATAGGCACTCTCCACTGGACTTCCGACGACGGCGGCACGCATTGGCAGAAGGTCCATTTCATGGAGATATACGGTTACGGCGAAAAGTATCTGAGCGATGAATTCCACACCTTCGGCGTCGAGCTGGACAAGGATCAGATCAGATACTATTTCGATGGTATGCAGTATATGTCCCTTATTCTCAACACCGACGGCAAGAAGTTCGCTTTCGGCGATATGGCGAGATATATAATCATCAACAACTCCACAAAAGGAGACGGTTACAACACGGTCAATTTTGACTGGGGAGTAGAGGAACAGTACGAAACGCAGATAGATTACGTCCGCTGCTTCCTTGACGCCGGGGAAATAAGCGATAACACCGCCGATTTCACGAGCGAAGACAGCGTCGTTTATTCCGCCGGAATAGACGCGGTGACCACCTACGACGCCTGGGACGTCAACTTCCCGATGGACATCAAGCCGGACGGTTCCGAAGGCGCCGCCGCCGACCACCTCAGCAACCTTTATATCTTCGATCCCGTAACCAACGTGACGAAGCAGTGGCTCAACCTCGACCCCGCGGTCAGAGCGCTCCGCGTGCTGTATTCGCCCGACGGCAGCAAGCTCGTCGTCGCGACGACGCAGGGCAATCTGATAATATACGATACGTCCGACTACAGCAAATCTCCGAGAAGGATAACCAACGGCTGCGTCATTCAGGAGAACGTGTTGTTCACAAAAGACAGCAGCGCTTTGATAGTCGGCGGCTTCAACGGCGGCTCGCAGAAGTATTCGCCGCTCACCGAAAAGTGGTGCTTCCGCGTGTTCAACGCCTCCACAGGCGCGAAGATGCAGGAGATAAACGTCGGCAGCGACCCGCGCTTCATCGCGCTCTCCGACGACGGCTCGAAGGTCGCGGTGACGACCACGAGCAACGGCACGTTCATCTATAACACCTCCGACTGGAGCGAATACGGACACATAACCGAAGGCCACATCGGAGCTATCCGCGGCGCTGACTTCTCCTCCGACGGCAGTCTGCTCGTGACCTCGGACGACAGGGGAGTTGTCAATATATATAACGTTGCCGACCTCACCTTGAGAAACACGCTTAACAACGTCAACACCGGCTCAGTAAGACGCGTCGTCTTCTCGCCGGACGATAAGAATATACTCTGCACCTCCACCTATGGCGCGGCGAGGCTCTTCAACGCCGCGACGGGCGAACTCGTTTCGCTGCTCGGCGGCTTCGGCAACGTCATCAGGGAAGCGGCGTATTCGCCGGACGGCAAGTTCATCGTTGTCGCGGCTTACGGCGGCGGCGCGAAGGTCTTTGCCGCCGACGGGACTTATCTCGAAACGCTGAAGGCGGGCGAGAAGGACGAAAACGACGAGGGCTTCATACTCTCCCGCATCAAGTTCTCTCCGGACAGCCGCTACGTCTTCTTCTCCACCAGAACCGCTCCGAAAGGAGTGCACAAGTGGGAGCTTCCGCAGGAAACCGATAAGACCAAGCTCAACGAGCTGCTCGATACCGTGCGTCCTTCGCTCACCGCCGAGTATCAGTACGCCGCTCAGGTCGCTTCGCTCAAATACGCGACCCCGCGTATGGTCAGCAAGGCGTATTACGACCTGCTCGGTATTTCTCCGGCGGCGCGTGATTCCGTTGAGATATCCGCTGACGGATACTCCTTCTCCAACGCGGCTTCGATTATGCGCGGCGGGTTTATCTATGTGAAATCAAGAGTAGCGCCTTCCGTTGAAAACGTCGCCGTCAGGATAACCGATTCCGCGAAAGGCGGAGCGACGCACATTTATCCCTCATTTGATAATCTTCTCTCCTTGACTTTGTCCGATAATTGCGACAACGTCGAGCGGGTTATGAAGATAAAGATCGAGGAGGGCGGGGAATACGCCGTCGGAATCGTGAACGCGGATACCGGCGCGGCGCTCGCTTCGGGCTCCGTTTCGGTCGATCCATCGAGATCCGCTACAAGCGATTTCCTTTATACGATAAGCAATGACCAGGTCACGATAACTCACGGGATATCCGGCAAACGCGACGTCGTTATCCCGAACGAGATCGAGGGTTATCCGGTCACCGCCATAGGCAACTATGCTTTCTCCGGTTACGGAACAAACGTTACGCATATGACGCTGAAGCTTCCGGATACGCTGAAAACCATAGGCAACTATGCGTTCAATAAGTGCTGGTCGCTCAGAGAGCTTGAGTTCCCGGCGAGTCTTACGAATATTTACGCCAACGCGTTCAAGGATTGCCGCCTGCTTGCGGTCGTCGACGTGCCCGCCGGAACGGCTATCGCCTCCAACGCGTTCAGCGGAGCGGGAGTCGGCACGATAAGGCTCAAGACTTTGACAGGCATTACCGGAAGCGCATTCTCGGGCACCGGATACCGCGTCAGAGAGATCATATTTGAAGAAGGTATTCAGACGATTTCGAATTTCAGCACAGGCACTCAGTATCTTATCGAATCCGTCTATATTCCCGAAAGCGTGACAAGCATCAGCGGAACCTTCTTCAATCACGGCAGCAACAGAAAAACCGTCAAGCTCTACGGCCATCCCGGGACTTACGCGCAGACCTACGCCGAGAAGTATCCGGCCGTTTATGAGTTCGTGCCGCTTGCTAAGCCGGTCATATCCGGCGTCGCGGAAGGCGAGACTTATGACCTTAAAACGCAGCAGGTCAGCGTTTCCTGGGACAACGGATACGTCGCCTACTTGAACGGCAAGGTCTATAACAGAGCATTCCGTATCGATGAGCCGGGAGAATACAGGCCGCTGGAGATAACCGAGCCGGGCGAATACGAACTGAAGGTCGTCAACGGCTACGACGATTATTCGACCACCGTCAGCTTCACGGTTGTTGACACGACTCTGCCTTACGCCTACGGCGACCTTGACGATGACGGAGAGGTTACCGTTACGGACGCGCTTGCCGCGCTTCGTATCGCGCTCGGGCTTGCCGAGCCGGAAGGCTACCAGGCCGAAGCGGGCGACGTCGATAAGGACGGCGCAGTAACCGTTTCCGACGTGCTGCGAATCCTTCGCGTTGCCGCGAAGCTTGACGTTTTTGAACAATAACACGCGATTATCACCCCGTCTTTTTTCAGACAAAGAAACGGAGGGTCTGTTATGAAAAGAAAACTCACCGCAATACTGCTTACGCTGGCGCTTGCGATTTCGATGCTGCCGCTGTCATCGGTGATAACCGTTGGAGCGGATGGTAATCCGAAGGCGATAGATGAGCTTGCGTACGCGAAATCCCTTCTCTTCAAGGGCTACAGCGAGCAGTCGAGAAAGTATCTCGCCGACCGCATCGAGAGATGGGAAGCGACTTTTGCAGCGTATAACGATCTTGCGACCGACGAAGAGTTTCAGGCCGCGTTTGAAGAACTCAAATACGCCGAGAGTATGCTCAAGCCGATGAACGACGTTGAGATTATTCCGCTTAACGGCTTCAACGGTTGGACAGATGAGGATCTTAAGGCTATGATCGAATCCTCTTCGACTCCCGTTTTCGACAGGGATCTGAAGCCGGACGGCGTTGAGTTCTCCGTTTCCGTAACAGGTGACGAAAACGGGGCGGTTCTTTCCAACGGCGCTTCCAGAAGCGGTGTTGCGGGGCAGTCTCCGTTCGGGCTTGATATGCTGAAGGCAGACGGCATTAAGATGTGGGTAGCTGGCGGCGCCGTGCTCGACGTCACAATCGGACTTCGCTCCGGCGTTGACAATTACACATACACCGCGTCCGGGATTGTCTCCGACGGGATCGGATACGTCTATATCCCGTTTGAATACTTTACGTCGACAAGCGACCGACCGCTTGCAAAAGACGGCAGTATGAATTATATTCGTATAGCGGCAAAAGGTGCTTCGCTCTGCGTCGCCGATCTGAACGCGTATAACGAGATCCTTGAGAGCGGCGCGGCTACGCCTTATTCCGAGACGCAGGTGACCTCGCGCAGCCAGATCGTTGATAACGCCTACTATAAAATCATAGAGAGCTCCGGCGGAAAGGCGATTACGCTCGGACCTCCCGTTTCGGAGACCGCGATAAGATGGGGAGATAATACCCTCGCCATCGAAGACAGCGCGCTGAAGTATTCGCTCGAAGAAAACGTTGAAGGCGACCGTACTCAAATGTGGCAGCTTTCGCCGTCGCCCTCCGGCAACGGCACCTTCAGAATCATCAATAAGTCAAGCACCAACGTGCTTACGATTGCCGAGTCCGGCGCAAGCGTTGAAGCGAAGGAGCCTAATCTCAATAATACCCGCCAGGAATGGTCTATCAGCATTTCCGGCGGCAAAGCCACGATTCAGGTCAGAAACGTCGGCAAGCTGACGACCGCCGGCGAAACCGTCAAAGCAACGACCGGCACTGCTTATAAAAAGTTTTATCTTTACCGCGTCATTGAGGAAGAGTATGTTCAGAGTTGGAGCGATGAATTTGACGGCGACTCCCTAGACCGCACAAAGTGGAACGTTTACGACGGCTATTCCGACGGCGCCGTTTATCCAGACGACGAGGACCTCATAGACGTCTCCGACGGCAACCTCAACTTCAAAGGCAGATACGGCAGATACGACGCTTATGAAATGTCCGGTACGTACATGAACACGAGCGGCAAGTTCGCGTTCGGCTACGGAAAGATCGAGATACGCGCAAAGCTCGCTTACGGAACGGGGCAGTTCCCGGCGTTCTGGCTTATGCCTACCGATATGATGAATATGGGCGCCGGCGAAGTCGATATTATGGAAATGGTCGTCAAGAACGATATAAAGGCCAACGGCACGGTCATCGGCACCGTTCACTGGACGGACGACGAGGGCAAAAAGGAGTGGGCCAAGGTCATTTATATGGACAACTACGGCTACGGCGAAAAGTACCTGAGCGACGAGTACCACACCTACGGTCTTGAAATGGACCGCGATATGATCAGATACTACTTCGACGGAATGCAGTATATGTCGCTCCTTTATAACAGCGAAGGCAAGAAGTTCGCCTTCGGCGATACGGCGAGATATATAGTCTTCAATAACACGCCGCGCGCGAGGACGCCGGAAAGCGACGGATATCCGAACAACATCGTCGATGAAGCATGGGGCGCGGAGGACGAGTACGTTATCAACGTCGATTACGTCCGCTGCTACCTCGAGGCGGGCGAGCTGACGGATAATACCGACGATTTCACGACCGAAGAAAGCGTGAATTATTCGACAGGTCTCAACGCCGTCGCCATAAACGACTATTGGGACATCAATTTCGCTACCGACGTCAAGCCGGACGGCACGGAAATCGCTTCCGCCGACCATATGAAGAAAGTCTACATTATGGACCCGGTCACGAATGTGACGAAGGCGATTCTCTCGACCGGTTTCGACAGAGCGCTCCGCGTCGTCTATTCTCCCGACGGCAGCAAGCTTGCCGTCGCTTCGACGCAGGGCAATATCGCGGTTTTCGACACCTCGGATTACTCAAAAACGCCGAGAAGGATTTCGAACGGCGCGGTAATCCAGGAGAACGTTCTCTTCACAAAAGACAGCAGCGCTCTGATAGTCGGCGGCTTCAACGGCGGCTCGCAGAAGTATTCTTCCGGCAGCGGTAAATGGCGCTTCCGTGTGTTCGACGCAACGACGGGCGTTAAGCTGCAGGAGATAGACGTCGGCAGCGACCCGCGCTATATCGCGCTTTCGGACGACGGAGCGATGCTCGCGGTAACGACCACAAGCAACGGCGCGTTCTTATACAACACTTCTGACTGGACTGAGTACGCCCACCTCACAGAAGGCCACGTCAGAGCGATCCGCGGCGCGGATTTCTCATCGGACGGCAGACTGCTTGTTACCTCCGACGACAACGGCGTCGTTAATATCTGGGACGTCGAAAGCAAAACGATAATAACCGCCGTCAATAACGTCAACACCGGTTCTGTAAGGCGCATAGTCTTCTCGCCGGACGATAAGAATCTGCTTTGCACCTCCACCTACGGCGCCGCGAGACTCTTTGACGTCGAGAGCGGCGAGCTGATTTCGCTGCTCGGCGGCTTCGGGAACGTTATCAGAGAAGCCGCGTATTCGCCGGACGGGAAATACATCGTTGTCGCCGCTTACGACGGAGGCGCGAAGCTGTTTGCCGCCGACGGAACCTACCTCGAAACGCTGAAGGCGGGCGAGACGGACGCCAACCTCGAAGGCTATATCGTTTCGCGCATTAAGTTTACGCCGGACAGCTCGTACGTTTTCTTTGCCGAACGCACTTATCCGCATTCGCTGCAGAAGTGGGCGCTTCCGAAGGAGTATGACAAGAGCGCGCTTCGGGAGGCCGTCGCGCGGCTCGACCCGTCCTCGCCGATGTATACAGTCGTTTCAAAGATCGCCGGGATGAAATACGCGACTCCTCATATGATAGACAGGGCGCTTACCGCAGTTACTCCGAGACCGACGGTCATATATGATTCCATAAAGGTTTCCGCCGACGGGCATCAGTTCGCTGATACCGCGGCGATCAACCGCAACGGATTCATATACATCGAAACTACGAACTCGCCTTATTACGAGCATCCCTCGGTGCGTGTCAAAAATCTCGGCGACGGCACGGAAACCGTAACCGCGCTTGATAAGGACAATCTGCTTTCGGTTGTGACGGACAGCGATTACCTCTATATCAAGCGTTTGATCAGGATACGCGTTCCGGAGGGTGGGAGCTATCGCGTTCAGCTCATTGACGAGGCTTCCGGGCAATCGTTTGAGACCGCGCAGTTCACGGTCGACGGAACGAAGACCGCGACGGACGAATTCCTTTATTCCGTAAACAACGGCGAAGTAACGATCACAAACTGCATCTCCGGTCTGCGCGACGTCGTCATCCCCGATGAGATAGAAGGGTATCCCGTGACTGTGATAGGGCAATACGCTTTCGCCGGATACGGCAGAACGGTGCATCATATGACCGTCAAACTGCCGTCAACGCTTACGAAGATCGATCAGTACGCATTCAACGCCTGCAGTTCGCTGCGTGAGATCGAGTTCCCGGCGTCGCTTAAAACGATAGGGCAGTACGCATTCAACGACTGCAAGCTGCTCGGTACGGTCGATATCCCGGACGGCGCGTCGGTCAATTCTTACGCGTTCCGCAATACCGGCGTCGGCACCGTGATAATCGGAAGCGGATCGACGTTTTCGTCTACCGTGCTGAGCGGCGACTACCGCGCCCGCGAGCTCATTGTCAGAAACGGCACGACAAGCGTCAGCGCCAATCTCGGCACACAGTATATTATGGAATCCGTCTATATCCCCGAAAGCGTGACGTCAATAAGCGGAAGCCTTTTCAGCAATAATATGAAAACTGTCAAGCTCTACGGCGTAGAGGGCTCTTACGCCCAGACGTTCGCGGAAAGCAATCCGACTAAGTTCGAGTTCGTACCGCTCGTCGCTCCGGTCGTCACCGGCGTTGAGGACGGCGCGACGTACGACCTTTACACAGATGAGATCCGCACTTCATGGAACTGCGGCCACATCGCCTATCTTAACGGCGAGCGGCGCTATTACGAGACGGACGTCACCGAACCCGGTGAATACGAGCTTATTGTCATAAACGGATACGATGAGTATTCAACGACCGTTCGCTTTACCGTTGTTGACACCACGCCGCCTCCTTATACGATGGGAGACGTCGATGACGACGGCGAGATAACCGTAGCGGACGCGCTTGCCGCGCTGCGTATTTCCGTAGGGCTCGCGGAGCCGGAAGGCTACCAGAGCCTGTCCGCGGACCTCGACGGCGACGGCGTGATAACGGTTTCCGACGCGCTGCGGATTCTCCGCAGAGCTGCGGGTTTTGCCGAATAGCCGCGTATCCTTCCTGACTTTATCTTTGGAGGTATATTATGAAAAGAAGATTGACAGCTTTACTGCTCACGTTGACCGTGCTTGCGACGGCGTTTCCGGCGGCGGTTTCATTCAGCGCCGCGGCGGACGGATACGTCGGCACGTATCCTGAGCAGCTCGTCGAAGGCGCGGATATACGAATCATTTCGTATAACGTGCTCGTCGCGCAGGAGGATTTCAGCTGGAGTCCGTGGGTGCTTGGCAACCGTCCGCAGCTTTTCGCCGATTTTGTGAATTATTATAAGCCGGACGTTATAGGGCTTCAGGAATGCTCCAAGCTTTGGCATATTGCGATTCGCGAGCTGCTCGGCGATAAGTATGAGTTCATCTTTCCCGATATATCGGCCGATGGCGACGATGAAAACTGCTCTCTTCTTCTGTATGATAAGACGAAGTATGACGTTGTAAAGACCGAGCTCTATAAATACTCCGTTTCCAACAGCATACAGATGCGCCACATGGCTATAGCTCTTTTCCAGAATAAAGCCGACGGAAGGAAGTTTGCTGTCAGCTCGACGCATCTGAATTCCGGTTGGGAAGGCTCCGGCGGCGATAACACCCCGCAGAGGACTATTCAGGCGGGAGAGCTCGTTAAAAAAGCGCAGACGTGGCTGAGCAAGAACAAGTGCCCGTTTATTTCCACAGGCGATATGAACGCCACCATAGACGAGGTTCCGTATCAGACCATAGCGAACAGCAACGTTCTGTTCGACGTCGACCCGAACCCGATTTCCGGCTGCGTCGATCATATCTTCTGCAGCGTCGAAGCGACCTGCCTTTACACCGCGCAGGTCAGGGATCAGGCGATCAGGGCAGCGTCCGACCACTGGCCGCTAATAGCTGATATAAAGCTGCCGGTCGTGACTCCGGCGTACACGCTCGGCGATCCGAACAAGGACGGCGCGACCGATATCGAGGACGCGCTCCTCGCGCTTCGCTATTCGCTCGGCTTGAAGAAGCCCACTACTAACCAGCGCAAAGCCGCCGACGTCGACGGCGACGGAGTCGTAACCGTTTCCGACGTGCTGATTATCATGCGCTATATCGCGCGGATCATAGACACATTTTAGTCGGCATATAGTTTTTAGTTGATATTTTTCTCCGGAGGAGTTATAATGGACTATATAAGCTTTCCGAAGCTCGGAATAACGGTGAACGTTTCGCCTACCGCGTTCAAGATCGGCTCGATCGAGATCAAGTGGTACGCGCTCTGCATTATGCTCGGATTCGCGCTGGCAATCGTTTATGCGCTCGTTCAGGGCAAGAAGCGGGGGTTCAAAAGCGATACGTTCATCGACATTGCTATAATCGCCATGGTTTTCGGACTCATCGGAGCAAGGCTGTATTACGTGCTTTTCCGACTGGATCAGTATCTCGCGGACCCCGTCAGCATTCTGTATATCTGGAACGGAGGACTCGCGATATACGGCGGAGTCATATTCGCCGTGCTCGCGTCGTTCGTGTACTGCCGCGTAAAAAAGCAGCCGTTCCTGAAGCTTGCGGACATCGCCGCGCCTGCGATACTTATCGGACAGGCGCTCGGACGCTGGGGCAACTTCTTCAATCAGGAGGCTTTCGGCGTCAATACGGATTTGCCGTGGGGTATGACCGGCAACATCATCGCCGAAAACATCCGCAGCGAAGCGGCGGACGTCAAGGAGCGCTTCGGGATAATCCTTGATTCGTCGAAGCCCGTGCATCCGACCTTCCTCTATGAATCGCTCTGGTGTCTGCTCGGAGTCCTCGTCCTTTGGCTGTGCTATAAAAAACTCAAAAAGTTCGACGGCGAGATCGCGCTTATGTACTGCGCCTGGTACGGCTTTGAACGTATGTTTGTCGAAGGCTTGCGTACCGACAGCCTGATACTGTTCGGAAACGTCCGTATTTCTCAGGTCATAGCCGCCGCAACGTTTATTGCCGCGGTTGTGCTGATCATAGTTTTCCGAATCAAAAAGCGCGGCAAGCACAAGGCGTCTTCGGCTTCGGACGATGAAGACGCGCTTGTTATAGACATACCGACGGAGGACGAGGAATAGTGGCTGTTATTCTTGACGGAAAGGTGCTTGCCGCAAAGCTGAAAGAAGATATAAAAGAACAGGTCGCCGCGCTGAAAGGCGAAGGCGTCGCGCCGAAGCTCGCCGTTATACTTGTCGGAGACGATCCCGCGTCGCAGGTATACGTCCGCAACAAAAAGCGCGATTGCGAAGAGGTCGGGATCATATCTCAGAGCATAACGCTTCCGGCGGATACGGGCAGGGAAGAGCTGACCGGCATTATAAAATCGCTCAACGCCGATTCTTCGGTTCACGGCATACTCGTTCAGCTTCCGTTGCCGGACGGACTCGACGGAACCGAGATAACGCAGCTCATCGCTCCGGAAAAGGACGTTGACGCGTTTTCGTATTATAACGTCGGCAGGATAATGACGGGCGATTATTCCTTCGTGCCGTGCACGCCGGCGGGATGCATGGAGCTGATAAAGCTTTCCGGCGTTGCCGTCGAAGGCAAAAACTGCGTGGTCATCGGCAGGAGCAACATCGTCGGCAAGCCGATGGCGATGCTGCTGATGCAGGAGAACGGGACCGTTACCGTCTGCCATTCCCGCACTGTGAACCTCGCTGATATAACGCGCCGCGCGGATATACTTGTCGCCGCGATCGGCAGAGCCGGTTTCGTGACCGGAGATATGATAAAAGAAGGAGCCGTCGTTATCGACGTCGGCATCAACAGATGCGAAGACGGCAAACTTCGCGGCGACTGCGATTTTGATTCCTGCGCCGCAAAAGCCTCGTTTATCACACCCGTCCCGGGCGGAGTAGGCCCGATGACAAGGGTGATGTTGTTAAAGAACACAATCAATGCAGCAATAATCCAAGGAGGAAAAGAAAATGCTTAAAAGAATCGCCTCAATCATCATCGCGTTCGCGCTTGTGCTTTCGCTCTTTGAGGGTATAGGCGTATACGCGGAAGCTCCGCAGGCGGATCTCGCTGCGAAGAACGTCATTCTGCTCATCGGCAGCGGAATCAGTCCGGCGCACGTTACCGCCGCGAAGATCAAGTCCGGAAAGCAGCTCAACCTGCTGAATCTGGAGTATTCCGGTTCTTTGATCACGACAAACTCGGATAACGCCATAGCGGATCCGGCGGCTGCCGCGACTGCGCTTTCCACCGGCAAAAAGACGCTGAACTATAACCTCGGCATCGATAAAGACGGCAACGAGGTTCAGCTTATTACCGAGGCTATGCGGAACGCGGGCAAAAAGGTCGGTATAATCACCGATAAGTACCTCAACGACGCCACGCCCGCCGCTTTCGCCGTGCATAATCCGCTCAAGTCCGATCTTTACGGCGTAGCGCGTCAGGAAATCGCCAGCGGTATCGATCTTTTCCTCGGCGGCGGTTCAAAGTATTTCGATAATTACAGAGCCGATATGCTCGCCGCCGGATATGACTACGTCACTTCGCCCGGCAGGCTTTCCGGTCTTACGCCCGGCGGAAAGATTTTCGGCGCGTTCAGCAATTATTCCTTCGATACCGGCTATCAGGTGCCTACGCTTTCCGCTATGCTTTCCAAAGCGACGGAGCTGCTCGATAACGATAACGGCTTCTTCATTGTTGCCGAGGGCGGACTTATCGATAAGTATTGCTTTGAGAGAAATATGACCGGTATGGTCAATGAACTCGTCAAGTTTGACGAAGCCGTCGGCACGGCCATGGCGTATGTTGACGCGCATCCGGATACGCTTCTCGTGGTCGTCGGCGACGTCGAGGCGGGCGAGCTTAAGCTTGCCGACCGTCCCAATTCGGGCAACACGACGAACTCGTGCTTCAAGAGATACGGAACCAGCTCGCTGAATTCCGCGCTCTACACCTACGGGAAGAACGCTTCCGCGTTCACCGGGGATCACGCGAGCATTGAAGTTCCGAAGTTCATAGCTGCGTCAATGGGACTTCGCGATTTCGCGCTCGATACCGCGCCGATGTCCTTCGCGGACGATTATATCGTGACCGATCTTAACTCCTTCTCCTCCTGGTCGTTTACAAATATCAGGAAGAACAGCAGCGTCAACGGCATAACTCTTACCACCACTTCTTCAAACAACACCGCGGTGACCGCGATGGTCTCAAAGGGAGCGCTGGTAGTAATGGCGAACGCCAAAGTGGGCTTCAACCTCACGGTCACGACCCCGCTCGCGACTCCGTTCAAGCTCAAGAGCGGCGGCAGCACGGATCTTTCCGCTTATGACGGATTTGTGATCAGCGCCTCCGGATTCGCTGATAACGAATTTACCATCGGCGTCGGGAAGGGGAACAGCTTCTCCGCCTCCGTTACCGTAACTGAGGATATGAAGAATGAGTATAACGAAATACTCCTTCCGTTCTCGAGCTTCGAGCCCGCTATAACCTCTGAAAACGCAGTGGGTCTTGACACCTTCAGATTTTCGACGGACGGCTGCTCCGTGAAATCGACGCTCAAAATCGATTCGATTCATGCGTACAAAGTTGATGCGGGATTGAATTACTATGAAGTCCTGGGTCTTGCGTACGGCAAGGATCCATATGAATATACATCTTCCAGCTTTGCGGATTTCTCGGCTTCTTTCGAAACTTACAAGGCCGCTGTTACGCGGGCTGACAGATACGCCGCGAAGCTCGACCTGCTTGCGAAGATTAATGCGCTTGCCGCGATTCCGCTGGCAGCTGAACCGTTTGGCATTATTGCCGAGAATGCCGATTCCTTTGGCGTTTCTTCCGTTGCGATTGCTTTGAACGACGGCGCGCTTGACGTTTTCTGCGGCTCCGCTGACGCTTCTGTAATATTTGCAAAACTTCCCGAAACAGCCGGCTCTTACGGCGCGATACGCTTCCGTTTCAGCACGCTTTATCCAGATTTCACAGCCGGTGAATTTGCTGTGAAGCTGACCTTCACGACAGCCGAAGGTGAAGTTGAGGAAACTGTTGAAAGAGCGATAATCTCTGACGGCAATTTCTGTTTTGCGCTTCCGGACGCCAATGTGACGGGCATGAAGCTTGAATTCATCAACGCCTCTATAGGCGCGGTCGTACGCATCGACGGAGTTGAACTTCTTTCGAACGCTCCCGTCAAATCCGCGAGACCGGAAGCGCCCTCCGCGCTTTCGATACTCCGCGCCGCCGCCGGGCTCGGTACGGTTGAGAACGGCGACCTCAACGGCGACGGCAAGGTTGACGTTGCCGACGCGCTTATCGCCCTCCGCGCCGAATGCGGATTAGCGTAATAACAATAACGGCATAATCAAGCGCCCGAAGGCTTTGCTCCTTCGGGCGCTTGCGTTTTTGTCAGTCTTTTATTCCTTTGTAAAGCTCGTTCATCGGAGGTGTGCGGGGATTGCGTATTTCCGGGCGGACGGCGCTTTCGTTATCCCCGAATACCGCTTCGCGTTCGAAAAACGCGACGGCGTTTTCGATTTTTCCCTCACGCACAAGCGAAGTGAAGCGTTCGCCGACGCGTTTTGCTTTTTCGGTCATATCAACACCTCACGCGTAAGCTCTGTCGAAGTCGACGACGGCAAAGTAGTTTTCGTCAAGCGTCTTTATCAGGACGCTGATTTCGCGCTCGAGCTCGCCGTCGCTGATCTTTATATCGAACGGCACTACGACGTCGAAAATCAGATTGGTGTGCGTCGGCCCGACGACCATTCTGAAATCGTGGATGCTCAGTCTCGCGTCGATATGCTCCTTCAGCAGCGCGGCGACCTTGTCCCGCGTTTCCGCTACCGAGTCATCGTCCGTGACGATCGGGTCCATATGAATAACGGCGTGGCAGCCGAGCTTTTCGGCGAGTTCGCGTTCGATGTTATCTATTATATCGTGCGTTTCGAGTATGTCGGCTGAAGCGGAAACCTCGGCGTGGAGGGAGACTATCATTCTGCCGGGTCCGTAGTCGTGAACGATCAGATCGTGAACTCCGAGCACCGCCGGACTCGACAGCACGATGGCGTTTATGCTTTTAACGAGGGCTTCGTCCGGCTTCTGTCCGAGCAGGGGACTTATAGTGTCTTTTGCCGCTCCGAAGCCGGAGTAGAGTATGAAAAGCGCGACGATGCAGCCGCCCCAAGCGTCCGCGTTGAAGTCGGTGAAGTGCGAAAGAACGGTGCTGATGAGCACGACGGTCGTCGTCACGGCGTCGTTAACGCTGTCTTTTGCAGTCGCTTTGATCGCGGGGGAGTCAATGAGCTTTGCTGTGTGCAGGCCGTCGAAAAACATAGCGAGCTTTACGAGTATCGAGACAGCGAGAATTATTATGATGATAACGCTGAAATCTATATCGCTCGGGTTGAAGATCTTTTGTACGGACGTAATCCCGAGCTCGAACCCCATCAGCAGTATCGCCATGGAAACAATGAGGCCGGATATATATTCCATCCTTCCGTGACCGAAAGGATGCGTCGGATCGGGCTTCTTCCCGGCGAGCTTGAAGCCGATGAGGGTCACCGCGGATGAACCGCTGTCCGCGATGTTGTTGAGCGCGTCCGCGGTTATCGCGATGGAGCCGCTTATCAGTCCGGCGGCGAGCTTGAAACCGAAGAGTATTATATTGAGGAATATCCCTACCGCGCCGAAAAGCATACCGTATGCTCCTCTGACCTTCGGGGAAGCGACGTTGTCTCTGTCCTTTATGAATAATCTTGAAAGCAAAGCCGTCATGAGCGACACCTCCGATATGAGGTGATTATAGCACCTTTTGCATGTAAGTTCAAGGAATAATCGCGCCGAGTGTGCGAAAACTCCCGAAACATCCGCGCTTTTTTGAAAAACAGCGGGAGCCGGAGAGAAAACTCTTTACGCTTTTTCGAAAAAATAGAAAAACCACTTGACTTTTTGTTTCAAATTTGTCATAATATCAACTGTTGCGTCACGCAACGGCCGATCGGGGTGTAGCTCAGTTTGGTAGAGCGCTTGGTTCGGGACCAAGAGGCCGTGGGTTCAAGTCCCGTCACTCCGACCACACAAACAGACCGCCGTTTTAACGGCGGTCTGTTTGTGTTTTATAAATGTATCAGTTGCCTGATAGATCGTGTTTATACTCGGCAATAACCGCTTCAAGGTCTTCCGGCAGCGATTCTTTGAAAGAATCGTCGATCTTGTAAGCGATCGGATGAAGTCCGGTTTTTGCCTTTTGATACATATCGGCAATTTCAATTACTGAGCGCCTGCAATAGTCGGCGCTGCTAATATCTCCGTTCTGTTCGTACAGCGATACGCCGTATATCAGCATGGATGAAAGATAGGTGTACTGTTCGTAATCATACGGCGCGAGTTCAAGCGCTTTTTTACCGTTTTTTATAACCTCGAGGAAATCGCCCTTTGAAAAGCTCGCCGTCGCTTTCACCATGTACGCGGAGTATACTTCACTGTTTGAGGCTATTATTCTGTCCGCAATCGCTTCTTTGTCGTTTTCATTCGCTTCCAACATCATATTGACGTTATTCTCTGTATTTGCAGGATATATTTTTGCCGCAGCTGCGTGATTGCCGGCGAGGGAAAAGGCGAGTGAAGACATGATATACACGCTTATCAACGCCAGAGTTACGGGCAGTATTCTCGTAGTAAAAACATTTTCGAGAGTGACCGTTTTTCCGGATTCCGTATCGAGAAAAAGAATCAGCAGCATAAACATGGCCGTAAACTGAATATCAAAATCAAAAAGAAGATGAGCGAAGAAAACAGCCAGTATCAGTCTTGTTTCGTGTTTGCTTGCTTTCCTGAAGACATGATAAAATAAGAGCGAAATAAAAAACAGAGCGGGTATCCAGCCGATGTCGAACGCGAATTGCAGGACGTCGTTGTGCATATACCGCACAGAGTATACGCCGCTCTGGAACGTGCTTTGCGTAAGATAATAGTTAAGATAGCCGTGGCCGAACGGATGCGACAGTATCTCCGGAAGCGCGTCTATCCAATACAGGACCCTGCCCAGCAGTGAGCTTGATTCGAATGAAGTTGAAAGAAATCGCGTAAGCGAATCAAGTCTGCCGGCAATCAGACCGTATGTTATGAGCCCGACGGCGGGTATGCCGACGGAAAGCAGGGAAAACAAAGTTTTCTTTTTTCCGCGGTTTATAAAAAGCGCGGGAAAAACCGAAATGACTGACAAAACAAATATGAATCGGCTTCCCGAATAGATGATACCGAACGTCAGCACGGCGCATTCGATATAACCGGTTATGTCGATTTCTTTCTTTGTCAGGATGATCAGCAGCGCAATAAGCGTGAATAAAGCGAAGGTGTTCGGGTATTCGAAGAAGCCGGAAAGACGTCCGGCAACGCTGAAATAGCTTTTCAGCGGCGGTATTTGCATAAGCAAAGCGGTAACGATAACGGAACCCGCGGCGAAATGCGGTAAGAGTTCAAGCAGCTTATCTTTAATGCCTTCATACTGCATTATCAGTATCATGAACAGCAGAGCGGGAAGGAACTTAAAGAACCCGATCAACGCTTCGCCTTTATCGTTTGCCCATAACGTAACGAGCAGATAAGATGCCGATATTAAAAATACCGAAACCGAAGCTGGATTAATATATATCGTCAGCTCCTTCTTCTTTACGGCAGTTATAGTTATAATAACGCAAAGAGCGGCTGAAAAGACGGCGGAATGAACTTCATGGAACAGGCCGACTGATAAAAATGACAGAAAGAAGACCGCGATCGGAGCAATCGGCGATAGCTTTATACTATCCGCTTTAGACTTGATACAGCGCTTATCTTCTGATTTACCCATTATTTCACTTCCTCTTCGGCGGCGAAAGTCACGCTTGCTTATTATCATTATGATATTCTATCACACATCTGTGTGCGGTGCAACAGTTTTTGATGCGTGCGACAATAATACGTTCGCTTGCGAAAAGAACTTGTAATAAATAAGATGTTGTGATAGAATAATGATATACTGGATATGAATGCGAGGCGTAGAAATGCAGGCGTTTATTGTTCGTGCGAATCTGAGTAATTCATTTGCATACGATTGTATAGTCTCGGGCGGGAATCAGCTTGACGATTATTACGCGTTGCTGCGTGAAAGAATGGCGGTTGGGCGTCTGATGCTGCGTTACACCTTCTGTGTGCTGCGCGTTGAAGCCGAATCGCGAAGCAAGTGTATTGAGGATCTTTCGTCCGTATGGAATGAGCTCTTTCCGGAAAACGCGGAGGATATTAGCTTTATTGTAACTCCGGATGTCGGCGGCGACGTGAAGGAGCTTATGGCTGCGATATATAATGGCTACTATGGTATACTTCCGTACCAGCAAATGACTACCGAGCTCGCGTCTGAGATACCGCTTCTCCGTGAAAGGGGAGCGCTCGGTGCTTTGCGCAGACAAAACTATCTTATCGCTATCGACTCGGGTTGCGGTTTTACAACTATGCTTTCTTCTTTCGGGGATTATCTGAGCCGTATGAAAGTATACGACGATGACAAGGAGGGGAAGCGGAAAAACTACTGCGAATACAAGCTCGCCGCCGAGACGGAGAACGGTTTTGTCAGTGCGGCGGACACCGTCAATGACCTCAGGGATAATCTCTCGAACAATGTTTATAACGTCATCGGCCTCGATATCAGCTATTTCCTCGGCGACGGGAAATTCGACGAACTTCGCTCTTTTATAAAACGTATTGACGTAATGCAGGATGATTATATCTTCTTTTTCCGCATTCCGTTTCTGGAGAAGAAAGCGCTTGACGACGTCGCTTCAGTTCTGTCTGACGTTGCTTTACTGAAGACTGTTCAGATAGCGCCGCTTCACGATGCGGTGCTTGCGGAACGATTTTACGACGTTCTGAAAAAGCACGGATACAATATGGGCGAATCTCTTGCGGAAACATTCTTTGAAAGAGTGCGCGCCGAGAAGCGCGACGGGCGTTTCTACGGTTTCAAGACTGCCGAAAAGATAGCGCAGGAAATCGTGCTTCAAAAGGCTGCGCATGATTCCGAGGAAGAAGCGAAAGGTAACGCCGTCGATCGTTTGACCATTTCGCCGGACGACGTCTCCGGCTTTACCGCCGTCAAGAAAAAGGATAAAGACGGATACGAACAGCTGTATGAGCTGATAGGTATGGAAAATATAGCCGAGCGCGTCAAGGAGATCGTTTCACAGGTGAAGCTCGCGGCAGCAGATGAACGTCTCGACAGACCTTGTATACATATGCGTTTCATCGGTTCTCCCGGCACCGGCAAGACGACCGTCGCGCGTATAATCGGACAGATATTCCGTGAGGAAGGCTTATTGCGTAAGGGTGCGTTTATGGAGTACACCGCTCGTTCGCTCTGCGCCGAATACGTTGGTCAGACGGCGGCAAGGACTGCCGCGGTTTGCCGCGATTCATATGGCTCCGTATTGTTCATTGACGAGGCGTACGCTCTGTATCAGGACGACACTCATACCAATGATTACGGCAAGGAAGCGCTGACGACGCTTATCTCCGAAATGGAGAATCACAGGGATGATATGCTCGTCATAATGGCAGGGTACACGGACGATATGGAAACGCTTATGAAAGGGAACGCCGGTCTGCGCAGCCGCATGCCTTATGCAATTACTTTTGAAAATTATACCCGGGAGCAGCTGTTCGACATATTTATGCTGATGGTAAAGAAGCATTTTGACTATACGCCGGAGCTTGAAAACGAAGTGCATCAGTATTTTCGCTCGCTGTCGGATGAATTGCTTTCGTCGCGCGAGTTCGCGAACGCGCGTTTTGTTCGCAATCTTTACGAACGCACCTGGTCGAAGGCGGCGCTTCGGGCGTCGCTTGCCGGGGTGAACAGAATTGCCCTATCCAGGGATGATTTCATAGCTGCCAGTTCCGAAAAAGAGTTCAGCGAAAAGCTTGAGCAGAAAAAGCGAATAGGGTTCTGAACTCCTCATATAATAATCGCCGGATCGCAAGTGCGGTCCGGCGTTGTTATTATTGTTGAAGCACCGGCTGAAGCTGTCTGCCTTCAAGCGCGGCAAGGGAGGCGGGGAGAAGCAGGCTCATATCGGCGACGAGGGACGTTTCCTTGTTTTCGGGGTCGTCCTGCTTCATCGGGACGAAGAAGACGTTTTTCGTGTTCAGCAGCACGCCGATATTTTTCGCTGACGCCGAGAGCGCGTCGTTTGTCGAGACGGCGATAAGCAAAGGCCGCTTATTTCGCAGGTGCGCCTTTGCCGCCATCGTTACCGCAGTGTCGGTTATGCCGCCCGCGAGCTTGCCGAGCGTGTTGCCGGTACAGGGCGCGATGATTAGCAGATCGAGCAGCTTCTTCGGGCCTATCGGCTCCGCTTGAGCTACCGTGCGGATTATTTCCTTTCCCGTTGTCTCGGTCAGTATTCTTCTGAACTCCCCGGCGGCGCCGAAACGGGTATCGGTATTGTAAGCGGTTTCCGACATTATCGGGATTATATCAAATCCGGATCCGGTCAGCCGCGGCAGTTGCTCGAGAGTCTTGCGGAGCATACAGAAAGAGCCGCAGAGCGCGAATCCGACGCGTATCTTTTCCATAGTGGATTTCCTTTCGGTATACGTTTGTTACCATTATATTCGCGCCTCCTCAAGAATCGTGCATACCGCGTCCGCGATAAGCCTTCCGGCGGAAACGGGAAGCACCTTTCCGGGCAGTCCGGAAGCGCGTATGACCTTTGTTCCGGCGCTCCAAACGGCTTGGCTTTCTGTACCGAAAGGCGCGGACGCGAGCTCGATATAGTATTTGGTTTTCGTGCGGTCGGTTATATCCCGCGTGAATACCCTCGCGGGTACCGTGTTGAATATGACGTCGTAATCGCCGCGTATCGCCGCCGTTTCGAGCGGCGTGCAGCCGCAGGCGCGGATAAGCTCTATATCGGCGATTTTTCTCGCGGACGCGGTCACGTCCGCGCCGAAGGCGCGAAGGCGCGGCGCGAGTGCCTTGCCGATCCTGCCGAAGCCGGAAACGAGAACTTTTGCGCCTTTAAGCGAGGTTGCCGAAGCGCCGGTGTAAACAGTTATCGCCGCTTCCGCCGTCAGGTCGGCGTTTTCGGCGGCGAAAAACTCGCTTTCGCAGTAGTCGATCAGCGCCGCTCCGCGCGAAGTTATGAGAGCTTTCGCCTCATCGTCGGCGGCGCCGGCGAAGACGGTCGCTCCGTTTTTTGCGAAAGCGGTGTTCGTGAGCCTTGCAGCCGAAAACGGGGGCGCGAATAAGTAGCAGCTTGCGCCGTCCGGGATGGCGCTTTCGGCGTACTGAACGGCGGGTATTCCTTTTGAACGCAGCCGCTCAACGCAGTAGTAAAGGCGCGGGTCGCTTCCGACGACCGCTATATCGGTTGTTTTATACATAACAAAACCTCCTCATCCCATTCTATGACGGGTCGGGGAGGTTTGCGGCATTATTTCGTTATTATTGCCATGAGAGACTTGCGGTCATTCAGTTCGGGAGCGTCGATAACCGCGTCGAGCAGGCGTTCCAGCGCCGCGCCTATCTCTTTTTCGGGGACGCCGGCCTTGATCAGGTCCGCGCCGTTGACGGCGAGGTCGGATACGCGGTAGGGCTCTCCGCTTTCGGTTACAGCGCGGCATAGCGCGGCGTGTTCGCTCGGCGCTCCGTAAAGCTTTTCGGCAATTTCGGCCGCCGAAGCGAACGCGGCGGCGGAGAAACGGCTCATCGCGCGTTTTACGCCGCTTCTATTCGGCGGCGGCAGCGAGTCGAGAACGCCGAAAACGCCGTAAATATCGCGTTTTAATCGCGTCGGGAGCTTCATCAGCGCGGGAGCGTCCCTGCCGCAGATATAAAAGAACGCCGATAAGCGCATCGGAGTTTCCGTGGGCAGTTCTTTTATCCTCGGCAGCAGGGGAGACGCGGTGAGATTAAGGAAGCCGAGCCCGCCTTCTTCGAGTAGTGGCGATAGACGCTCCGGAGCCGGGGAAAGGAGCGTTTTTATCAGCTCGTCGCGTATCCTTTCGACGCTGATTCTTTGCAGCTTGCGCGATTCCGAAAGAGCCGCCGAAAGCGTTTTTGGCTCGATTTCAAACCCGAGTTCGGCCGAGAATCTGAACGCGCGCATTATACGGAGCGCGTCCTCGTCGAAGCGCCGCTCCGGTTCGCCGACGCAGCGTATAAGCTTATTCTCGATATCCGTTTTGCCGCCGAGCAGGTCGATGATTTCTTCGCCGTCAAAGCAAAGCGTGTTCATTGTGAAATCTCTGCGCTTAAGATCGTACGCGAGCTCGGACGCGATAGCGACGGTATCGGGTCTGCGTGAATCCGAGTAGCCGCCTTCGCTTCTGAATGGGGTTATTTCAGCCTTTCCGCCGTTATGGAACGCCGTTACTGTGAAAAACCTGCCTCCGGTGCGGACGGAATGCGTGAACAGCGACTGAATCACGTCCGGATCCGCGGAGGTCGTTATATCAATATCGCTCGGCTCCGTGCCGAGAACGGCGTCGCGTACACACCCGCCGACCGCGTATGCTTCATAGCCGGCGCTTTTGATGATATTCAGCATTTCAACAG
>JAFTEJ010000031.1 GCA_017453725.1 Clostridia bacterium | reverse complement strand
GGCAAGCTGGTGCTCAAGGAGATCGGAGGCAGGAAGGTGCTGCTTATGAAAGGCAGACTCCACTGCTACGAGGGCTATGACGTTCTCGATACCGTGCTTCCAGTCAGGGCGTTCGCGAAGCTCGGCATAAAGAAGCTTATCCTCACCAACGCCGCCGGGGGAATAAATCCCGAATTTTCCGAAGGCGCGCTTATGATGATAACAGACCATCTCGGCTTCAACGCGCCGCCGGTGCTCTGGGGCGCGAACATCGACGATCTCGGTCCGCGCTTCCCGGATATGACCTTCGCCTATTCGCGTGAAATGATGGAAAAGGCACGCGAGGCCGCGAAGGAGCAGGGCGTCCGCCTTTGCGAGGGCGTCTACGCTTACACCAAGGGCGCTCAGTATGAGACTCCCGCCGAAATACGTATGTATAAGCTGCTCGGCGCTGACGCCGTCGGAATGTCCACCGTTCCGGAGGTCGTCGCCGCGCGTCACGCCGGTATGGAGACGCTCGCGTTTTCCTGCATAACGAATATGGCCGCGGGTATCACCGGCAAAGAGCTGACGCATCAGGAGGTGCTCGACACCGCGAACCGCGTGATGGGCGATTTCATCAAGCTCGTCACAGCCGTTATCGGCAAGCTTTGATAAGCGCACAGGAGGAAAACTATGTCAATCATCAGAAATATTGACCTTAAGGACAGCGGACTTCGCAAGATAGACTGGGTGCGCAGCAATATGCCGCTGCTCCGCTCCATCGAGGAGCGCTTCATAAACGAACGCCCCTTCGCCGGAACGAAGGTAACGCTTTCCGTCCACCTCGAGGCGAAGACCGCCTACCTCGTGACCGTGCTCGCCGCCGGCGGAGCGGACATCCGCGCGACCGGAAGCAACCCGCTTTCCACGCAGGACGACGTCGCCGCCGCCCTCGTATCGAAGGGGATAGAGACTTTCGCTTTCTATAACGCGACTGCGGAGGAATACGCGACACACATCGAAGCGGCGCTCGACCACGGTCCGAATATCATTATCGACGACGGGGGAGACCTCGTGAATATGGTGCATACCAAGCGCACCGACCTCCTCCCGAACGTCTACGGCGGCTGCGAGGAGACGACGACCGGAATAGTCCGTCTGAAGGCGATGGCAAAGGCCGGAGAGCTTAAATTCCCGATGATCGCCGTCAATAACGCCAACTGCAAGTATCTTTTCGATAACCGCTATGGCACCGGTCAGTCCGTATGGGACGGCATCAACCGCACGACGAACCTTATCGTCGCGGGCAAGACCGTCGTCGTCGCCGGCTACGGCTGGTGCGGCAAGGGCGTCGCGATGCGCGCCAAGGGATTCGGCGCGAAGGTTGTCGTCACCGAGGTCGACCCGATAAAGGCGATAGAGGCGTATATGGACGGCTTTGAGGTTATGCCGATGGCGAAGGCCGCCGAGATCGGCGACTTCTTTGTGACTGTAACCGGCTGCCGCGACGTCGTCACCCCCGAGCATTTCGCCGTGATGAAGGACGGAGCGATTATGTGCAACGCCGGTCACTTCGACGTTGAAGTCGCGGTCGCCGAGCTCGAGAAGATAGCTGTCAAAAAGGAGCTGCGCCGCAACAACATTATGGGCTATACGCTCAAAAACGGCAGAACGCTGAACGTCATCGCCGAGGGCAGGCTCGTCAACCTTGCCGCCGGCGACGGACACCCCGCCGAGATAATGGATATGAGCTTCGCGCTGCAGGCGCTCTCCGCCGAATACGTGCTTAAGCACCGCGGCGAGCTGAAGCCCGGCGTCATCAGCGTCCCGACCGAGATAGACGTCGCCGTCGCGAATGCGAAACTGAAGGCGCTCGGCATCGAATACGACCGCCTCTCCGACGCGCAGAAGGCGTATCTTGACAGCTGGGGAGAATAACAACGGAATAAAGGGCGGTTTCAGCCGCCCTTTTTCAGAATACCGAGGAGATTATACTGATGCGAAAAATCGATCTTAACGGCGAATGGAGCCTTTATATAAGCGACAAACCGCGCGATGCGCGCAGAGAAGAGGAGCTTTCGGATATATCGCCGCTCGTCGCGCTTATACCCGAAACCCTTGAAGCGACGCTTGAGCGGCTGGGGATACTTCCCGAGCTCTTCGTCGGCGATAACGTGCTGAAGGCGCAGGAGTACGAAACCAAACACCTCTGGTACGCCAAGAGCTTCGACTACACGCCCGCGGACGGCGTTCCGACGCTCCGCTTTGACGGAGTCGACACCGTCGCGGAGGTTTTCCTCAACGGCGTAAAGCTCGGAGAGACAGACAACGCTTTCATACCGCACGAATTCGCCGCGGAAGTGATAAGAGAAGGCGCTAACGAACTGCTCGTGCATATCCTGCCCTCCGCCGTGCTTGAAGCGGAAGCGCCATCCTGCTGGGAATACGGCATGCCGTATTACCGCGACGGCGCGGTAACGCTTCGCAAGCCGCCTTTCACTCACGGCTGGGATATTTTCCCGCGCCTGATGTGCGGCGCGATCTGGAAAGGCGTTTCGCTCGTCAATAAGACGCCGGAGTTTATAAAGGACGTGTACTTCTTCACGAAAGAGGTCGTCTGGCGCAAGGCGGTCGTGCGCGTTGAATACGAAACGGAAGAGGGCGGCGAGCTCGTCGTCTCCGGCGTATGCGGCAGAAGCGAGTTCCGCGCCTCAGCGCCCGCGGGAGTCGGCGGCGTCGATATCGACGTGCCCGATCCGATGCTCTGGGCGCCGAGGGGTATGGGCAAACCCAACCTGTATGAAGTCAGAATCGAGCTCGTGCGCGGCGGAGAGACCGTCGAAACACGCGAGTTTTCCGCCGGCATCCGCACAGCGGAGCTGAAGCGCACCTCCGTTACCGACGAAAAGGGGAGCGGCGACTTCTGCGTGCGTATCAACGGCAGCCGTATGTTCTGCCTCGGCACGAACCACGTCCCGGTCGACGCGGTGCTTTCGCGGCAGAAGGAGCGCCTGCCGAAGGTGCTCGGGCTGCTCGACGACCTCAACTGCAACACCGTCCGCGTATGGGGCGGCGGCGTTTACGAGGAGGACGAGTTTTACGATTACTGCGACGCGCACGGAATCGCCGTCTGGCAGGACTTTATGATGGCGTGCGCGGTATACCCCGAAACCGAGGAGTTCAAAGCAAACCTGCGCCGCGAAGCCGAGTATCAGGTGCGCCGTCTGCGCAACCATCCCTGCCTTATCATATGGGCGGGCGATAACGAGGGCGACGCGATACGCCGCGAATGGTACGACGGACAGCTCGATCCGGAGGATAATCAGCTTACCCGTCAAGTGCTTCCGGAGGTCATCGAACGCCTCGACCGCTCCCGCGTATATATCCCGTCATCGCCTTACTTCGACCGCGAATGCGTCGAAAAGGGCACGAAGTATTGCTCCGAAAACCACCTCTGGGGCCCGCGCGACTACTACCGCTCCGAGTTTTATAACAGCGCGGTCGCGAAGTTCGTCAGCGAAATAGGCTACTACGGCAGTCCGTCCGCCGAGTCGGTGCGCCGCTTCATAACGCCGGACGCGCTGGACGACCGTATGGGCAGCCAGTGGATAACCCATTCCACGGATACCTGGCGCGAGCCCGACCCGCTCTGCGCGCAGCGTCTGAACGCGCAGGCGAACTACATCTTCGGCAGGGTACCGGAAACGCTCGAAGACTTCGTCTTCGCGAGCCAGGTCTCGCAGGCGGAGGCGCTCAAACACTTCATCGAGACGTTTCTCGCGCAGAAGTGGCGCCGCACCGGCATCCTCTGGTGGAACCTGTACGACGGCTGGCCGCAGTTCGATAACGCCGTCGTCGGCTACGATTTCGATAAACGCCTCGCGTACCACTTCATCAAGCGCCTGCAGCAGCCGCTCTGTCTGCTTATCGACGACGAGCTGACTCTGCGCGTTATCAACAACACCGAAAACGAGTCATACGCGGAGTACAGAGTCAGCGACGTCGGCAGCGGCAGAACGCTTACGGAAGGCCGCATCGCGGTCGCGTATAATTCGAGCATCCCGGTTATGAAGCTCGAGGCGCCGGAGCACGGCGATATATTACTCATCGAATGGAACTACCGCTCGAGCGGTCTGACCGAGGAGCGTCACGGCATAAACCACTATCTCTGCGGAGATCCGCCGTTCGATCCCGAGAAATACGCCTCGCTGATGCGTAAGGCGTGGCTCATCCCGGAGAAATGATATGAGATACGCGGGAATTGACGTCGGCGGCACGAAATGCGCCGTCACTCTTGCGGAGGCGAACGCAGAAAGCGTTAGGATACTCAAAAAAGAGCGTTTTCCTACCGACGTATCGCAAGCGCCCGAAAGCGTTATAGAGCGTTTCTGTGCGATTATAGACTCTCTGGGGCGTATAGACGGTATAGGCGTGTCCTGCGGAGGGCCGCTTTCGTCGAAAACGGGGCGCATACTGGCGCCTCCGAACCTGCCGCTCTGGACGGACGTGCCGATCGTGGATATACTTCAGAAGCGTTACGGCGTGCCGGTTCGTCTGCAGAACGACGCGAACGCCTGCGCCCTCGCCGAATGGCGTTACGGCGCCGGCAGGGGCTGCGGGAATATGGTTTTCCTTACCTGTGGCACCGGCTTCGGCGCGGGGCTGATACTTGACGGCAGGCTCTATTCCGGTACGCACGATATGGCGGGCGAGATAGGACACATCAGGCTTGCGGAGGACGGGCCCGTCGGCTACGGCAAAGCGGGCTCCTGCGAGGGCTTCTGCAGCGGCGGAGGGATAAAACAGATTGCCGCTTCGATCGCGGAAAGCGCCGCCGTAAAGCCCGGCTGGTACCCCGACCGCTGCGACGCGAAAAGCGTCGCGGAAGCGGCGAAGGCGGGCGACGAAACGGCGCTCGAGGTCTGGCGCGTCAGCGGCGAAAAGCTCGGCGCGGCGCTCGCGATCCTCGTCGACCTGTTCGATCCGCAGCGTATCGTCATCGGCTCGATCTTCGCGCGGAGCGGAGAGCTTCTTATTCCGCATATGGAGCGCGCGCTGCGCCGCGAGGCGCTCAGCCATTCGCTCGAGGGTCTGGAAATACTGCCCGCGGCGCTGGGCGAAGAGCTCGGCGATTACGCCGCGATCTGCGTTGCAATGGGGGACGCAAAATGAAATATATAGAAGAACTGATAAAAAGATACCCCGCGCTTGCGGGGAGCGAGGGCACGCTGAACGCCGCCGCCGATATGCTCATAGGCGTTTTTGAGCACGGCGGCAAACTCCTGCTCTGCGGCAACGGAGGCTCCGCCGCCGACTGCGATCATATCGCGGGAGAACTCTGCAAGGGATTCCTTTCCCGCCGTCCGCTCGCGGAGGAGGAGCGCGGAATAATGAAAAAAGCCTGCCCGGAAATCGCCGATTCGCTGCTCGATTCGCTCCAGCAGGGGCTTCCGGCGATCTCGCTTCCCTCGGCGGCGCCGCTTATGACAGCCGTGGCCAACGACTGCGCGCCCGATAACGTCTTCGCGCAGCAGGTGATGGCGCTCGGCAATATCGGCGATATGCTGCTCTGCATCTCCACGAGCGGAAACGCCGCGAACGTCTGCGCCGCCGCGCAGGTCGCGCGCGCGAGAGGGCTTTTCGTCCTCGCGCTGACCGGCGAAAGCGGAGGGAAACTCGCGTCCTGCGCCGATATCTGCGTGAAAGCGCCGGAAACGGAGACCTATAAGGTGCAGGAGCTACACCTGCCCGTCTATCACGCTATCTGCGCGGAAGCGGAGTCGCACTTTTTCGCGTAGCAAAACAGGCGGCGTCGCATACAATGTGATGAGGATAAAACCTCAATACCAATGAAGGTGATTATTGTGTGTTGTTTGACGCCGTGTAATTTCGTCAACTGTCTGCGTCGCGGAGCGCGTAATCTGCGCCGCGCCATCGGCTGCGGCTGTGGATGTTCGCAGACTCCGATACAACCCCGCGGATGCCGCTGAACAGAAAATACGGCACGGACCAACCGGTCCGTGCCGTTTCTCATATTCGCAAAACTATTTGAAATCGGGGTAATCGACGCCTATGCGCTTCGCTTTCGTCCTGCCGAGGTCGTGGTAGGGGAGCTCCTCGACCGCGAGCAGCTTCGGGAAGCGGGCCGCGAACGCGTTTCGCTGCTCCGCCGTGCCGTTAACGCCGTCGATAACGGGACAGCGCAGGATGACGTTCGCGCCGCCGTCGAGCAGAAATGCGAGGTTTTTGACGATGAGGTCATCCGGCACGCCGGTCAGCTTTTCGTGAAGCTCCGTCGGCGCCTTGTGGTCATATAAAAACAGGTCGCAGAGCGGAAGCAGCTCCGCGAAGCGCTCGGTCGGCGCGAAACCGCAGGTCTCGACCGCCGTATGAACGCCCTCACGCTTGGCGAGCGTCAGCAGCTCCTTCAGAAACGCGAACTGAAACGTCGGCTCGCCGCCGGAAACGGTCAGTCCGCCGCCGGAAGTCTCGTAATAAGCCCTGTCGCGCAGCACTACGCGCATAACGTCCTCCGCGGAGGCCTCACAGCCGTATGTTTTCAGCGCCTTCGCGGGGCAGACGCCGACGCATTTTCCGCATGCGCCGCAGCCGGAGAAAGCGACCGCGTGAACGCCTTCCGCGAACGAGTGAACGCCGTTCGGACACACCTCCGCGCACTTGCCGCAGCCGACGCACGCTTCGGCGTTGTATGAAAGCTGGGGGCGCGGGCTCTTCGATTCGGGGTTGTGGCACCAGATGCAGTTGAGCGGACAACCCTTGAAAAAGACCGTCGTGCGTATGCCGGGGCCGTCGTTGAGCGAAAACCGCTCGATATCAGTTATCGTTCCCATAAAGCGTCCTTGAAACGATCTCGCGCTGAACGTCCCTGTCCAGCTCGATGAACCGCGCCGCGAAGCCGCCGACGCGGACGATAAGGTCGGGATATTTCTCGGGGTGCACGAGAGCGTCCTCGAGGTCGCCCCTGTTCAGGATGTTGAGCATAGCCTGCTGACCTTTTTTGAAGTAGGCGGCGAGCAGCGCCTTGGTTTTTTCGCGGTATTTGTTGAACATCTCGGTCGTGAACTTCATATTCTGCACCGCTCCGGCATGGATGGAGGGGTCGAGTTTCACGAGGGAGTTGAGCATCGCGGTAACGCCGCTTACGTCGCGCCCGCCAGCGGGGTTGTTGCCGTTCGCCATAGGCTCGCACGCTCCGCGTCCGTCCGCGGAAGCGCCGGTCAGCACGCCCATAGTGGTATTCATCGAATTATTTATGACGACGACCTTGTAGGTGTGGAGCCCGACCTTTTCGGCCTGCGCGTTAGCGGAGGCGCAGACCTGCTCGTGAACGCGGACGGCCATAGCGTCGGCTTCATCGTCGTCGTTGCCGTATTTCGGGCAGTCGAGCAGCAAACGGCGCAGGTCTTCAAAGCCTTCGAAGTTCGCGGCGAGCGCCGCCTTCAGCTCGTCTATGGTGACGAGCCCGCGGTCGTAGACGACGGACTTTATCGCCGTCAGGCTGTCTGCGGTGTTGACGTTGCCGTAGGACTCCATCGTGCCGCCGAGGTAGCGTACTCCGCCGGAAAGCAGCGGCTTTCCGCGCTCGACGCAGTCGTCATAAAGCATAGAGAGATAGAGCAGGCTCGCCTCGTCTCCCGTTACGTCGTATTCAATACGCTCCTGAAGCGCGAGCGCCTCCATCAGCAGGTCGACGTTCGCGGAATACGCGGCGAAAAGGCTCTCGAAATCGTGAAACCCGCGCTTCGGGAGTATCTGCTTGCCGCGCCTGATGTCGCGCCCGTCGAAGAGGGTGGCTTCAAGCACCTTGAGGAGGTTTATAGTGCCGCTGGGAGTGCCGAGCGAGCAGTGTTCGAGCACGTATTCGCCGCAGCCGAAGGGCATATAACGCTCGGCGGCGGCGCGGTTGACGCCGAAGGACTTTTCGACCGCGGGGATGTTCACGTCGTCGGAGTAGAGCATCGGATAGATGTAGCCGTCGGCGAAGTTATCGAACGCCTTTTCAAGCAGCGCGGGATCCTGCCCGTCGTAAAAGCGCAGCGTAAGCTGCGGGAGCACCTCGCGGCAGCGTCTGCCGGCCTCGATTGCGAGCAGCGCGACGCGGTCGGCGGCTTTCCCGTGCCTGCGCGCGCGTCCGCCGACGATGACTCTGCCGTCCCATATCCAGCCGCGGAAGACTATAAGCTTATAGAAGCCGATAAGCAGACGGATTATCTCCTCATCGTCGAGCCCGTCTGCGAAGGGCGCGAGTATATCGTCCAGCCGCCCGTAGTCGAGGTTGCCGGAGATGTGAGCGAAAAGCGTGATGAGCTGAAGCGCCTCGCGCATATTCGCGGGCGCGTTTGAAGCGATATTCGTCAGCGACATCGCCATCTCGCTCTTGCCGGCGGCGGAGGCGGCTTCGGCGCAGTTCAGGCAGGTTTCGGCGAGCAGGTCGAGAGCGCCGAGCATCGAACCGAAGAAATCGGCGTCGCCGCCCTTCGCGGCGCGCGCGGAGATCTCCGCCTTCAGCCCGGGAATGCCGAGCGTGACGAGCTTTCCGTAATCGGGGAAGGTCCCGCCGATGCGGTAGAGCAGGGAAGCGGCGTCCTCGAAGTCCGCCATAGGCGGCAGCAGGGAGGTGATCTTTTCCGGATAGGCGGCTATCGTCTTCGCCGTAGTGGTCTTGTCGCGGAACCAGTCGGCGGCTTCGCGAAGGCGCTTCGCGGTCGCCTCGTCGACCTGAGCGGCGACGGCCTCGACCTTTTCCGGGTACATATAATAGCCCTGGTATTCGTGCTCCTGCGGCGTGAAGCCGACGGCGAGCTCGCGGTATCGGCCGGCGAAGACGTCGTCATCGTTGAAGGGCAGTAGGAACGCCGGCACGAACACGCGCAGGCAGGCGAGCTCTCGCGCGCCCTTCGGCGCGTCCTCGTGCTCGCGGAAGGTATTGATAAACGAGATGATATATTCGGCGTGGTCTTGAGCGGTAAACATAAAAACACACCTCCGTTCACCTCGAATTATAGCGGGTATTTGGGTTTTGTCAATATGTTTTCGGAAAATGCTCAAAAGAAAAATGCACGCCCGTTAATCGTGCATTTTTCTGAAGTAATTATCGCATAGTTCAATCTAACGGAGGAACAAGTTTTACGGCGACGCGGAGGATCACGAGCGCGTCTCCGACGTCTATATTGCCGCTGCCGTCGACGTCGCAGACGGCGAGCAGCTCATCCGTCTGTACCTCCAGCTTCGCCGCTACCCGCAGCGCGATGAGCGCGTCCGCCACGGTGATTTCTCCGTCGCCGTCCGGATCGCCCTTCATGAGCGGCTCTTTGGTGTATTCTTCGGGGAGGGCCGTATTCATATAGCCATAGCCGATATACAGTGTATCGTCGCCTTCGAGCCCGACGGTCAAATACACGCCCGTCGGATGATCGGAAGCGGCTTTCCAATCATATTCAATTCTTGAATAATAGAAAGTATACGTGTCGTTTGCGTTATCGATGAATCCGGCGTATTTGTAACCCGTAGGACCGCCGATCGCCGGTTGTGCCCAGCCGTATGTACCGGCTTCCGAGTCATAGCCGAGGTGTATTTCCACCGGCTCGCCGTCAGCGGTGTACGCAGTTACAGGTTTGAACTGACGGTAACCAGGAATCTCGGGATCGTATTCCTCGTATTCCGAAATGAAGCTGTAAAGTACGTAACTGAGATAAAAGCCCTTCGGCGCCGCGGGTTCCGCCGCATAGTAATACTCATTCGCCAGCTCTGCGGGCATCACGATATACGGCTCCCAGTCGGAGATTATCAGCTCTTCGTTGTCGTTAGTCCAACCGGAGTGATAGGTCTGTACGCGGTCGGGAAAGTTATTCTTCAGATAATAAGCGACGCCGGACATTTTGCATTCTTCGCCGAGGCCGAAAAAGTAATCGAAGAGGAAGTCCGCGGTCGCTTTGACGCGTTTGAACTGCTTATAACTCAACTGCGCGACTGGTACTTCGTCAAATGCGTCGGGCAGCGCGGCTCCCCACACGTCGGAAATGTATTCCGCCTTGCCGTCTACGAGCCGGAAGTTGAAGACGCGGATCTCATCCTCGCCGTATGTGCAAAAGTCCTCATCATCGTAATGCCACAGTATACCCTTATATTCCAACTCATTTGGATAGCCGTTAGTCTGAAGAAGTTCCCAGAACTCCTCCCGCTCTTCTTTGGTCAGAGTGGTTTCATATGATATATGCTCGGGAACGCTGTGATAGAAGCTGTATGTTCCGTCATCGTTCGCCTTATAGCCCAAATAATTACCTAAATCGGTATTCTTGATATAACCGAAACCGCCTATACCTGGGGCGTCGTAAATAGAATACACGCCGTTTTCGCTGTTTGTTCTAAGGATCTTTGAGACCAACAGCGAGCGGAGCGAACTCTCGGCAATATAAGGATATTCTGCGCAAGCAACGGCGGTGATCTCATCCTCAGTCAGGCGAAGCGTACCGTAATGAAACGCTTCATTTTCGCTGCCGGGGGTGTATTTCTCCGGGAACATTTCGATGCCTTTCTCGTAAATATAACTTGTGTAAAAATAGGCATCAATGCCATCTCCGGATATGTAGTCGGTGAAATATATACCGCAGACGAAATCCACCGTTTTGAGCATATTCATGTACTCTTCGTGAGTCGGAATGACCACAGTGTACTCCGGAGCGGGCGAATAAACCGAAGGCAACTCGGCAACTTCTTCGTATCCGAACATATAAACGCCGTCGTCGTCCGGGCGGAACCTGAAAACGATGCCTCCGCTCGTTTTTGTGAAGGTCTCGGTATCCCAGTCGAAATCGCCCTTGGCAAGATAGAAGTTATACGTGCCGTCGCCGTTATCGACGTAGCCGTCGAAATCGTACATCTTATCTCCGCCGACGCCGCCGGCGTTTACGGCACCGTAGTTACCGGTTGCTTCATCGTAGCCGATCGTGATCACCGTCGGGTTGTGGTTGTAATCGTAGCACTCGACGTCGCCCACGAAGGGTTCATGACTGAATATGTAGTCGTGAAACAGGTTTTTCGGCATCTTCGGGTTTGCGATCCGGAACTCCGCTTCAAATACGTCGAGCGGAGCAAGGCAGTAGCCGAGATTGTATTTGCCGTCGTATCCGTTGTAGTATACGTATTGAGGATGCGTCTTTTCCATACTCTCAACGACCGGGATAATGAGATTGGCGGAATTGTGCAGGATATAATCCTCCATTGTCGAAGCGGCGGTTTTCATCATCCTGTATTGCTCATAAGTCAGAGATTGATCGCCGTCGGCGAAGGCCACGGCGGGAACTGCGCAGAGTAGAAGCGTGAAAGCTAATAAAACCGCGATGATTCTTTTCATATTATCTACCTCCGATTGTGATACTATATGGAATTATACCATTTTTCCCGATAAAAAACAACACCGATTCTTAAAAAAACAAAAAGCGAGGCTGCGTTTTATTCGTTTCTTATCGCCGTGCGGTTTATCTTGCCGGTTACGTGTTCGGAAGCGTGCCCGTATAGCGGACGATGCGCGGGTATTTATACGGCGCGGTCATCTTCTTTTGACGTAGGTCTGAAGCTCCTTTGTCAGATCGTCGGTACCCTCGTAGCCCTTGTGGAGCTATTGACGCCTTGACGACCTGTCCGCGCAGACAGGCGAATCGCGCGCGCCCTTCGGCGCGTCATCGTGCCCGCGGAAGGTATTGATAAACGAGATGATATTTTCGGCGTGGTCTTGAGCGGTAAACATAAAACACACCTCCGTTCACCTCGGATTTAGCGGGTGTTATGTTTTTGTCAATATGTTTTTTTGCAAAAATCACAAATAGAATTACTTGAGTAAAAACAGCGCGTAAACCCCGGCAGAAACCCGTAAATAAAACGAAGAGGACGGAGCAAAAACTCCGTCCTCTTGACGTTTGTGATGTTTGCGTTAGATTCACGCGGGATTACGCAAGAATAAGTCCCTGCGGCTCCCAGGCGACGCCGTCCTTGGTGTTGCCGGAAACGGTAACGGTGAAGGTCGGGTTGGTCAGGTAGATAGGAGCGGTAACGTCGCTCTTAGCGGTGGTGAAGTAGCCTTCCTTCGCAGTGAAGTTGGTCAGCGTATTATCCGTGAAACGGAAATTTGAGCCGTCCGCAAACGGATTCAGAGCCTTCAGAATGCCATCGCAGTTGGAATCCTTGAATTCGCACTTGTCGAATACGAGGGAGATTGCTTCAGTGTAAGCGCCGTTAAGGAGCACCAGTCTCTTCGTGAAATTCTGGAAGGTGCAGTTGTAGAACTCAATGCCAGCGAGCGGACCGGAGGAGCAATAAACAGCATACTTGCTTCCGGTTCCCTCAAAGGTGCAGTCCTTGAAGGTCAGCTTTGCGTCCTGATCATAGCTTCTGACGCCCGCCCAGCCTGCGCCGGGAACGAAGGTGGAGTCTTCGAATGTAATATCAACGTCCGCTCCGCCTCTGATTGTGACGGAACCGTCGCTTGTTCCCGTGACACCGGTAGGAGCATAATTCTTGATGGTAACTCCCTCCAGAGACGCTCCGGATTGAATATCCATGAGAAGCTGCGCGTCTTCGGCGTCTATCGTTACATCCTTAAGATCGGTGGTGCTATCCAGCGTGAGGGTACCGTAGTCGGTATCGGGAGTGAGAATGATCTCTTTGACGCTGGGGTTCGAAAGAGCCTCGGCCAGCTCACCGGCGTCCGCAACCGTAACGGGCTCGTCATAAGCGGCGTTCAGGTCATAGAGCTCGTCGAAGCTGTCTTCTTCAACGGTGTCCTGAGTGGCGAGGAGTGCGATTGAGAAATCGGTGCCGATATACTTGTCCTGATAGGTGTTGCCGGCGGATTCCTGCATCTTGAGAGCGATGGTTATAACGTCGTCTTCGCCTGCGGCGAGTCTGCCGGTAGCGGTAGTGCCCATTCCGGCGAGAGCGGCGGTGAGGGTGCCCAGAGGAGTCTCATCGGCAAGCGCGTCGCGATCCGCGATCTGCTCGGCGGGATCGAAGTAGTAGACGTCGATAACGTCGGCAAGGTCGGTGATTTCGCCGTTGGCGATTATCTTGACCTTGTACTTGAGAGCGAGATTGCCCTCATTCTTGATGGCGATGTGGCGAACCTCGGTGTAGCCGGGCTCCCAAAGCTGATAGTTGAAAATCGCGCCCTGAGAAGCGTCGGCCCATTCGGTGTTTTCGTCATCGGGGTCGGCGGTGCCGTCAGCCCACTGGAGGGAGACGTCCAGCGTGCCTGACTTGATGATGTTGTTCGCGCTGGTGACGCTGTCGGTAAACCACGCGAAGGTCGTTCCGACCAGCATTGTGAAGCACATTGCGAGTATAAGCAGAGAGCTTATCAGCGTGCGCTTCATTGACTTTTTGGCAGTCATTTGTTTTTCCTCCTTGGATTCATATTTTGCAAAATATTCAAAAAGAGCATGACCTCTTTCTGACGGGGATCGGAGCGCAGTCGGCGGAAACAGCGGTAATGTAATGGCCAGCCGTTTCACGCGCGCGCATCAAGGGAAACGTCAAACGTCCTTTCGGACGTATGACCAACAAGCTGAATTCACGCAATATATTACGGATTATGTTGCCCGCAGGCGAGAAACTACCTTATTATGACGATATTACAAACACTTTACAAACATATTATACTACCCAATTTCGGAGAATGCAAGGTTTTTTTGTAAAGAGCTTAAAAAAATGTGCTTACGTGATAAGTGAAAACTATTATCCTTGTTTAGCGATTGCGTCAGTCCGCGTTTCAATAACACAACATAATCCTTATTATGTTGTGCGTGGGTAATCGTAAATGAAACAAATAACGGGTACGAACAGATGAGTCGTACCCGTTTTATGTATTGAATTCTCGGTTTTTCGTTTAAAAAGCGAATCATACCGGACGCGTTGCTATTCGTTTCTTATCGCCTTGCGGTTGATCTTGCCGGTGACGGTTTTCGGGAGCGCGTCCATATAGCAGACGATGCGCGGGTATTTATACGGCGCGGTCATCTTCTTGACGTAGGTCTGAAGCTCCTTTGTCAGCTCGTCTGTGCCCTCGTAGCCCTTGTGGAGCACTATTGACGCCTTGACGACCTGTCCGCGCAGGGGGTCGGGAGCGCCGGTGATGGCGCATTCCTTGACCGCCGGGTGCGAAAGCAGCACGCTCTCGATCTCGAAGGGGCCTATGCGGTAGCCGGAGCACTTTATCATATCGTCGTTGCGCCCAACGAACCAGATGTGACCGTCCTCGTCCTTCCACGCGAGGTCGCCTGTGTGGTAACGGCCGTT
>JAFTEJ010000030.1 GCA_017453725.1 Clostridia bacterium | reverse complement strand
CGAGCGCTTCTATGAAAAAGGGCTGAAGGACAAGCTCCTCAACATCGTCAACTCCGAATTCGCCGTCGTGGAATACACAGAGGCGATAGACATACTCGCGAAGTCCGGCAAGCAGTTCGACTACCCCGTCAAGTGGGGGCTCGACCTGCAGACCGAGCACGAGCGCTATCTGACCGACGAGGTCTATAAGCGCCCCGTTTTCGTCATAAACTACCCGAAGGACATCAAGTCCTTCTATATGAAGCTCAACCCGGACGGAAAGACCGTCGCGGCGACCGACCTGCTCGTGCCCGGAGTCGGCGAGATCATCGGCGCGAGCCAGAGAGAGGATAACTACGACCTGCTGATGAAGCAGATAACCGACCGCAAGATGACTATGGACGATTACGTCTGGTACACCGACCTGCGCCGCTTCGGCTCCGTGCCGCACGCGGGCTACGGGCTCGGCTTCGAGCGTATGCTTATGTACATCACCGGCATCGGCAACATCCGCGACACTATCCCCTTCCCGAGAGCGAAGAACCTGCTGGCGTAAAGCTATGGCGAACAGAGTTTATAACACGCGCCAGCGCGAATCGGTGCTCGCCTGCGTGAAGGAAAGCGCGGGCGAGCATATGACCGCCCAGCAGGTAACGGACCTGCTCCGCGCGCGCGGCGAAAAGATCGGACTTACGACCGTCTACCGCTGCCTCGACAGGCTCGTGGGGGAGGGCGTGCTGGTGAAATACGCCGCCGCGGACGGCGAAAGCGCCTGCTTCCGCCTCGCGGAATGCGGCAGCGAAAACTGCTTCCATATGAAGTGCGAAAGCTGCGGCGCGTTTTTCCATATGACCTGCGACCACCTTTCGGAGCTCGCGGGGCATATCTCCGGCGAACACGATTTCAGCATAGACCCCTATAAGACGGTCTTCTACGGAGTCTGCGGCGAGTGCAGGCGTCGTCAAGAAGCCAGATAATCACATATCAGTTTAAAAACGGGAGCAGCGCTGCGAGAGCCGCTGCTCCCGTTTTCGCACAGAACGACTATCGCGTACTGCGGCTCGTCGGCGGGCCAGAAGCCGACAAACCACGCGTTGTTGACGCGGCTTCCGTCCGCGGAGAAGCTGCCCGTCTGCGCGGTCGCGGTCTTGCCGCCCGCGCCTCCGACCTTCGGCTTCGCCGCCGCGCCGGTGCCGTTCTCGACCGCGTTGACCATCAGCTCGCGCAGTTTTTCGGCGACTTCGGAGTTGATGACGCGCTCCGGCTCCGCGGGGTCGAAGGCCTCGATAATATCGCCGGCGTCGTCGCGTATCGCCGTCACCAGGCGCGGAGTCGGGCGCAGTCCGCCGTTCGCGGCGGTCGAAACCATCACCGCCGTCTGCACCGGCGTCACCATCAGATCGCCCTGCCCGATGGAGAAGTTCGCGACCGCGGCGGAAGCGGAGAGCGAGCGCCTTTCGGTGAGCGTCCCGCCGTCGGTGACGACGCCGTCCGCGAGGCGGTAGGCGCGGCCGATCCCGAAGCGCGCGGCGGCGTCGTAAAGCCCGTCCGTGCCGACTGAGAGCGCCGCCTTGATGAAGTAGGGGTTGCAGCTTCCCGCGAACGCGGCGGCGAGGTCGACCCGTCCGTGCCCGTCCTCCTTGTGACAGCCGACGTCCCTGCCGCCGACGTGGACGTAGCCGCGGCAGGTGTGGACGAAGTCCTCCAGCCCCGCCTCGATGATCGAAGCGGCGGTGACGATCTTGAACGCGCTGCCGATGTTGAACGCCGCGAACGCGCGGTTGAGCAGGGGAGCGTCCGCGTCGGAAAGGCTCCCGGCGACGTCGTTCGGGTCGTAGTCGGGGAAGGATTCGCAGGCGAGCAGGTCGCCGGTGCGCACGTCCATAACGACGACCGCGCCGCGCTCGTTGCCCTCGACGGAGTAAAACGCCGCCCGCGCCATCAGCGAGAGGTTCTTGTCGATCGTCAGCGCCACCGCGCTTCTGCCGCCGTCGCCGTCGCGCGAAACGGCCGCGCCGGTCAGCTCCCGCCCGCGCGCGCTCACGGTAACGGAGGCGTTGACGCTCCCGCCGCCGGCGAGCACGCCGTCGAAGGCGCGTTCGATTCCGGAAACGCCCTCGCCGTCGCCGTTGACGTAGCCGACGATATGCGCCGCCACGCCGTCGGAAGGGAAGCGGCGCGGGACCTCCAGCAGCGCGACGTTTTCGAGCCGCAGGTCGCGGTCGTTTACGCGGAACGCGAACGGCATCCCGGCCTCCGCCGCCTTCGCGACGCGCTCCGGCGAAACGCCGGCCGCCTCCGCCAGACGCCTGACCGCGTATTCGCTCTTCAGCGGCGGCACGCAAACGGCGTAAACGTCGCTTTCGCCGTCGACGAGCGAAGCGCCGGCGCGGTCGAGTATATCGCCGCGCTGCTGCGTGAGCCTGACCGAGTACCGCCGCCCGGTCGAAAGTGCCGCCCGCCAGTCGTCCCCGCGCATAACGAAAAACACCCGCGTCAGCAGCGCGGTGAAGAGCATTATCAGCGCGGCGTAAAATTTGATCGTCCGTTTCTTCATAAAAATATTTTGCCCGTTTTGCGCAAGAGTATTGAAAAAACCGCGCCGATGGTGTAAAATAATGGGCGAATAAAAAGAAACGAAAGGAAGCAGCAATATGGAAAGAACAGTCCTCATCGAATCCTCCGCCCGCCACGTCCATCTGACGCAGGAGCATGTGGAGATACTTTTCGGCAAGGGAGCCGAGCTCACCTTCAAAAAGGAGCTTTCGCAGCCCGGTCAGTTCCAGTCGGAGCAGCGCGTCGACCTCGTCGGGCCGAAGAATACGCTCAAGAATATCTCCATCCTCGGACCGGTCCGCAAGGCGACGCAGGTCGAGCTTTCCTGCACCGACGCCAGAGCGCTCGGCGTCAAGGTGCCCGTCCGTGAGTCCGGCGACGTCGCAGGCAGCGCGCCCCTGACCATCGTCGGCCCCGAAGGAACGGTTGAAATAGCCGAAGGCGCCATTGCCGCGAAGCGCCACATCCACCTGACCCCCGCGGACGCCGAGGAGTTCGGCGTTGAGAACGGTCAGATCGTCAGCGTCAAGACCGAAGGCGAGCGCGGGCTCGTTTTCGATAACGTCGTCGTGCGCGTCAGCCCGAACTTCAAGAAGGCGATGCACATCGACACCGACGAAGCCAACGCCATGGGCTACGCCGGCGAAACCTACGGCGTGATCGTGGGATAATCGAAGGGAATCAAAAGCGAATAAATAGGAACGAAAGTAAGCGCCTGCGGCTATTGCCGCAGGCGCATCTTGTATATATTCGCTTTTACCTCTCCCTGATATAATCCAGATACCCCTGCAGTATCAGACACGCGGAGGCGGCGTCGATATTGTCCTTGCGCTTTTTGCCCTTGAAATCGGTGGCGTTCATATACGCCGCGGCGCCGACGGTGGTCAGGCGCTCGTCCCAGAAGTAGACGCTTATCCCGCTGCGCATCTCGAGCTCGAAGGCGAACGCTGCCGCCTTTTCCGCGCGCGGACCGCGCGTGCCGTTCATATTCAGTGGCAGACCCATTATGATCTGAGCGCAGTTGTTCTCGTGCGCGAATGCGGAGATCTTATCGATGAGCTTTTCCGGGTCGGATTCCTTTATCGCGCCGGCGGGGGAGGCGAGCGTCTTGCTCTCGTCGCTGAGCGCGAGTCCCGTCCGCGCGTCGCCGTAGTCGACGCCGAGCAGGCGCGTGGGCGCGGCGGATTCCCGCCACCACGATTGACGCCGGAAGGTCGCCAGCTCGTCCGGCAGATGAGAAACGTCGCCGTCGAGCACGAACGTGGGTTTCAGCTCCTCGTCGAAGTCGATTATGTAGATCGCCGTGTTATCGCACCACGGAATCGAGCCGAGCTTCTCGAAGTCGATTTCCTTGAGCGCGCACAGCATCGCCCGCATCGCGCAGCCGTGCGAAACGACGAGCACGTTTTTGCCTTCGTTCCCGCGCACGATATCGGTTATTGCGGCATAGGTGCGGTCGTAGACCTGCTTCATCGTTTCGCCGCCGGGCGCGGCGAAGCGGTGCGGCTCGTTCGTCCAGAGGCGGAAATCCTCCGCGAAGCGCACCGTCAGCTCAGCGTAGGGGACGTCCTCCAGCTCGCCGATGTTCATCTCGATGAGCCGCGGCTCGATGCGAAGCTCAAGGTCGCGGTCGCCGATCGCCGCCAGCGCCGTCTTCTTCGCCCGCGTCAGCGGGGAGGAGTAGGCGGCGTCGAAGTGAAACTCCGCGCAGCGCTGTTTCAGATATTCAAGCTGTTTTTCGCCCGCGGGCGTAACGGCGGCGTCGGTGTGCCCCTGGAAGCGGCGCCTGATGTTGCCCTCCGCCTGCGCGTGGCGAATGAGATAAACGCGTGTGGTCATAGAATGCTTTCCTTAATAAGATAATAAGCCGGTCGGTGATAATAACGATAATCTCCGTTATCCGGCGAATACAGCCGCCGGATAACAAAATCCCCGCGGCGCGACAGCGTATTTCAAACCCGCTTATTTGCAGGTGGGTGTCCGCCTCGCTGTTCACGCTCCCTTCTTCCGCGCGGTGGCGGGAGGTCTGCAATCCGAGACGAGAGTCGGTGCTCCCTTATTGAAATTGTAGGTTTTAAATGCTGCCGCGTCCGACGAGGACACTTATATTATACTCGATAAAACCGTCTTCCGCAACAGTTTTGTTGAGAAAAAAGCAGGATTATTATTCCTGCTCTTCCTCGTCTTCGTCAAAGCCGCCTTCTTCGTAGATGCGGGTGTATTCCATAGCGGCGGCGTCGTATTCGTCCTCGTCCTCGATGAGCGCGAACGCCTGTTCGCCGTTCTCGTCGGTCACGAGCTTCATCAGCCAGACCTCGCCTTCATCGTCGTCGCAGTCGCATTCGTCGTCCTCGCAGCCGCAGCCGTCGAGCGAAAGCATCGCAACGTAGCAGTTGCCGCCGACGTCGAATGTGCCGATGTGCTCCCAGGTGGATTCGTCTCCGTTTTCGTCGGTCAATACGATCAGATCGTCAAATTCTTCAGCCATTGTAAATAACTCCTTTCAATTTGCCTATGGGGATATTCTAACACACGCGCCGGCAAAATACAAGTGAAAAAGAGCCGAAATGAAAAATATCAGCGCCGTATTTTTCCGCCGCGGAGAGAATCGGGAGTCTACGTTTAATATAATAAAACCGCCGTCAAAAGCACGGAAAAAAGAGGAAAGAGAAGGGCGCGAAAAAAATTTAAAAAAAAGCGAAAAAAGTTCTTGACAAAGCGGGAGTGCGGTGGTACAATAATCAAGCTGTCCCCAAAAGTGGGTGCTTGCGGGGCGCGTACGGACCTTGAAAATTAAACAACATTATGACAATTACAAAATGACCCTTAATTTTTTTGAGAGTATTCTTTTACATCGTCCGAAAGGGCGAATGTAAATCCAGACGCTAAGCGATTCTGTTAGCAGAATCAAGCTCTGAAAAGTGGTTATAGGCGGAAACGCTTATGATACGATTTTTTAGAGAGT
>JAFTEJ010000029.1 GCA_017453725.1 Clostridia bacterium | reverse complement strand
CCTTTTTCATAGAAGCGCTCGAAGAAATCGATCTCCTCGGGGCAGTTGACGAGCACGCTGTTGGTGATGTGCTTTATCATCGCGGTCGCGAGCTCGATGATGTCGAAAAGGTCGGCGAAGGCTACCTCCGGCTCGATCTGCCAGAACTCCGCGGCATGGCGGGGCGTGTTCGAGTTCTCGGCGCGGAAGGTAGGGCCGAATGTGTATATCTTGCTGAGCGAAAGCGCCATCGCTTCGCCCTCGAGCTGACCGGAAACGGTCAGGCCTGCGGTGCGCTTGAAGAAGTCGGTGGCAGCGTATTCCTCGGCGCTCTTGATGTCCTCGCCGAAGGTATGGGTGGTGACGTGGAAAATCTCGCCCGCGCCCTCACAGTCGCTGCCGGTGATTATCGGCGTGTGGACGTAGGTGAAGTTCCTGCCCCTGAAGAACTCGTGGATCGCAGCGGCGAGCTGTGAGCGGATGCGGAACATCGCCGCGAAGGTGTTGGTCCTGCCGCGCAGGTGCGGGATCGTGCGCAGGAACTCAAGCGAGTGCGCCTTCTTCTGCAGCGGGTAGTCCTCCGGCACCTCGCCGAGGACTTCGACGCTGTCGGGATGCAGCTCGAAGGGCTGCTTCGGGTTGATGGATTCAACGAGCTTTCCGTGGACGGCGAGCGACGCGCCGGTGTTCTGCTTCAGTACGGTGTCGACGTCCGCGAAGGTCGCCTTGTCGATGACGACCTGCAGGTTCTTCATGCAGGTGCCGTCGTTGAGTTCGACGAAGCAGACCTGCTTTGAGTCGCGGATGGACTTTATCCAGCCACAGACGGTCATTTCGGTCCCGATGAGCTCTTTATAACTCTTGTGAATATCGCAAAGATCGGTATGTTTCATTTATATTTCCTCCCTTAGGGCTTTTTCTATTCTTTTAACGGCTTCGATGGTGCGGTCTCTGTCTCCGAACGCGGTAAGACGGAAGTAGCCCTCGCCGTTGACGCCGAAGCCGGCGCCCGGAGTTCCTACGACCCCCGCCTTTTTCAGCAGCAGGTCGAAAAACTCCCACGAACCCATTCCGTTCGGGCATTTTAGCCAGATATAGGGCGAGTTTTTGCCGCCCGTGTATTCTACGCCGAGCTCGTCGAGCGCGGAGGATATGACGCGCGCGTTTTCCTTGTAATAGTCAAGGTTTTCCGCGATCTGCGCGAGCCCCTTTTCGCTCAACGCCGCCTCCGCCATACGCTGGATGATGTAGGAAACGCCGTTGAACTTCGTGGCGGTGCGCCTCGCCCAGAGTGCGTTGAGGCTCACGCCGTCGGCGTTCAGCTCCTTCGGCACGACAGTGTAGGCGCAACGCGTGCCGGTGAAGCCGGCAGTCTTCGAGAGACTGCAGAACTCGATCGCGCACTCCCTCGCGCCTTCGATCTCGAAGATGCTGTGCGGCAGTCCGCCCTCGACGAAGCCTTCGTAAGCCGCGTCGAAAAGTATCACGCCGCCGCAGTTTCGCGCGTAGTCGATCCACTTCGCGAGCTGCCCGGCGTTATAGACCGCGCCGGTCGGGTTGTTCGGCGAGCAGAGGTAGATGAGGTCCGCCGGAGGCGTGTTTTCGTCCGGCACCGGCAGGAAGCCGTTATCCGCGCTGCCGCTTATGTAGACTATGTTATTGCCCGCCATTATGTTGGTATCGACGTAGACGGGATAGACGGGGTCGGGTATCAGCGCAGTTATACCGGGCGCGAATATATCGAGGATATTGCCGACGTCGCACTTTGCGCCGTCGGAGACGAAGATCTCGTCCGCCGCGACGGAAACTCCGCGACGCGCGTAGTAACGGCTGACGGCTTCGCGGATGAAGGGATAGCCGCCGTCCGGCGCGTAGCCGCGGAAGGTCTCGGCGACGCCCATTTCGTCCGCGGCCCTCTTGCCCGCCTCGACGGCGGCCGGACAAAGCGGACGCGTAACATCACCGATGCCGAGTCGGATAATATCCTTATCCGGCTCCTGCGCGCGAAACTCGGCCGTGCGCTTGGCTATCTCCGAAAAGAGATAGCTCGGCTTCATTTTTTGGAAATTTGCGTTGATTTTCATAACACATCTCCGCCCATAATATACTAAATGACATTATACCACAATCGGCGCGGATTTCAATAGCTTTTTTGCGAAAACGGCGTGCAAATCAGGGATAAGTCGGGTTTTGAACGGCCATCCCTGATTTGCGTGCCCTAAAAACCGGCAATTTCGCGACAAGACAGAGCCCGAGCAGCAGCGCTGTGGGGTTTTTGCCGCATTTCAGGAAAACGAGCGCGCCCGCCGCCGTCAGCAGGAAGGTCACCGCAACGTCGCAGACGAAGGTTGTTACGGCGGCTTTCCGCCCCTCTCCGAGCGCGAGACGGAGCAGCTTGCCGCCGTCAAGAGACGAATGCGGCAGCGCGTTAAGGGCGCAGAGCAGCAGGCTCGCGCCGTAAAAGATATACCAGCGCAGCGAGGCAACGCCGAACGCCTTCACCGCGCCGGCGGCGAGCAGGTTGCCGAAGCAGCCGGAGGCGAGGATCAGCGCCGCCTTCGCCTTCGGGGGCTCCGCGTTCAGCTCCATACGCACGCCGCCGCCGTGGAGCGACACGCGCCTGACGCGGAAACCGCAGGCGTATATCGCGAGCAGGTGCGCCGCTTCGTGCGCGAGCGCGGCAAAGACCGCCCACACGGCGAGCCCGCCGCTGACGAACATCAGCATCCCGAGCGAAAGCAGGAACGGCACGCCGACGTCGAAGCGCAGTCCGCGCGAGCCGCACGCCGCGCGGTCAGGGCTGTGCCGTGAACTCGTTGTACTTGCCGACAACGTACTGCACCACCCCTATCGCGCTTCCGCCGGAGGCGAGCTCGCGCTTTATCGAAGACGTATCCGCGCCGCCGAGCCGCAGCGCCAGCAGTACCGCCGTTATCAGCGCCGCCGCGGCGACGCGCACCGTGCCGACCCCTATATGCGACAGTATGTTTTTCATAGCCCTCACCCTTTCAACAGCTTGTGCTATATTCTATTGAGAGCAAGTCCGGATTAGAACGAAAAGCGGAGGGAGTGTGCTCCTTCCGCTTTTGAGTTTACAGTTGAGAGGTATGTTCTTG
>JAFTEJ010000028.1 GCA_017453725.1 Clostridia bacterium | reverse complement strand
TATGGGCCTGTAGCTCAGTTGGGAGAGCGTTCGGTTCGCATCCGAGAGGTCGTGGGTTCGAATCCCTTCAGGTCCACCAAAAACAACAGCCACCCGCAGGGTGGCTGTTGTTTTTGATATAAAGGTAAAGGCCGAAGGTGTTCTACGAGCACGTTCGCCGGCACAGCCGAATTCGGAGAAAAAACGCACACAGCAAAAAAGAAACGCGATCATACGCTTCTACTTATTTATATTATACCGATATTGATCCGCAAATATATCCCTTTGAAGATTGAGACGATTGACTTCTGCTTTTTTCTATCCATTCGTATTCCACATAATCTACCCATGCGTGAATCAATATACTACTTTTCCCATACAATCTGATAAGAACCGATTTATAAGAGGCGTCTTGATACAAAAACTCCAAGTTGTATTTCACTTGTTTCATCAACGTATCGTTCTTGACCTCATAATAGCCATGTCTTCCGAATCTTTTTCCAAGGCGCGTGATATGACTAATACTTTTATACACCGTAAAAAACGGATCGTCAAGATGATACCGTATTATTAAAGATTCGCTGCCGGGACGCAGATATTGAATGCTGTCGTATTGCGAAATATTGTTATCGAAATAGAAAATGATAAATGATTCGTTAATCTCAACCTTTTCAATAACACAATCGTGCGGACACGGGAGAGTCGGCAATTCTTCTTTGTCAAACTGATACTTTTCAATCATTTATTAACCTCATTTCTTGCATTGTTCTTCCGTAATTGATACTCTGTCAATCAAAGCCTCGCAAGCACTGCGGAGGTCTTCGCGGCGAGGCGAGCGTTGTTCAGCACGAGCTCGATGTTCGCATCCAGGCTGTCGCCGCCGGTGAGCTCCTTTATCTTCGCGAGCAGGAACGGAGTCGTCGCCTTCCCGCGTATGCCGAGGGCTTCCGCTTCCTTCACCGCTTCGTCGATAGCGCCGTTTATGTAGCCGGGGTCCATCGAATACTCCTCCGGGATCGGATTCGTGACGAGCATACCGCCGCGAAGTCCCATATCCAGCTTCGCCTTGAACGCCGAGGCGAGTTCCTCGGGGGTATCGAGGCGGTAGTCGACGCCGAAGCCGCTTTTGCGCGTATAGAACGCGGGCAGTTCGTCCGTTCCGTATCCGACGACCGGCACACCCTTCGTCTCAAGGTATTCGAGCGTCAAGCCGAGGTCGAGTATGGACTTCGCGCCCGCGCATATGACCATAACTGGCGTGACCGCCAGTTCCTCAAGGTCGGCGGAAATATCCATGGTCGTTTCCGCTCCCCTGTGCACGCCGCCGATACCGCCGGTCGCGAACACCTTTATCCCCGCCATTGCCGCGATTATCATCGTCGTGGCGACGGTGGTCGCTCCGTCCGCCCCCTTCGCGACGAGCACCGGCAGGTCGCGGCGGGACGCCTTCGTCACCTTCGTCCCCGCTTTGCCGAGGTATTCTATCTCATCGGGAGAAAGCCCCGCCTTCAGCCTTCCGCCGATTATCGCTATAGTAGCGGGCACGGCGCCGTGTTCGCGGATCGTTTTTTCGACCGTAAGCGCCGTTTCCACGTTCTGCGGATACGGCATACCGTGGGATATTATCGTGGATTCGAGCGCGACAACGGGCTTACCCCCGTCGAGCGCCGCCTTAACTTCGGATGAAATATCGAGATACTTATTCATAGAAACCTCCGTTTGTTTTTTATACTCAGCTCCGCCGCCGACATCCTGTTGCTTACCGCGGACGGGCTCTCGAGCGCAAGCTTCGCGGCTTTGAGCCCGCACTCCGCGGAAGCGCGAAGATCCGCGCCGGCGCCGTACGCGTGAACGAGCGCTGCGACGAAGGAGTCCCCGGCTCCGGAAGAATTGACGACGTTCACCTTCGGCGCGGGCAACGTGAACGCGCCGCTTTTGTCGGCGCAGCAGACGCCGCCGGCGCCGAGCGTTATGAAAACGCGGTCCGCGCAGTATTCGCACAGCTCCGCCGCCGCTTTCATTGCGTCGGCTTCGCCGCGCACCTCTCCTCCGACGAGCACGCCAGCTTCGGTCCTGTTCGCCTTCAGCGCGAAAATCCTGCCCGGGTGAAGCTCGAGCGCGCGCTTCAGCTTCTCGGTCTTTTTGCCCGAAACGCAGTCGACGAACACCGGTCTGACGGCGTTCGTCAGCATATACCCCAGCGCTTCTTCGCTGAGATTTGTATCGATAACGATCGCGTCGGCGTCGTTGACGCGGTCGAGCTCGCGCTTCAGATACGCCGTCGTTATCGCCTCGCAAAGTTCCATATCGGCGATCCCGGCGACAAGCTCTCCCTTTTCGTCGTTTATGCAAAGGTAAACCGAACTGCGCAGCTCCGGGCGGTAGAGCGCGTGAGAAAGGTCTATTCCGAGCGCGGCGCAGTCCCCGGCGATCGCTTCGGCGTATTCGTCGCCGCCTATCGCGGTGAAAAAGACAACGTCCTCGCCGAGGAGGCGCAGATTGTGAGATATGTTCCTGCCGACGCCGCCGAGCGACCTTGTCACGGTTCCGGGATTGGAATCCCCCGCCGCGAAACGCGCCGCGGAGCGTCCGGAAATATCTATATTCGATGCTCCTATGACAGATACTTTCATTTCTACAACTCCGGTATTATTTTGTCGTATCCGTTGCACGCCGCGCGAAACGGTGTTATAATTATTTCATACCCCTCTGAAGGAGGACGGTCGTGGCTAATAACGGCTTTTGCTACAGCGATACCGGCAAGCGGTATCATACTTATGATTACTTCCTGCGCCGCCGCTTCGGTCAAAAGGTCGCGAAGCTCCCCATCGACGGCGGCTTCACCTGTCCGAACCGCGACGGCACGAAAGGCATCGGCGGCTGCGCCTTCTGCTCCGGCAGCGGAAGCGGCGATTTCTGCGTCTCCGGCAGCGTCACGCAGCAGCTCGAGGCGCAGCGCGGCGTTATGAGGAACAAGTGGAAGACCGACGCGTTCATCCCGTATTTCCAGTCCGGCACGGGCACTTACGCTCCCCTGCCGCGCCTGCTTGCGCTCTGGGATGAGGCGCTGCGCTTTCCCGGCGCCGTCGGACTCGCGGTAGCTACGCGGCCGGACTGTCTGCCGGACGACGTCTGCGACGCGCTCGCGGAGATTTCGCGGCGGACGTTTCTGACGGTCGAGCTCGGGCTTCAGACGGTAAACGACGAGGTCGCGCTGAAAATGGGGCGCGGGCACGGCTTTACGGAGTTCGTATCAGGGTTTGAAAAGCTGCGTTCGCGCGGGATACCCGTTTGCGTTCACATAATCGACGGGCTGCCGGGCGAATCGGCGGACGATATGCTCAAAACGGCGTCCGTGCTTGCCGGGATGAGGCCCGATTTTGTAAAGATACACCTTCTTCACGTGCTCGAAGGCACGCGCCTTGCGCGGATTTATTCAGAAGGCGGCTTCGAAACCATGACTAAGGAGGGTTACGTTTCAACAGTCGTAAGCCAGATAGAGCTTTTCCCGCCCGAAACCGTGTTCGAGCGCGTTACCGGCGACGGCAGAGGCGAGGACCTTATCGCTCCGCGCTGGAGCCGCAGAAAGCGCGAGGCGCTCAACGCGATTGACGCGGAATTCCGGCGGCGCGTCACCTGTCAGGGCGCGGGATACGTCGGTTGACTATTCGGATGATACGCAGTTACAATAACAGAGGCAAGCCGATTCGGTTTGCCTCGTTCCATTTATTCATATACTGCGCGCTCCGGCTCGGCGGGAACCGCGCTCTCCTCTTCTGCTGGAGTCGCGGAAACCGTATCGGTAAACGCGGCTAAGTCTGTTTCGCCTTCTTCGGGCTCGGCTACGACAGTGAATTCAGGCTCGGGCATCGGCACGTCCTTCAGCATAAGCATATCCTGAAGCCGTGTTCCGTAGCGTATCAGCGAGCTCATAACGAGGAGCGTCACGCCGGTCGCCATACCGCCGACTACCCCGATGCTCTCAGCCGACGCGACCGAAAACGACTCGCGCATAATCACCGCCGCCATCTCCGTGGCGAGCGACACGAAAAAGTACAGCATACCGAGCGTCCTCGCACCGCGCGCTCCCCTTTCCGAAAACGGCGTTCCCTCTTTTTTCTCGGCGCGCAAGCAGAACACCGTCGCCGTAAGCAGGAACCCCAGCGCGAAAAAAGATATCGCGTCCATAATGAACAGCCCGAGCACGGCGTCTTTTTCGCCGAAATCGAGCGCCTCCGCGACGCGCGACAGGAACCCTTCGCCCGAAAGGTAAGAGTCTCCCTCAACGCCACGAATAATCGCCGCGGCCACGGCAAGCAGGGACAACACAAAACAGAGCGCGGCAAACACCGTAAACAGCACTTTCAGCCGGCGAAATATTTTTTGTATTCTTATAAGCTCCGTCATTTGTTCCCTCTGTTCTCTGTTATCGGCGATTCATTTCACATGATCCCGAGACGCACCATCGATTCGCACTGTCCCGTGCTGTCGACTATGATGTGATCGGCAAGATTTATGTTCAGTTCACTAAGCAGCGCTTTTATTCTGAGAGTCGTTTGAATGTCTCCGGGAGACGGCGTCGTGTCCGAAATCGGGTGATTATGCACGAGAACGACCATTTTCGCTTTATTCTTTACCGCGGAATCTATCACGCGGCGCATACAAACCTCGGTCGCGTCTTCCGTCCCCTGCGTGTGCAAATCGGTGCCAAGCAATCTGCCGCAGCAGTCAAGACAAATGATATAGAGCACTTCATTCGACTTGCCGGCACACAGTTCGGCCGCGTATTTGAGCAGCGACGCCATATCGTTGAGCTTGATGCCTTTCCGAACCCTCGATATATTGTATCTCCTGCCGACTTCGTTGAACAGACGTATCAGAACCGCCGTGTTCTCGGTAACTCCCGGCACTTCCATAAGGCGTTCCTTGCTCGCCTCGAGCACCGCGTGGAAAGAGCCGAAGCTTTCGATAAGACGGTGCGCCAGCTCGTTGGTGTCCTTTCTCGGCACGGAATAAAACAGCATAAGCTCCAGGACGTTATGGTCGGCAAAAGAATCGAGCCCGTCCTTGCAAAACCGGTTCTTGACCCTGATTCTGTGCCCGGAGTGTATGTTTTTTTCTTTCGGCATTCACAATCACCTTTTTTATTATACAACAAAAACGCGAAAATGGAAAGAAATACTTTTATTTTTGTCTGAAATGTGCTAATATTTTCATATAATCAGCATTTGTGTTTAGGAACAGCGGCGGAGGAACCATGAAAGAGCTCGTTATCGGCAGGAACGACGCGGGTCAGCGTCTTGACAAGTTCATAAGCAAGGCTTTTCCGTTTATGCCTCAGTCAATGCTCTACCGCGCGATACGCACGAAGCATATAAAGCTCAACGGCAAGCGCTGCGAGCCGTCCGCGCGCCTCTCCGAGGGCGATACGGTCACGGTCTTTCTCAACGACGACGTGCTGACGAGGAAGGAGCGCAGGGTCGCGGACCTTCCGCCCGTCGACATCGTCTATCGGGACGAGAACGTGCTGCTCGTCAACAAGCCTGTCGGGCTTTCGGTACACGACGACGAAAGCGGGGATCCCGATACGCTCATCGCGCGTGTGATAAAAATGCTCGCGGTTTCCGGCGAATACTCGCCCGACGCAGAAAATTCCTTCGTTCCCGCGCTTTGCAACCGCATCGACAGAAACACCTGCGGCATCGTCATCGTCGCCAAAAACGCCGAGGCGCTGCGTATAATGAACAGGATGATCGCGGAAAGGCGCGTGAAAAAACGCTACCTCTGCCTCGTTCACGGCGTTCCGGAGCCGAGAAGCGCAACGCTCAAGGCGTTCATACGCAAGGACGAAGAAAAAAAGCGCTCCTTCGTTACGGACGAACCGGTAAAGGGCGCTTTGACTATGATAACGAAATATGAAGTACTGAAGACCGACGGGGATATTTCCCTGCTTTCCGTCGACCTGATGACGGGGCGAACGCACCAGATACGCGCTCATATGGCGCACGTCGGGCATCCGCTCGTCGGGGACGGAAAGTACGGCAGCAACGCGCTTTACCGCAAAAGCGGCAGACGCGGGCAGGCGCTCTGCGCGGTTTCCGTCGAATTCGATTTCGGCGGCGAGGGCGAAGCGCTCGAGTATCTCGACGGGAAACGCTTCTCCGTGCCGGAGCCGGACTTCGCCCGCGAAATCAGACGACGATAAGCTGTTTTTTCGAGCCGGTAAAGTTGCGGATACCCGTTTCGGTGACGAGCACCATATCCTCGATGCGTATACCGAATCTGCCTTCAAAGTACACGCCCGGTTCGACGGTGACAACCTGCCCCGCTTTCAGAACGTCTTTGGAAACCGTGCTCTGATAGGGGCTCTCGTGAATCTCGAGTCCGACGCCGTGTCCAAGCGAATGGCCGAACTCCTTCGTCCAACCGTAAGAAGCCAATAAATCGCGAGCCGTCTTGTCCATCAGGACGGCTTTTTCGCCGGCTTTTATGCTGTTGAGAGCGACCTCCTGCGCCGCGAGGACGGCGTTGTAAGCCTCGACGGCCTCGTCCTTTATGTAGCCGAGCGCAACGGTGCGCGTCATATCCGAGCAGTATCCTTTATACATACTTCCGGTGTCCATAAGGATAAGGTCGCCGGTGCGGAATTCCCTGTCGCCGGGGACTCCGTGCGGACGCGAGGTGTTTTCGCCGGAAAGCACGATGGATTCAAACGCGTTTCCGTCCGCGCCGTTGTTTATGAAGAACGAGTCGATCTCGTTGCGGAGCTGTCTTTCTGTCATTCCGGTGCGTATGATGGAAAGCGCGTACATAAACGCCTTGTCGGTTATCTCCTGCGCCTTCGCCATACGCTCAACCTCAAACGGCTCCTTGACGGAACGCTCCTGCGTAAAGAGCTTGGATACGCCGATGTATTTGTATTTGCCGAGCGCGTTCTTGAAGTTTTTGAACTGCGCGACGGTCATATACTCCTCTTCGTAGCCTATCGTGCCGACGTTCAGCCCGTCGAGCAGATTCGCGAGACTCTCGAGCTGCTTTTCGTACATAAACACTTCAATGCCGGCCGCTTCGCCGGCTTTTTTCGCGGCTTCTATATAGCGGAAATCGACCCCGAGAAAGCAGCGCTCGGGGGTTACGACGACGTATCCGGCGCTGGACTTGAAATCCGTCAGCCAGCGGCGGTTTACAGGCGAGAACGCGACTACGGCGTCGACCTCTCCGGCGATACGCGCGGCAAATCTCTTATAGGTGTTCATATCTTTCTCTCCTTTTATCTTTCTCTGTGAATCCGCTGCATTTCAAGCGCGTCTTCGTCCTGCATTCCCGCAGACTCCGATATTATAACCGGCTCGGCGCCGCGAGCCTCAAGCGCACGGCAGAGGGGCTCGAAATCCGGGCCGAAGAGACCGTCGCGGAAGTTCAGATGGCGTTTTTCACCGCCGGCGGTGAACTCGATATGCGAAAAGTGTATGTGAAGATTTCTCATACGCTCGACACCGAGCGCGTCCGATATCTCGTCAAGCACCGCGAGGGAGGCTTCATAGCCCTCGACGGCGCCGAGCGAGCGGGCGTAAAGATGTCCGAAATCGACGCAGGGTATCAGCCGTTCGTCCAGCCGGCAGAAGCCGCAGACCTCGCCGACGGTGCCGAGCTGATTCTGCTTGCCCATCGTCTCCGGGCAGATCGAGATATAACCGAGCCCGGCTTCATCGAGCGCCGCTATCGCCTGCTTCAGCATCTGCGCCGCGAGCGCGACGGCTTCTTCGCGCTCCATACCGGAAACGCTGCCGGAATGTACGATTATCCTGCCCGCGCCGAGCATATCGGCAGCAACGGCTGACTGCATTATGTAATCTATGCTGTTGAGCCGCTTCTGCGGATCGACAGAGCTGAGGGAAATGAAGTACGGCGCGTGAAGCGAAAGTCGCACGCCGTGCTTCTCCGCTTCCGAGCGTATGCCGGCGGCGGTTTCGGGCGAAACGCGAACTCCCCTGCCGCACTGGTATTCAAACGCGTTCAGTCCGCGTTCCTTCAACCATGATATATATTCGACGGAACTCTTTCCGTCATATCCGTCGGGCGTGCCGGCGGTGCCGAAATACCACATAGCTACTCCTCTTTTTCACGCTGCTTCAGCTTTGCCACCGAGGTCACGAGAATCGCCCTCATACCGACAAGGCGCGCTCCGAGAACGTCGTTCCACGCCTTGTCTCCGACGTTACATAGCTCGCGGGACTTCAGACCCATTTCGCGGGCAGCGCGGCGGAGCTTGAATGTCAGAGGCTTGAGCGACATACGCTTCCACGTTACGCCGAGCGCTTCCCCGTAGGCGCGGACGCGCTCCTTGTGAGAGTTATTTGAAACAATGCTAATCGGAAATCCGGCGGCGACGATGCTTTTTGCCCAACCGACCACCTCCGGCGGCGGCAACGGATCGTCGTATCCGCCGAGCGTATTATCAAGGTCGACGACAACGCCCTTCACGCCGAGGGCGCAGAGCGTTTCCGGAGTTATATCCGTTACTCTTTCGGTTCTGACATCGGGGGTAAACAGCTTCAAAGGCATCTCCGTTCAGCCGCGCGCGCGGCGCAAATAAACAATAACGGCAATACGGGAATATAAAAAAGCGGGGAGGCTCCCCGCTTTTTTATTCGTGCTGAAAACCGAAAGCGTTCGCCTTACTTGAACTTTCTCTTGCGGGCAGCTTCCGACTTCTTCTTCCTTCTCAC
>JAFTEJ010000027.1 GCA_017453725.1 Clostridia bacterium | reverse complement strand
CCGTGATCGACGAAAACGCAGGTGAGCGCGTCTCCGACCGCGCGGTGCATCAGCGCCGCCGCGACGGAGGAATCGACTCCGCCGGAAAGCGCGCAGAGGATCCTTTTACCGCTTAACTCTTTCTTGTACTTCTCGACGGCGCTGTCGATAAAGCTCTCCATCTTCCAGTCGCCCGCGCATCCGCAGACGCCGAAAATGAAATTGCGGAGCACCTGCTTGCCGTACTCCGTATGCGTGACCTCCGGGTGAAACTGCACGCCGTATATGCGGCGACGTTCGTCCGCCATCGCCGCGCAGGGACAGCTTTCCGTCCACGCCGTAACTTCAAAGCCGTCGGGCAGCTTTGAAACAAAGTCCGTGTGACTCATCCAGCAAACGCTTTTCTCAGGCACTCCGTCGAACATGGCGCAAGGCATTGTGAACACGTCCGTTTTGCCGTACTCGCTTCCGCTCTTTGCCGATTCGATGACGCCGCTAGCCATATAGGCGATGAGCTGGTGTCCGTAGCAGATGCCGAGCACCGGGACGCCGATTTCAAGTACGCGCGGGTCGTAATGCGGCGATTCGGAGTCGTAAACGCTGTTCGGACCGCCGGTGAAGATGATTCCCTTGTAGCCCGCTTTTTTGATTTCTTCAAGAGTGATCTTGTTGTATGGGATGATTTCGGCGAAAACACCGTTTTCGCGCACGCGCCGCGCGATCAGCAGATCGTACTGCCCGCCGAAATCGAGAACGAGGATCTTTTCCATTGACGCATTATCTCCTGAACTGATTATTCACCGCTCTGTCCGTAGTTCGAAAGCACACGCGCGGAGGGATCGTTGACGTCGCAGCCCTCCCAAGATTTGTTGGGCATCCAGAAATCGACGACCATCTCCGATTGACCGGGGTAGTACTTTTCGAAAAGCTCGCGGTAGAGCAGAGATTCTTTAGTGAATGGCGCGGCGTGGATGTATTTGACCCGTCTGCTCTCAAATTCCGCGTCTGTATAAACGCTCTCTGCGTATTCCTTGAGGTAGTCGACCATCGAATGCCCGACCGCGTCGGAGAAAGCCGCCTTTTCACGCCACAGAATGCCGTCGGGAAGATACCCGAGTCCTTCAAAGGCGTGACGGAGCAGATACTTGCCCTTGCCGTACCTGTTCATTTTCATCTCCGGGTCAAGGCTCATAACGTATCCGGCGAAGTCAAGGTCGCCGAAAGGCACCCGCGCTTCAAGCGAGTTTACCGATATGCACCTGTCCGCGCGGAGCACGTCGTACATATGCAGCTCATGAACGCGTTTTTCCGCTTCCTTTTGGAACTCCTCCGCGTTCGGAGCGAAATCCGTGTACTTATACCCGAAAAGCTCGTCGGAGATCTCGCCGGTAAGGATAACCCGCAGGTCGGTGTTCTCGTGAATGTATTTGCAGACGAGATACATACCCATACTCGCGCGGATCGTCGTTATATCGTAGGTACCGAGCAGGTGAACGACGTCTTCGAGAGACGAGATGACCTCATCCGGCGTCATATACACCTCGGTGTGCTCCGCGCCTATGAAATCCGCGACCTGCCGCGCGTACTTTAAGTCTATCGCGTCCTCGCTCATACCTATCGCGAAGGTCCTTATCGGCTTATCGCTCTTATTGGCGGCGATGGCGCATACAAGAGAGGAATCGAGACCGCCGGAGAGCAGGAAACCGACCTTCGAGTCGGAAACGAGGCGCTTTTCGACACCCGCGATAAGCTTTTCGCGTATGTTCCGGCAGGCTGTCTCAAGCCCGTCGCGGCAAACGCCGGCGGCTTTCGAAATATCGTGATAGCATACAAACTCGCCCTGCCTGTAGTAGCAGCCGGGAGGGAAGGGCATTATCCTATCGGATAGACCGATAAGGTTTTTCGCTTCGCTCGCGAACATAATCGTTCCGGCGGAATCGTAACCGTAATAAAGCGGGCGGATACCGAACGGGTCGCGCGCGGCTATGTATTCTCCGGTACGGCCGTCGTATATGACACAGGCGAATTCCGCGTCAAGCATCGCGAACATATCCGTTCCGTACTCGAAATACATCGGCAGCAATATCTCGCAGTCGCTGTCGCTCTGAAACACATAGCCCTTTTCAATAAGACAGCGGCGCTCTTCTTCGAATCCGTAGAGCTCGCCGTTGCATACGGCGTAGCAGCCGTTCAGAGTGAACGGCTGCATACCGGAGGGGGTAAGGCCCATAATCGAAAGTCTGTGGAAGGCGAGCAGACCGTTTCCCGTATCCGCGATACGGCTGTCGTCAGGCCCTCGCGAAGCGGTGCGCGAAAAGCCGTCGATAAAGGCTTTTATATCGGGAACAGGCCCGCAGTAACCGAAAATAGAACACATATCGCATCACCTATTCAACGTCCTGTAAGGCGTCATAGCCTTCTTCGCCCGTCCGCACCTTGACGACGTTCTCAACGTCATAAACGAAGATCTTGCCGTCGCCTATATGCCCGGTGTAAAGCACCTTCTTGGCGGTTTCGATTACCGTGCGCACAGGCACCTTGCTGACGACGATGTCGACCTGTATCTTCGGGAGCAGGTTCGCCTCGACGGGCACGCCGCGGTAGTATTCGGGCTGTCCCTTCTGGACGCCGCATCCGAGGACATGAGAAACCGTCATGCCGGTAATACCTATCTCCATCATCGCGTTTTTCAGCGCCTCAAACCGCGGCTCTTTGCAGACGATCTCGATTTTGGTAAACTTCGGAGCGCCGCTGTCGACCACGGCGGGCACCTTCTTGACGGGGATCGCCTCGGCGACGGGCGTTTCGCCGCTCACGGCGACGGCGCCGTCATAGCCGTAGTTTATGCTTTCGACGGCGGGGACGAAGTCTGCGTACGCGCTCGGAAGGCCGTGCTCGGTGCGGTCGAGTCCCTTTATCTCCTCTTCCTGCGAAACGCGCAGACCTATCGTCTTTTTCAGCACGAAGAAGGTTCCCGTCATCATCGCCGCCGTCCATGCGAGAATGGCGGTGATGCCTACGAGCTGGATCCCGAGCAGCTTGAAACTCCCGGTGTAGAATAATCCGTTAAGCCCGGCCGGCGCGGAGGGATTCGCGAGAAGTCCGACGGCTATCGTGCCCCAAACTCCGTTTGCCAGATGAACGCCGACGGCGCCTACCGGATCGTCGATGTGCAGCTTTATGTCAAGCAGTTCGACGACGAAGACGACGAGGAATCCGGAAACGACGCCCACGACTGCCGATCCCAACGCGTCGAGCGCGTCGCACCCGGCGGTTATACCGACGAGTCCCGCGAGCGAAGCGTTGATGCACATCGAAACGTCGGGCTTGCCGTTTTTGAGCCAGGTGAAGATCATAGTCACGCAGGTAGCGACCGCGGGAGCGACCGTTGTTGTCACGAATATGGAAGCGAGAGATTCGTTATCCCACGCCGCCGCACCGTTGAAGCCGTACCACCCGAACCAGAGGATGAAACAGCCGAGCGCGCCGAGCGTTATGGAGTGGCCGGGGATGGCGTTGACCTTGTTCACCTTTCCGGCTTTGTCCTTTATATATTTTCCGAGGCGCGGGCCGACCATTATCGCGCCGATCAGCGCAGTGATGCCTCCGACGGAATGGATCGCCGCCGAGCCGGCGAAATCGTGGAATCCGAGCTTGACGAGCCAACCGTTGCTGTTCCAGACCCAGCCCGCCTCGATCGGATACACGAAAAGGGAAATAACGCCGGAGTAGATGCAGTAGGAAATGAACTTTGTCCGCTCCGCCATCGCTCCGGAAACTATCGTGGCCGCTGTTGCGCAGAAGACGAGATTGAAAACGAATACCGGAGCGTTGCCGCCTTTCAGAAATCCGCCGAAATCGGTCAGTATATCCAGATTCGGAACTCCGATGAAGCCGAGGACGTAATCCTCAGCCATCATCAGCGAGAAGCCGAGCAGCACGAAAACCACCGTGCCGATGCAGAAGTCCATCAGGTTCTTCATTATGATATTGCCGGCGTTCTTCGCGCGGGTAAAGCCGGTTTCGACCATCGCGAATCCCGCCTGCATAAAGAAGACGAGCGCCGCGCCGATGAGAAACCATACGCCGAACACTTCGCCGGACGCGGTATCCTGTATCAGTTTCGTTATTTCTTCTGTCAACATAGGTCAGTCACCTCTTTTAATTATCTTACGCTGAAGAGTATATCGGCGTAAGTGGGGAAGGGCCAGTAGGATCTGGCGGTTATGGTTTCGGCTTCGTCGCAGGCAACGCGGAGCTCGCACATCTTCGGGAGCACGTTGTCGCGGATCATAGCGGACTCAGCGATAACGTCGTCCGCTTCGCGCAGGGAGATCTCCGCGGCTTGCAGCTCGTCAACTCTGACCGCTATCCTGTCGGTCAGCTCGGAAAGCTTTCTAACAAGTCCCGTCTCATATTCGCACGCGACGGAGAGGTCGAGCGCCTTCTTTGCTGCGGCGTTTCTCGCAACGTCGGCGGTGAAGCGCTCTATCGCGGGCGCGATAAGTGTTTTCGCCATATCAGCCATAGTGTTCGCTTCGATTGTCACCGACTTGCAGTAGTTCTCGAGCATTATCTCGCAGCGGGACTTCAGCTCTTCAAGCGTGAACACCTCATGCGCCGTGAGCATTTCGACGTTCTTCGCGTCAAGCAGATGAGGCATACAGTCGGCGGTCGTGCGATAGTTGAGCAGTCCGCGCACCTCGGTCGCTTCCTTTATCCAGGAATCGTCATAGCCGTTGCCGTTGAAGATGATGCGCTTGTGATCCTTGATTGTCTTTTTGATCATCTCGTGGAGCGCCGTTTCGAAGTCCGCCGCGCCTTCAAGACGGTCGGCGTAAATCTTCAGACTCTCGGCTACCGCGGCGTTCAGCATTATGTTGGCGCACGCTATACTGTTCGACGAGCCGAGCATACGGAACTCAAATTTGTTTCCGGTGAAGGCGAAGGGGGATGTGCGGTTGCGGTCGGTCGTGTCGCGGTTGAACTTCGGCAGGACGTCGACGCCGAGCTTCATCTGCGTCTTGGTCGCGCCCTCATAAGGCGTATCGTTCTCGATCGCTTCCAGCACGGCGTTGAGCTCGTCGCCCAAGAAGATCGAGATGACCGCGGGCGGCGCCTCGTTTGCGCCGAGACTGTGGTCGTTGCCCGCCGTGGCAACGGAGATACGCAGCAAATCCTGATAATCGT
>JAFTEJ010000026.1 GCA_017453725.1 Clostridia bacterium | reverse complement strand
TCCCCTTACACAGGGGAGGCTGACGACGGGCGATTAAAATCGCCCCTACGGTTTGCGCGGCGCTCAACGCTTCTGCTTAAAAGCGCCTAAAACTGCGGATGAAGCGAGGGATTTTCGGATGATTTCCGGCGCGGAAGGACGAAGGCCAGGCTCCTGCCTGCCGAGGACGACAAGCCGGAAAGCGCCGAAAATCACCGCTTCAAGCCCTCATGAGGACTTTTTTGGGGCACTTATCTATACACTTGCCGCAGCCGGTGCACTTGGACTGATCTATCACAGCGAGGTTATCGACGATGCGGATAGCGCCGGATTCGCAGGTTTTTTCGCAGATGCGGCAGCCGATACAGCCGCGGTCGCAGAGCTCGCGGACGCGCTTGCCGGCGTCGCGCGAGGAGCAGCCGACGAAGACGCTGCCTTTCGGCTGGATCTTTATGAGGCGCTTCGGGCAGGCGCGGGCGCAGGCGCCGCAGGCGGTGCATTTTTCATCGTCGACGACGGCGACGCCGCCGACGACCTTTATAGCGTCGAACTTGCAGGACTGCACGCAGCTGCCGAGCCCGATACAGGCGTAGGGGCAGAGCTTGTCGCCTCCGATCTTGGCGACGGAGAGGCAGTCGAGCGCTCCGAGGAACTCCTGCCGCTGCTTTGCGGAGGTCCCGTGACAGGCGACGCAGGAGGCGTGCGGCTTGTATTCGCCGCCGCTGACGCCCATGATTTCGTGGATGCTGTTATGCGCCGCTTCGTCGCAGACCTTGCAGCCGTCGCAGGACGCGTCGCCCTTGACGACCGCCTCGGCGAAGGCGCCGCAGCCGGAGAAGCCGCAGCCGCCGCAGTTCGCTCCGGGCAGGTGCCCGAGGATGCGGTCGACGCGCTCGTCCTTCTCGACCTTCCAGAACTTCGCGGCTATGCCGAGCATCAGCCCGAAGAAACCGCCGATCGCGCCGATAACGAGGAAAGGTATAAGCAGTTCTTTCATATTATGTATACCCCCTATAACGCGAGTCCGCTGAAGCCCATGAACGCCAGCGAAACGAGCGCCGCGGCGATCAGAGTCGCGGGCAGTCCCTTGAAGGACTCCGGCACGTTGCTCATATCTATACGCTCGCGTATGGTCGAGAAAATGACCAGCACCAGCATAAAGCCGAGCGCGACGGAGAAGCCGAAGACGACGCTTTCGATGAAGTTATACTCCCTCTGCACCGCGAGCAGCGCGGATCCGAGCACGGCGCAGTTGGTAGTTATCAGCGGCAGGTAGATGCCGAGCGCTTCGTAGAGCGCGGGAATGAACTTCGCCAGCGCGAGCTCCACGAGCTGCACCATCGCCGCTATGACGAGGATGAAGGCTATCGTCTGCAGGTATTCGATGTTCAGCGGCTTGAGTATGTAGGTGTTGACCGCGTAGGTCACCGCCGAGGAAATGGTTATGGTGAAGATGACCGCGCAGCCCATACCGAAGGCGGTCTTCGTATTCTTCGATACGCCGAGGAAGGGGCACATACCCATAAAGCGCACGAGAACGTAGTTTTCGATCAGCACCGCGCCGAGGATGATGGGGATGAACTTTGCCATGATCAGCGTCCCTCCTTTTTATCGCGGTCGCGCAGGCGCGTGACCGGCTCCGACATGAACGACGGCGGCTCGAGGTCATCGTCCTCCGCCATGTCGAAGGTGAGCTGCTTGTGCGAAGACGAAGCGCGGCGCGCGGCGCGCCCGCCGGGCGCGGAGGGCGTTTCGGGCGCGGAAGGCGTTTCTGTCATTCCAAGGAGCCGCGAACGCGCCGACGAGGAATCCCCTTCGGCTTGCGCGGCGTCGTAAGCCTTCCCCTCGAGGGGAAGGTGGCGCGAAGCGCCGGATGAGGTGTCATTCCGAGGAGGCACAGCCTCCGAGGAATCCCCTTCCTTTTGCGGCGTTTCCGCTTGAGGCGTGGGGTCCTTCGCTTCGCTCAGGATGATATGAGTTTCTGCTTCCGGCGTTTCCGCTTCCGTCACGGTGCCGCCGAAGTATCTCAGCGCGGCGGCGAGCGCCGCTTCGCGCTCCTCGTCGGAGGCGTAGGTGATTTCGTCGGAGACGGTTTCGGAGAGGGCGTTCCCTCCCTCAGTCCCGGACGGCAAGCCGTCCGAGACAGCTCCCTCGTCTGAGGGAGCTCCGCCTTCGTCGGCTTCGGGCACAGAAGGCGTTTCGGTCGCACTCAAGCTGTCATTCCGAC
>JAFTEJ010000025.1 GCA_017453725.1 Clostridia bacterium | reverse complement strand
GTTGGCTATTCCCCTTTCTCCGGCAATTTCAGTCCCTTCTTCTCAGAGTCGGATTATGATCAGGACGTCCAGGCTATGACTCAGCTGAGCCTGCTGCCTTCCGACCGTACCGGCGCCGTCATCGAGAAGGGCATCGACGGCACCACGATCGCCTACAACGGGACCGACTACACCTACTACGGTCCCGCCGATCTGGATATCGTCGAGAACGCCGACGGCACCGTCGACTACAACTTCAAACTCCGTGAGGACATCAAATTCTCCGACGGGGAGAAGCTGACCGCCGACGACGTTATCTTCACGATGTACACCTATGCCGATCCTACCTATGACGGCCCCGCCGCCTTTTTCGATCTGCCTATAAAGGGATTGGACGCGTACCGTTCCGGCATGGATTCCCGCGGAAACGTTATCTTCGCCGCAGGCTCCGAAGGCTATATTGCCAACGACCTCTACACCGAGGAAGAGTACAACACCTTCTGGGATTACTATAACAACAACGCAGGCGCCGATTTCGCTAAGGAGATCTGCGATTACTGCATCAGCAAGGGCTACAACTCCCCCACTGATTCCGTCGCCGACTGCGCCGCCAACTGGAAATTCACGCTTGCAGAAGACGCCGACTATCAGGCGTTCTGGGAAGCCATCGTCGCCGCTTACGACACTGTCGACGAAGCCGTCGCCAAAGAATCGGCCGGCTCCGATCTGCTACAGCTGACCATCGCCGCTCTTAAGGGCGTCTACATCAACGGCGTTCAGACCGGTGAATCCGCCGCCAACATCGAGGGCATCAAGAAGACCGGCGACTATTCCTTCACCGTTTCCATGACCCGGATCGACGCGACCGCCATTTATCAGCTCGCCATAGCAATCGCCCCTCTCCACTACTACGGCGACACCTCGAAGTTCGACTATAACAAAAACAAGTTCGGCTTCGACAAGGGAGACCTCTCCGTTGCGAGATCAAAGATCTCCGATCCTCTCGGCGCCGGCGCCTACAAGTTCAACAAGTACGAAGACGGCGTTGTCTACTTTGAAGCCAACGAGAACTACTATCGCGGCGTTCCGAAGACGAAGTACGTCAACTTCAAGCAGTGCCAGACCGACGAGGACAAGCTCAACGGCATCACCGCCGGCACGATCGACATCACTGATCCATCCTTCAGCACCGACACCGTCAACGCCATCAAGAAGGCCAACAGCAACGGCGAACTCAGCGGCGACAAGATCAAGACCATCACCGTTGACAACCTCGGCTACGGTTACATCGGCATGTGCGCGAATGTTATGAACGTCGGCGGAATTCCGGATTCCGCCGCTTCCAAGAACCTCCGCAAGGCGTTCGGCACTATATTCTCCGTCTATCGCGAAGTCGCTATCGACACCTACTTCGGAGACAGAGCGTCCGTCATCAACTATCCGATCTCAAACACGTCCTGGGCCGCTCCTCAGCCTACCGACGACGGCTACAAGGTCGCGTTCTCCGTCGATAAGGACGGCAACGACATCTTCACCTCCGATATGAGCGCGGAAGACAAGTACGCCGCCGCCAAGACAGCGGCCCTCGGCTTCCTCGAGGCTGCCGGCTACACCGTTGACGGCGGCAGGGTCACCGCCGCTCCGGAAGGCGCTGCTCTCGAGTACACCGCATGCATCTCCGCCACAAGCTCGGGCGACCATCCTTCCTTCATGATCCTCGAAGAAGCGAACAAGGCCTTTGCCGAAATCGGCATCACCCTTATCATCAATAACATCCCCAACATCTCCGACCTCTGGGACGCTCTCATAGATCAGGAAGTCGCGATCTGGTGCGCCGCTTGGGACGCTTCCGTCGACTCGGATATGTATCAGGTTTATTTCTCCGGCGACGAGACCAGAGCGGCCGGCGGCTTCAATTATATCTACGCTATCGACGACGCCGACCTCAACAAGCTGATCCTCGACTCGAAAGCCTCCACCGACCTGTCCTACAGAAAGCGCATCTACAAGTCCGCACTCGACATCATTATCGACTGGGCAGTCGTGATCCCCGTCTATCAGCGCCAGAACGCCATCATCTTCAGCTCCGAACGTGTTGATCTCAACACCGTTACTCCCGACATCACCACCTTCTACGGCTGGATGAGCGAGATCGAGAACACCGTCCTGAAATAATCAATACGATCGACTCAAAAAATGCTGTTTTGATTTAGTGGTATTGTCTGCCCCGCGGCCTCAGTGCTGCGTGGCAGCTCCCTTGTTTTTCATACAGGCGCTTCATCCGCCGCCGCGGAGAGCTTCTTTCCGAAAAACTGCGGACGCGCCCCTCGCCTTCAGACGCAGGAGGCGCGTTTGCGTTATTTCAAATCCCGATCGAAGTAATGATCTGCGCGAAGATTCATTATCAAGAGTCTGCTGATAACGCTGCTGAATCAGTTGCAAAAAGCCGCGCCCTCGGGCGCGGCTTTTCACTTATTTAATCGGAAACGGCGCTTACGCAAGCTTCGCTGCTATGCGCAGAACGGTGAGCGCGTCCGCGACCGTGATCTCTCCGTCGCCGTCCGTGTCGTACGCTGCGACAAGCTCGGCGGTGGCTTCCTGAAGCCCCGCAGCTACTCTCAGCGCCTTCAGCGCGTCGCCAACGGTGATCTCGTTTTCATAAGAAGGCGGATTCACAACAGGATCATCAGTTGCAAAAACAACATGATCAGCATGCGCGTACAATACACGATTATCCATATTAAGCTGTTCGATAGCTTTTTCCACCGCCTCAACACTCTCTTCAACAAGTGTAATTATCAATGATGTTCCAAGCATTTTGAGAAGCTCCTCATCGGCATCATCAATATTTTTTCCTGATACTATCAATACAGATAAATACATATCCTCAATTGACGCTATTTCAAGATACGGAAACAGCTCCATCGGATTGCCAACATATGCTTCTTTAAGCTTGACAACAACTACCCCCGGGACAATATCACCATTCTTTGCATCCTCAGGTATATTAGGGATATACCACGCAAACGCCGTTGCCGGAACGATTGCCGCCATAAGCGCCAGACAAAGCACCACAGCGAGAACGCGTTTATAAAGCTTTTTCATAGCTAATACCTCCTTTTTGAACACAATCGGGAAACACCCTAAAAACCGATTCGCCCCTAATTTGCACGCTCTGAAGCCACCTATTGCGCTTTTTTGTTTGGCCGACTACACAAGCTTTGCGGCGATACGGAGAACGATGAGTGCGTCAGAAACGGTAACGTCGCCGTCGCCGTCCTTGTCGTAAAACGCGGTCGCTATTTCGGGGTCGGCTTCAACAAGCCCCGCGGCAACGCGAAGAACGCGGAGCGCGTCAGCGACCGAGAAATCTAAAGACGGCCCCTCTTCAACTTCATCAAGAGCAAAACCGTAATGATTAGGCCCTGCATATTTCACATAAGGATTATCTTTCAGCGCTTCAATCGCAGTCCCTACTGCTTCTTCGGTCTTTTCCGTGAGTATAACGTGGAACGATTCTCCGACACCGTCATAGTATTTGGGAGTGTGTCCCATACTCAAAATCGTCTGAATTACAGACAGCATACTATCATTATACGAGTCAATCTCTATTTCCGGAAGGATATCGCGAAGATCCGGATAAGGACCGCCGTAAGTGTAATACGGTTCTTTCAGCGATACCAACACTTCGCCCGGAAGTATTCCGCCCCACACCGGCCTTGCTGCGAAAAGATAAGGATTACCCTTCAGTGCTTTATAAGCCTCAATCACCGCTTCGCGAGTTTTTTCACGGAGTTCAACATAATAGGTGGATGATTGCCTGGCTAAATAATACGGATTATCCATATGCTCTTCGATCGGACATCTTCCCGTCAATTCGTATTTTTCAATATCCAACTCGGGGAATAACTCGGTAATGTCACCGAGAAATAAACCTTTCAGATACAACCGAAGCTGACCCGGCCAAAAAGGCATATCATCACCACCGTTTATCCATTGGTCCTCGTTTATCCATTGGTCCTCCGGCAAACTGAACCAGTTGTCGTCATCCGCGAACACCGTCGCGGGAACGAGCGCCGCAGTAAGCGCAAGGCAAAGAACTACGGCAAGAATGCGCTTGTAAAACTTTTTCATAATTATTCCTCCTTTGTTAATACGTAGTAATACCGTTCAAGGATGGTGCACCATCCGAAAACACCGAATTCTAAGCGTTTGCGGGATTTGCCCGCCGCCTGTTTTTACCATATAATCGAGGCTATACGCCTTTATCCACAACCAGATACTCGAACACCACACGATCAGTAAAACAGAATATCACGCTTCCCTCCGGAACTGCTAAAGTAACGTAATACTTTCCATGGTAACACAGAACTGAGGCGCTCGCGTTTTCGAGCCCGCTCAACGCAATATCCGTGTTCAGAGCCGCTGCTTTGGCGAATCTTATCAAATAATGTTCAGTCACGTCAAAATCATCAGTCACGTCAAAATCAGGCGCTCCGGTATGATACAAGTCTACCCCGTAGCTCCTCAACTCTCCCGTGCTCGAGAGTATCGAAATGGTGCTCAAATCGCTGCCGACGTAATGATCGACGACGTAGCTTTCATTTTCTTCTGTGGCAGAACTCCCCTTAATTGCCGAAGAATTCATATAATTGAACGTCTTGATTTCTCCCATTATCCGATAAGTGAGCGGGGACATATTTTCTTTTACGAAGACGCCCTCCTCGGGCTCATTCACAGAATCTCCACCGACCGTTGTTCCCTGGTTATCGGGATCATCCGGCGGCGTGACGTCTGTTCCTCCCGCGCTTTCGGAACTGCTGTTTCCCCCGCCCTGCGGCGTCTGTTCGTCATTTGCCGGAACGTCTGAGCCGATGCGTTCGGAAGAGCTATCACCCGTCCGCACGCTTCCCTCGCTGTTCGAGACAACGTCAGCGTTTCCCTGTTCGGAGCCGGAGCCGCTTTCCTGCCCGCTGCTGCCAGAGTCGTGTTCGGATGAGGGCGTTACCTCCGGAACGTCGCTTTCCGCGCTCGATGAGGGCGGGGCGAGGTTATCGTTACTGAATACGCCCAGCTTATACATAGCGAGGGGCGCGGCGGCGACGATGACGAAAACAGCGGCCGCGGCTGCCCATTTCACCCACGGCCTATTCGTGAAGGCGGTGACGGGAGCGGCTTTCACGCTGTTCGGAGTCGCGGAAAGCGCGGACTCGATCAGAGCGTCGTCGATATTCGTTACGGCGTTGTAAAGCTTCTCCGACTTATCCGCCGGCAGCGCGGATTCTATCAGCTCATCATCTATATCGGTCACAGCCTCGAAAAGCTTTTTGACTTTGTCGCTCATATGGTTATCCCCTCCTTTTCAAGCGCGGAACGCAGGCTCCGCCGCAGACGCAGCATCTTCTGCGCCAGTCTGTTCGGCGGTATGTTCCATTCATCCGCGAGCTTGCTCAGCGGCTCGCCCTGCCAGTAGCGCCGGACGAAAAGCACGCGGTCAAGCTCCTTCTGCGCCTTCAGCCATCTGCTTATAGCGGCGGCGAGCTCGGCTTCGTTGGCAGCGGCTTCCACACTGCCGGATGCGGGAATGCATTCTTCCAGCTCCCCAATCAGCAGTTCGAAGCCTCCGCGCTTCTGCGCGCGCCCTCTGTTCCACGCGTTCAGAGCAAGGTTACGCGTCACCTTGCCGAGCCACGCGCGAAGCAGCTTCGGGCGCTCCGGCGGTATCGACTCCCACGCGCGGCGGAGCGCGTCGTTGACGCACTCCTCCGCGTCCTCGCGGACGCCGAGCACGTTGAACGCCACGGCGTAACAGAACGCGCCGTATTTCGCCTCAAGCTGAATTATCGCGTCTTCGTCACGCTGCCAGAACAGCCCGACGATGCGCTCGTCCTCCATACTTTCGCTCCTTTGAAAAGGCCTTTCACTTATACAGACAGTTTTTTCCGCGTCATATTACGCGTGTATCTTATATTTTTTTCAAATCATTGACAGGAACGTCGAACGGGGCTATAATAATGTCGTAAAGAACGGGGATATCAAGGCTTCGGCGTTTCGGCGGCGAAGTCGCCCCGTTCCCGGTCAAAATGTTTGTCAGAAAACGAGGTGGGGAAAATGAAGAAGTTGAAAATCATCGCGCTTATTCTTGCGTTGTTCGTCGCGGTCGCGGCGCTCACGGCGTGCGGCGGCGAAAAGGAAACCCCGAACGGCGGCACTCCGCAATCGACGGTCGATTCCGGCTCGCAGGGCGGCTCCGAACCCGACAGCGGTTCCGAACCCGAGAACAGCTCCGAGCCTGACAGCGGCTCCGAGCCCGACAGCGGCTCCGACTCCGGCAGCAGCGCTACGGGCGTTGCCGCGGCGGCGCTTGAGCTGGCGAACGAGCTGATAGGTACGGAGTATAAGTCCGGCGGCACGGGCCCCGACGAGTTCGATAACTCCGGCTTCATCTATTACATCTTCAGGCAGAGCGGCTACAAGATGCCCCGCCGTATCGCCGATATGGCGAATGAGGGCACGGAAATCGGCCGCGACGGCATTCAGGCGGGCGACGTCCTCATCTTCTCGAATGAGATAGACGGCGAAGCGGCGTTCGTCGCGATCTGCGCCGGCGGCGATCAGTTCATCTCCTGCAACAGGCCCGGCTATCCGACCGCGCTGCAAAAGTTCAGCGGCTACTACGAGCAGCGCTTCATCTGCGCCAGAAGGATAGGATAAGCCCGGCGATACTCTTTCGTTTCAATATTAGCATATCCTACTGTTATAGTCAATACGGTGAGCAGCCCTGAAAAAGGGCTGCTCATCTCATATGAAAAAAATCGCCGAAAGGAGCCGATTTTTCTTGACATAGAAGCGAAATAGTGTTAAAATACAATTTGCCTGCGGAAACGCGGGGAATACGCGTCTGTAGCTCAGGTGGATAGAGCAACTGCCTTCTAAGCAGTGGGTCGGGGGTTCGAGTCCCTCCAGGCGTGCCAGCGGACTGATCATCAAGGTCACAGAGCTTTGCGAAACGGTCTAATTCGTGAGAACACGGTGGATGTAGCTCAGTTGGTTAGAGTACCAGGTTGTGGCCCTGGGGGTCGTCGGTTCGAATCCGATCATCCACCCCACACGAAAAAGACGCTCGCGAAAGCGGGCGTCTTTTCCTATCCGCGGGAACTCAGCGCCGCCGGAAAATTTGATACTGGGGTGTGGCCTAATGGTAAGGCAACGGACTTTGACTCCGTTGATGCAGGTTCAATTCCTGCCACTCCAACCATGCTGGGTG
>JAFTEJ010000024.1 GCA_017453725.1 Clostridia bacterium | reverse complement strand
GTCCTTATCGAGATCGAGTCCTTCCATCAGACCCTTGATATAAGCGATCTTTTCCTGAGCAGACATAGTTACAACTCCTTTGTTTTCAAATATTGTAAGCCGTCGTATGTTGATTGTCAACCCTGAACGCGCTGCAGGTATTCGCTCGTTCTGGTGTCGATTTTGATCATATCGCCCTCATTGATAAAGAGCGGTACCTTTATAGCGGCTCCCGTTTCGAGCGTCGCGGGCTTGGTCACGTTCGTGGCGGTGTCGCCCTTGACGCCGGGCTCAGTCTCCGTTACCACGAGCTCGACGAAGAGCGGCGGCTCGACGGAAAAGACGTTGCCCTTATAGGAAACGATCTTGCAGACCATATTCTCCTTGACGAACTTGAAGTTGTCGGAGAGGACGCTCTTGCTGATCGGGACCTGCTCGTAGGTTTCGCCGTCCATAAAGTAGTAAAGGTCGCCGTCGTTATAAAGATATTCCATATCCTTACGCTCGACGTAAGCGTTTTCGAATTTTTCCGTAGGATTGAAGCTGCGCTCGGTGACGGCGCCCGTGATGACGTTCTTCATCTTGGTACGCACGAATGCAGCGCCCTTTCCGGGCTTGACGTGCTGGAACTCCACGACCTGCATTACGTCGCCGTCCAGTTCAAATGTTACGCCGTTTCTGAAATCTCCTGCTGAAAGCATTTACATTCCTCCATTATCAGTATATTCATATTGTAAGCCATAAACGCGATAATTGCAAGATATTTTTTGCAAAATTTTGCCAATCCGCGATTATCACAAAGTAATCTCAATCTTTGCGGCAATGCGGAGGATGCGAAGCGCGTCGGAAACAGTTACGCTGCCGTCTCCGTCGATGTCCGCAACCGTAAGCGCGTCGCCTTCAGGCTGAGCGAGGATTCCGACGGCGGTACGCAGCGCGGCAAGCGCGTCGGCAACGGTGACCTCTCCGTCTCCGTCGATGTCGCCCTTCTTGAGGGAATCCTGATAAAGCCGCTCGACAGTTTCATAAGCCGCGGCAAGCTTGGCGGCGTCCGGAACGTAAGCGTTAAGGAAGGTCTCGCTCTCGGCGTCGCACGCCTTCTTGAGCGCGAGCACCTCACCCCTGTCCTCGAGCGTAAGCTCGGCGGGAAGCGCGTTTATGCGGTCGTTGAGCTTGTTGTAGTAGGACGTCTTGACGATATTGTAGCCGTCGGTATAGCTTCCGTAGTGCGAATAGTCGCCGATCCTCGCGAGCGTTCCGTCGGTTTTGTAAGCCCAGCCTTTAAATATGAGCTTGCCGCCCTTTATCTCTATCGTGCTAAAGGTCGGGAGATTCGGCTGAGCCGCGCAAGCAACGGAAACAATGGGGAAATTCGCGGGGTTCGGGTTGTGGTATTTGCTGCCCGTTAGCGAGCCGCCGTTGACGTAGGTCGTTCCCTTCGGATCAACGATATAAGTGTCGCCGGTCACGATATCGGTAATCGTTGTTGTGTTTTGACCGGAAACATTGACGCCGCCCTCCATAGAGTTGGTGCGAAGCCATATATGATCGTGTCCCTGCATCATCATATCGACTCCGTACTCATCTATGAGCGGAACGAGCATAGAACGGATCTCGACGGTCTCCGCCTCGTTCGTATGAACCGGATAGGAATACATACCCTGATGCTCTATTATGAATTTGAAATCGGCGTCCTTATGGGCTTCGAGATCTCTTCTGAGCCACGCGTATTCCCTATCCAGAAGCTCCTTTCTGTTATTCGCCTCCGCGATGTTGCCGTTGAGGATAATAAAGTGCGCGTTGCCGTAATCGAAGGAGCAAAAGCTTCCGCGGGCACCGGTGTCGGGATCGGTAAGGTTGTGGTTCGCGATCCACATATCCCAGCCCCAGCTGTCGTGGTTGCCCATAGTCGGAGCAAGCGTCGAGTTGCGGTAGAAAGCCTTATTGACGTCGTAGTACCACTCCCAGCACTCTTCATACGCGCCGTGGTCGCTCTCGTCGCCGCATATAACGAAGAATTCCGCGCCCGTGGCGCGCACCGCCTCGTTCCAACTCTTAGCGACCCGCCTGTACTGACCGAACACCTTCTCGATCTGCGCCGCATCCGTGCTGTCGGTATACGACTGCGGATCCCCTCCCATCATAAAGGCGAAGTCCGCGTCACCGTCGTCGGTTCGCAGATAGCAGGGATTTGACCAGACGCTGTCGCCGTCGCCGTAGCGATACCAGTATTCGCAGCCGGGCTCGAGCCCGTCAACGGTCACATAGAAGCTGTACGGCTTTTCGGCGTTCTTTATTTTCTCCTTCTTCCCTGTATATGTCCTCGCATCCGAGAAATCGGGGTTGAGCTTGCCGTAGGGCAGTATCTGAACAACGGCTGCAGCAAGGTCGTTCTGGGACATCCAGCTCATATTGCGCGCAGTTCCGGCGTCACCATTGAAGTTAACGTTGAAATGAGAAAGCTGCGTCTGCGAGACGTTGTCGGAGGTAAACGGGAAGATCATGGAGTATCCCGCGTCGTCGCCGACCTGCGTCTTCACGCAGAAGCACATCCCGGGCGTCACTTCTCCTTTATAGTTATAGGAAGAGTTGCCGGGAGACGTCCTGGTTTTGGTAGTGCCGTATTGAACGGCTTCATCCACCCGCCCCGCCGTTGCGTTGCGGGTGTAGATCCACTTATCCGCGGCGTCGGCCGGTAAAACGACCCTGTATCTTATATAACCGCCATCTGCGTAAACGGACGCGTCCACGCTCGTAACAAGCGAGATCGAACCGTTGACAGCGGATTCCTCATCCATCTTAACGTAGCGCGAAGCCGCAGGATCCCAGACCTGCATTATCATAGTTCCGTCCGCGTCGGCTTCGTTAAGCCGGCCCTCGTATCCAAGGATAACGGCGCCGGCGGCGCCGCGCACGTCCGCCTCGAACGCCTGATACGGATTCTGATTGCGGTCGCTGCTCCATGTAACGTAAAAGTCGCCGTCAGCGCCTCCGAGATGCTTTTCGCCCGGGTCGGACTTTACAGTGTCGATGTTTCCGCCGGCAAATGAGGAGAAACCGTACACGTCAAACTGCGTCGCTGCGCAAAAGCTCACCTGCGTGGAAACGCCTTTTTCGCAGCCGATATACGCCTGCAGAAACGCTCCGCTAGAAGTCGCTACCGCTTTGCCTCCGACGACCTGAACGGCCGAGACCGCGGACGCGTCCAGCGCGAACCGCGCAACACAGAATCCGGAAAGCAGCGCGATGCACAGCGCAAGAGACACGACTCTCGTCAGTTTTTTCCTGATAACGTTCATTGCGATACTCCTTATAATAAAACATAATAATAATCGAACGCTGTTTCGACAGCGGTTTTACCGTTAATATTTTACCATAAACCCGATACGTTGTCAACGATACGAAGACAAAAATCTTCCCAAACCGCAAGATGTTGAAAAAACCCCGAAAATAATCGCCCATTTTGTAAAAAACACTCTTTACATTTTTTAAACATACAATTATAATAGTTAGCATATGATGGTCGTCAAGGCTTTGCGGCAATGTGTGCGAGAAATCTCCATTTCAAAACCGTCTTACCCTTACTCCCGATCAGCCAACACCGACAAAAGGATGGTAAATTTATGAGCGAAAACAAACCTATTATTCTCCCGGATCTGGGAACCTTCGGCGCCGACGCCGGTCTCATCAGAATGGAAAAGACCAGCGACGGACGCTACACACGCGGCGTCAACGGCGTCGAAGAGATAGCAGCGACCGGCGACCGCAAGGTCGAGTTCGTTTCCTTCGGAAACCAGACTCTCGCCTGCGTAAAATCCGCGATCGCGTTCCCCGTTTACTACCCCGTTTACCCCGTATCCATCGAGCGCCCGCTGAAGGCAGTCCTCATGGACCTCGACGGCACCTCCGTACGCAGCGAGGAGTTCTGGATCTGGATAATACAGCTTTCCGTGGCGAGTCTGCTCGGCAATCCGAAGTTCGAGCTTGAGGAAGCCGACCTTCCCTACGTTTCCGGCCACAGCGTTTCAGAACATCTGAAGTACTGCATCAACAAGTACTGCCCCGATAAGAAACTCGAGGACGCGAGAAACTTCTACTTCGAGCATACTCACAGGGAGATGCAGGAGATTATGGAAGGCCGCGGCAGAGAAAACGCCTTCGTACCCACTCCCGGCCTGAAAGACTTCCTCTATGAGCTCAAGGATATGGGCGTCAAGATCGGCCTCGTGACATCCGGGCTCTATGAAAAGGCGTGGCCCGAGATCCTCTCCGCGTTCAAGACGCTGAAGATGGGCGATCCCAAGGACTTCTACGACGCGATAATCTCCGCCGGTTTCCCGCTCCGCAAGGGCAGCGTCGGAACGCTCGGCGAGCTTTCGCCGAAGCCGCATCCGTGGCTCTACTCCGAGACCTGCGTGGTCGGACTCAACATCCCCTTCGCCGATCGCGCGAACGTCATCGGCATTGAGGACAGCGGCGCGGGCGTATGCTCCATCAGGCTAGCCGGCTACGCGACCGTCGGCATCTCCGGCGGCAATATCGAATCGAGCGGAACGAAGGCGCTTTGCTCACATTACACCGATTCCTTCGCTGAAATAATGAATATTATCAAAGGATAAGGAGAAACGAAAATGGATAAAAACCAGAAGATCCAGTGCCACTTTATCCCTAACACACACTGGGACAGAGAATGGCGATACTCCGCAAGACGCACCCAGTTTATGCTGGGGCAGATGCTCGACCTGCTCTTTGACATCCTCGACAAGAATCCCGATTACAAGCATTTCCACCTCGACTCACAAACGATGCCGGTGCAGGATTACCTCGAGGTCTATCCCGAGAAGAAGGAAAAGTTCCAGAAGTACGTCCGCGAAGGCCGTATAGCCATCGGACCGTGGTTCTGTCTGCCGGATGAATTCTGCGTCAGCGGCGAGTCTCTTATCCGCAACCTGCTGCTCGGCCACAAGATAGGCAAGGAGATGGGCGCGGTCAGCAAGACAGGCTACTCCCCCTTCGGCTGGGGACAGATTTCTCAGATGCCGCAGATCTACAGCGGCTTCGGAATCCGTTTCGCCTCCTTCTACCGCGGACTCAACCCCTACGTCGCGCCGAAGTCCGAGTTCTTCTGGGAAGGCGCCGACGGCACGCGCATCTACGCCTCCCGTCTCGCTACCCGTCCGCGTTATAACGTCTGGTACGTCGTTCACCGCCCCGTCTACTTCAACGTCGACGACGTGAACAACCGCACCTTCAAGTGGGACAGCACCAACGGCGTCTTCAAGTTCATCGACTCCGAGCGCCATCCGATGGATATGCAGTACACCCACCCCTTCTATAAATACTTCGCCGAGAGAGTCGAAGAGGCCGGCAAGAACGCCCTCAAAGAGCAGGACGGCGAATGGACCACCAACCACCGCTTCTGGTCCGAGAGCCACGACTCCTCCTTCCCGGACGCCAGAGAGGTCAGAATGGTCAAGGACCTCGACGACAAGCTCCCGGAATGCGACGTTTTCTTCTCCTCCCTCAAGGAGTTCGAGGACGCGGTCATAGAGAACTTCGACCCCAAGTCCACGCTCATCAAGGGCGAGATGAGAAGGCCCGGAACGAAGGGCAGCGTCTCCCCGCTTATGGGCTGGGTCTGCTCCGCGAGAATGTATATCAAGCAGTCCAACTTCCGCACCGAGCGCGACCTGACGAACTACGCCGAGCCGCTCGCGGTCTTCGCCGCG
>JAFTEJ010000023.1 GCA_017453725.1 Clostridia bacterium | reverse complement strand
CCAACGAGGCGAACCTCAGAAAAATGATGCCTTACAAATAAGAATCAAAGGCGTAACCGCCGAACAATAAAGGAGAGTTTACAATGGCAAGAGTTAAGGGCGCAGTAACCACCAGAAAAAGAAGAAGAAAGATCCTGAAGCTCGCGAAGGGTTACAGAGGCGCGAAATCGAAGCTGTTCAAGACAGCTAACCAGGCAGTCACAAAGTCACTCGTTTACGCATACATCGGCAGAAAGCAGAAGAAGCGCAATTTCCGTCAGCTTTGGATAGCGCGTATTTCCGCCGCCTGCAGAGCGAACGGCACAAATTATTCCACGTTTATGAACGGCCTCAAGAAGGCGGGCATCGAGCTTAACAGAAAGATGCTTTCCGAGATGGCGATAAGCGATAAAGAAGGCTTTTCCGAGCTGATTGAAAAGGTTTCGAAATAATTTCGAAGCCTTTTCGGCATTTTTCAGCGTAGAAAGCAAAGTCGCGATTCAGCGGGGTGATGCGGTTGAAGAAGCTTCTGACCGTGACCGCCCCGGGCAACGAGGCGGTCAAATCCATCGCTAAGCTGTCCTCATCGAAGAAGGCAAGGGACGAAGCCCGCGCCTTCGTCGCGGAGGGCAGAAAGCTCGTGGAGGAGGCGCTTGCGGGCGGCTGCGAGCTGCTCGAGCTGTTCGTGCTGAGCGACGCGCTCGGCGCGTACGAGGCGCTTTTTCCGTCGGTCAGCGGGACCGTTTACGCGGTAACGCGGCCGATAATGAACAAAATAACAGAAAGCAAAACGCCGCAGGACATTACGGCGGTTTTTGCGTATAAATCTTCGGGTTTGCCCGAAAACGGCGGAAGATACCTCTGCCTCGAACGCGTGCAGGAGCCCGGAAACGTCGGCGCGCTTATCAGAAGCGCCTCCGCGTTCGGCTTCGACGGCGTCGCGCTTTCCTCCGACTGCGCGGACGTCTACTCGGTCAAAGCGCTGCGCGGAGCGATGGGCGCGACGTTCAGACTGCCTGTCGAAGTAGTCGGCGATATGCGCTCCTTCGTGCGCGAAATGCGCGGAGCCGGCTTCACGGCGTACGCCGCCGCGCTTGACGAAAACGCGGTATCGCTCGAAAACGCCGACTTCGCGGATAAGCTGCTGCTTCTTATCGGCAACGAGGGCAACGGACTCGACGCTGAAACCGTCGCGGAATGCGACGCCGTGATCCGCATCCCGATGGCGCAGGGGACTGAGTCCCTCAACGCCGCGGTCGCCGGTGGAATACTTATGTGGGAGGTGTCCGGATGGAAGCGAAATGCGCGGTCTGGCTTTCGGAACGCGTAGCGCCCGCCACGCGCGCGATGGACACGCTTCTGAAGTCGTTCGGCGGCTGTGAAGCGGTCTACAACGCCGGGAAAAACGATTACCTCGCCGCCGGAGTCGCGAACGAGAAGACGCTCAAGGCGTTGCTCGATAAAGAGCTGAAGAGCGCCGACGATACCATCGCCCGCTGCGAACGGCTCGGAATACGCGTGATTCCGTACGCCTCGGATGAATACCCGGACAGGCTCGCGAACATATACGCGCCTCCCGCGCTGCTTTACGCGCAGGGCGAGCCTCTCGACGCGGACTCGCGCCCGCTGATATCGATAGTCGGAACGCGCGACTGCACCGAATACGGCCGCAAGTCGGCGTACATCATCGCCGGCAAGCTCGCCGCGCGCGGTTTCTGCGTCGTCAGCGGACTCGCGGTCGGCATAGACGCGGCGGCGCTGGCCGGAGCCGTCCGCGCTGACGGAAGCACCGTCGGCGTTCTCGGCTGCGGATTGGCGAAGAACTATCCCGCCGAAAACTTCGGACTCCGCCGCGCCATGATAAAGAAGGGCACGGTCATCTCCGAATACGCCCCGACGAGCAGGATAAGCAAGGGCAATTTCCCGCTGCGCAACCGCATAATGGCGGGTGTCTCGGTCGGTACGCTCATCGTCGAAGCGCCGGAGAACAGCGGCGCGCTTATCACCGCCAACTACGCGCTCGAATACGGCAGAGACGTTTTCGCCGTTCCGGGCAACATCAACTCATACGAAAGCGTCGGCAGCAACAGACTGATAAAGGACGGGGCCGTCCCCGTGACCGACGTTGAGGATATAGTCAGGGAATACGTCCAGCTTTTCCCGCAGGTCGCGCGCAGGCCCGAGAAAAAACAGGCTCCGGCGCGCGCCGACGACGAGGAGCTGAACGAACGCGAAAAGCTGCTGCTTTCAGCGTTGACTACGGAGCCGGCGCCGCTCGAGGAGCTTCTCGCGAAGACCGGACTGAGCGTGCAGGAGGCGCTCGCCGCGCTTTCGATGCTCGAGATAAAGGGAAGGTGCAAGTCCCTCCCTATGAAGAAGTTCTCACTTTTGTAAATAAGAAATCCGGTTCCGCAAGGGGCTTGCCGGAGCGATCCGGAGGAAGGATCAATATATGACAAAACTCGTAATCGTCGAGTCGCCTACGAAGGCGGCGACCATCAAGAAGTATCTCGGCAAGGGGTATATCATAGCCGCGTCCGTCGGACACGTCCGCGACCTGCCGCAGTCCCGCTTTGCCATCGACGTCGAAAACGGTTTCGCCCCGGAGTATATCTCCATAAGAGGTAAGGCGAAGGTCATCAACGACCTGAAAAAGCTGGCGAAGACCGCGGATAAGGTCTACCTCGCGCCCGACCCGGACCGCGAAGGCGAAGCGATAAGCTGGCACCTTGCCACGCTGCTCGACCTCGATCCCGAAAAGGACGTCCGAGTTACCTTCAATGAGATAACCAAGACTGCGATCAAGGACGGGATGGGTAACGCACGCAGTATAAATATGGACCTCGTCAACGCCCAGCAGGCCAGACGCGTCCTTGACCGCATCGTCGGATACAAGATCAGCCCGTTTCTATGGAAAAAGGTCAAGCCCGGTCTTTCCGCGGGCAGGGTGCAGTCGGTCGTCGTCAAGCTGATAGTCGATCGCGAACGCGAGATACGCGCCTTTGTGCCGGAGGAGTACTGGACGATAGACGCCGACCTCCTGACCGCCGGCAAGAAGCCGTTTACCGCCAAGTATTACGGCACGACGTCGAAGAAGAAGGAGCTTACCTGTCGGGCGGACGCCGACGCCGTTCTCGCGGACGTTGATGGCGCCGATTTCAGAGTGACTTCCATCAAGCACGTTGATAAATCACGCGCTCCGATGCCGCCGTTTATGACCTCCACGCTGCTCCAGGAGGCGGCGAAGCGCCTCAATTTCTCCTCACAGCGCACGATGCGCATCGCGCAGGAGCTTTACGAAGGCGTCAGCATTTCCGGGCGCGGCACCGTAGGTATGATAACGTATATGAGAACCGACTCCCTGCGCCTTTCGAACGAGGTCATTCATTCCGCCAGAAACTTCATCGGCGAACGTTACGGCTCAGCATATCTGCCGTCCTCGCCGAGAGTGTATAAAACAAAGAAGAGCGCCCAGGACGCCCACGAAGCGATCAGACCTACCGATCCCTTCCTCGTGCCGTCCGAGATAAAGGGCAGCCTTTCTTCCGATCAGTACCGCCTCTATAAGCTCATCTGGGAACGCTTTATCGCCTGCCAGATGACGAACGCGCAGCTCGACAGCGTCAGCGTCGATATAACGGCGAATCACAGCCTTTTCAAGTCGAGCGGATTCACCGTCAAGTTCCCCGGCTTTATGTCCGTCTGGATGGAAGCGAAGGAGGATAAGGACGATAACAAAAAGCTGCCTGAGATGTCCGAGGGCGAGATCGCTGAGCTTGTGAAGCTCATCCCTGAGCAGAAGTTCACGCAGCCGCCCGCGAGGTATTCCGAAAACACGCTCATAAAGGAGCTTGAGGATAAGGAAATAGGCAGACCGAGCACGTATTCCGCGATAATCGGCACCGTCAGCAAGCGCGACTATATCCGCAAGGACGGCAAGTTCTTCGAACCCACTCCGCTCGGCGAAGCGGTCACGGAGCTGATGGAGGATAACTTCTCCGACATAGTCAGCACCGAGTTCACCGCCGGGATGGAAGAAAAACTCGACGAGATAGCGGAGGGTGAAAAGGTCTGGAACGAGGTCGTCTCCGAATTTTACGACGGCTTCAGAAGCGAGCTTAGCGACGCCGAGAAGAAGCTCGGCGACACCCGCGTCAAGGTGCCGGACGAAGTCACAGACGTCATCTGCGACAAGTGCGGCAGGAATATGGTCATAAAGATGGGCAGGAACGGCAAGTTCCTCGCCTGCCCGGGCGTCCCGGAATGCCGCAACACAAAGCCGCTGACCGAGGACGCGGCGGGCAACTGTCCCGCCTGCGGAGGAAAGCTGATCGCCCGCAGAAGCAAGAAGGGCGCGAAGTTCTACGGCTGTTCAAACTACCCCGGATGTAAGTTTATGACCTGGGACGACCCGACAAAGGAAAACTGCCCGAACTGCGGGAGCACGCTGTTTGTCAAGCGCAACTTCCGCTTCCGCATCGGCGTGCATTGCCTGAAAGACGGCTGCGGATACGAAAAGCTCAATAAGGGCTCTAAGTCCGCGGATAAGGAAGAAAAGAATTGAAAGCCACTGTGATCGGAGCCGGACTCGCAGGATGCGAGGCGGCGTACTATCTCGCCCGGCACGGAGTCGAGGTCGAGCTTTGGGAGATGAAGCCGGAACGCTTTTCGCCCGCGCATACGAGCGAAAATTTCGCCGAGCTCGTCTGCTCGAATTCGCTGAAATCGGACGATCCCGCGACCGCGTCGGGAATGCTGAAAACGGAACTGCGTATGCTCGGCTCGGTCGTGCTTTCCTGCGCGGACGTTACCTCAGTTCCGGCGGGCGGAGCGCTCGCGGTCGACCGCGAGGCGTTTGCCGCCGAGGTCACGAAGCGCGTGTCCGCCTGCGGCAATATAAAGGTCGTGCGCAGAGAAGCGCTTGAGATACCGGACGGCGAGGTCATAATAGCCACCGGCCCGCTCACGAGCGACGCGATGGCGCGAAGGATCGAAGCGCTGACCGGCGGGGAAGGGCTGCACTTTTTCGACGCCGCTTCGCCGATCGTGACCGCCGAGAGCGTCAACGCTTCAAAGAGCTTCCGCCTCGCCAGATACGGCAAGGGCGGGGACGATTACATCAACTGCCCGCTGACGAAGGATGAATACGAGGCGTTCTGGCGCGAGCTTGTCGCCGCTGAGACCGCTCCGCTGCACGAGTTCGAGAAGGAATGCAAGGTTTTCGAGAGCTGTATGCCGGTCGAGATCGCCGCGAAGCGCGGACCCGATACGCTCCGCTTCGGGATACTCAAGCCGGTCGGACTTGTCGATCCCGCAACCGGACGCCGCCCCTACGCGGTGCTGCAGCTCAGGCAGGACAACGCCGACGGCACGCTTTATAACCTCGTCGGCTTCCAGACGAATCTGAAGTTCGGCGAGCAGAAACGCGTCTTTTCCATGATACCCGCGCTCGCGAACGCTGAGTTCGTGCGCTACGGCGTTATGCACAGGAATACCTACCTCGATTCGCCGCGCCTGCTTGATTACGACTTCTCGTTAAAGAGCGACCCGCGCATATACTTCGCGGGTCAGATGACTGGCGTCGAGGGCTATATCGAATCCGCGATGAGTGGACTCGTCGCGGGCGTCGCCTGCCTCAAACGCCTGAAGGGCGAAAAGCTGCCGCCGTTCCCGCGTGAAACGGGGATCGGCGCGCTGACGGCGTATATTTCGTCCGCGAACGCGGACTTCCAGCCGATGAATATAAACTTCGGCATTCTTCCGGACACGGAAGAACGTATAAGGGACAAAAAAGAAAAGCGCAGACGGCTTACGGAAAGGTCCGCCGCGGCGCTGAGGCTGTACATTTCGGAAAACGAGATCTGACAAGGAGGAAGACGAATGAGAGTGATAATCGACGCGTTCGGCGGAGATTACGCGCCCGCTGAAATAATCAAGGGAGCCGCTATGGGAGCGGAGAGATCCGACGTCGACGTTATACTCGTAGGGAAGCGGGACGTAATAAAGCGCGTTATGGATGAGAATCAGATATCCGACAAGCGCGTTGAGATCGCGAACGCCGACGAAATTTTCCCGATGGACGGCAATCCCGCCTCAGCGGTAAAAGAAGGCGCGGAGACCTCGCTGATAAAGGGTCTCAGCATGCTCGCCGCCGGCGAAGGGGACGCCTACGTTTCAGCCGGAAACACCGGCGCGATGATGCTCGGCGCTTCCATTATCGTCAAGCGCGTCAAGGGCATCCGCAGAGCCGCGCTCGCAACGCTCGTCCCCTGCGTTGACGGAAACTACCTCCTGCTCGACTGCGGCGCGACCGTCGAGGTCAGCCCCGAGGTGCTGACGCAGTTCGGGCTTATGGGCAGCGTCTATATGGAAAAAGTCGAAGGCCGCGAGAACCCAAGAGTGGGACTCGTCAACATCGGCTCCGAAGAAAACAAAGGCACCGACCTGCTTCGCGAAACCTATCAGCTTATGAAGACGTCGGCGTATAACTTCATCGGCAACGTCGAGGGCAGGGAACTCCCGATGGGCGGCTGCGACGTCGCCGTTGCGGACGGCTTTACCGGAAACGTCGTGCTGAAGGTTACCGAGGGCATGGGCTTTATGGCGAAGCATTATCTGAAGGATATGTTCGGCAAGAACTTTATGACCAAGGGTGCGGCGCTTATGATCTACAAGGGGCTTCGCGCCGTGAACAGCGCGATGGACTATTCGACCGTCGGCGGAGCGCCTATGATGGGTATGAGAAAGCCCGTCATAAAAGCTCACGGCAGTTCAAAGGCGCTCGCAATATGCAACGCCGTCAGGCAGGCTGTGCTTTACACGAGGAACAACGTTATCGGAATAATCGAGGAAAGCATGGCGAAAGAAGAGGCGGAATAAAACCGTGAATATCATCGACAAAACAGATCTGCAAAACAGAATAGGCTACAAGTTCAAGGACGAAAGTCTGCTTGTCACCGCGCTGACGCATTCGTCATACGTCAACGAGCACAAGGAAGCGGAATGCAACGAGCGGCTCGAATTCCTGGGAGATTCCGTGCTGTCAATGATAACGGCGGAGTTCCTGTATTCCGCGCTGCCCGACAGCCGCGAGGGCGTGATGACGCGCGTCCGCGCGTCGCTCGTCAACGAGAAGGCGCTGGCGGAATACGCGGCTCAGATAAAGCTCGGCGACGAACTTTTCCTGAACAGCGGCGAGGAGCTGACGGGCGGCAGAACGCGCCCCTCCGTTACCTCGGACGCGTTTGAAGCCCTTATCGCCGCGATTTTCCTCGACGGCGGTATGGAAGCGGCGCGTCGGTTCGTCCTGCCGTTTGTCAGCGAGGGCTTCCGCAGGCGCGAGATGAGGAGCGAGGACTCCAAGTCCGCGCTGCAGGAAATCGTTCAGCGCAAAAAGGGAAGCCGCATCGAGTACGTGCTCGCCGGCGAACACGGTCCGGATCACGCCAAGCGCTTTGATATCGAGCTGTATATAAACGGCAGACTTGCGGGACGCGGCGAGGCGAGCAGCAAAAAAGAGGCGGAGCAGAACGCCGCGGCGGAAGCGCTAAAGAGCTTTTACAATGAAAAGTGAAGCGAGAGCGGCGGTTTTCGTGCCGCATCTGGGCTGCCCGAACGACTGCGTTTTCTGCAACCAGCGCGCCATCGCCGGCGTTACCGTTCCGGCGACGCCGGATGACGTGCGTATCGCCGCGGAACGCGTCAGGAACGCGGGCGCGGATAACGCCGAGATCGCCTTCTTCGGCGGCAGCTTCACCGCCATAGAGCGCGGGTATATGCGCCTGCTGCTCGAAGCCGCGAAGCGCGAGCTGGAAAAGGGCGGCTTCTCCGGCATAAGAATCTCCACACGCCCAGACTGCATCGACGCGGAGGTGCTCGGAGAGCTTAAAGCCGCCGGCGTTACCGTCATAGAGCTCGGCGCGCAGTCCATGCGCGACGAAGTGCTTGTAAAAAGCGGCAGGGGACACACGTCGGAGGATACGCGGCGCGCCTCGGCGCTGATAAAAGCGCAGGGCATACGCCTCGGCCTTCAGATGATGACCGGTCTGCCGGGAGATGACGATGAAGGCGCGTTATACACCGCGAACGAGCTCGTTAAGCTCGCTCCGGAATGCGTGCGGATATATCCGACCGTCGTGCTGAAAAACACCGCGCTCGCGGATATGTACGCGTCCGGAGAATACACGCCGCAGACCGTCGGCGAAGCCGTGAGCCTCTGCGTAAGGCTCGTGCGCGTATTCGACGGCGCGGGCGTGAAAATCATACGCCTCGGCCTGCAGCGCACGGAGAGCTGCGAAAACGACGTCGTCGCGGGCGCGTGGCATCCGGCGTTCGGCGAGCTCGTCTACTGCGAGCTGAAATACGAGGCCATGCGCCGGTATTTCGCCGAAAACCCGCCCGAAAGAGGCGGCGAATACGCGGTTTCCTGCGGAAGCGCCGGCGTTTCGCTCTTTGTCGGGCACAACCGCCGAAACTTCGCGAGGCTCGGCGACGAGTTCGGGATCACTATGAAAACAGACGTCTCCGGCGCGTTTCCGGAGGGAACGGTAAGAAGAATATAAGATTACGAAAGGGAGCGCCGCTCAACGCGGCTGAGAAAAAGAATGAAGCTTAAACAACTCGAAATACAGGGCTTCAAATCCTTCCCCGAACGGCTCACGATGGGCTTCGGGAAAGGCATAACCGCAATAGTCGGACCGAACGGAAGCGGAAAGAGCAACGTCTCGGACGCTATACGCTGGGTGCTCGGCGAGCAGTCGTCGAAGTCCCTGCGCGGCGTGAAGATGGAGGACGTCATCTTCAACGGTACCCGCCGTCCGAACGGCGCGCCCATGCGTAAAGCGCAGGGCTTCGCGGAGGTCACGCTGGTGCTGGATAATACCGGCCGCGAGCTCGACGTTGACGACGACGAAGTCAACGTCACCCGCCGTTACTACCGCTCCGGCGAGAGCGAATACCTTATAAACAAAAAGCTCGTCCGCCTCAAGGACGTCTATGAGCTGTTTATGGATACCGGCCTCGGAAGAGACGGCTACTCGCTGATAGGGCAGGGTAGGATAGCCGAAATCGTCGCCGCCAAGAGCGACGACCGCCGCGAAATCTTCGAGGAAGCGGCTGGCATATCCAAATACCGCTACCGCAAGGAGGACGCCGAGCGCAAGCTCGCGCGTACGGAGGATAACCTCGTCCGCCTCCGCGACATCATCAGCGAGCTGGAGGGGCGTATCGGTCCGCTGAAGGAGCAGGCGGAAAAGGCGAGGAAGTACAACGCATTCCGCGACGAGAAAAAGGAACTCGAGATCGGGCTCTGGCTCGTCTGGATGGATAAAGCGAAGAAGAATACCGCTGACTACGACGGCAAGATAGCCGTCGTCAGGGAGCGTTACGACAGTATAATCAAGTCGGACGAAGACTTCGATAAGCAGATCGACGACGCGTTCAACGATATGAACCGCATCACCGCCGATATCGACACCCTGCGCCGCGAAGCATCGTCCTTCGACGAGAAGGCGGCTGAGCTGCACGAACAGGCGACTCTGCTCAGCTACGACGCGGCAAAGAGCGCCGAGGCTCTCGAGAAGCTGAAGAACGAGATCGCCGCCGCCGAGGAACGCGCGAACGAGCTTTTCGCCGCCGTCGACGAGCAGGAAAAGAAGCTCGCGGAGATATACGCGGACCGCGATTCCGTTTCCACCGAAATCGAATCCGTTATGGCGGAGCTCGCCTCCGTCGTCAGCGACGACGAGAAGGCGGGAGCGGAGATAAACGAGCTCGAGAGCCGGCTTTCTGCGAAGGAGATCGAGCTGACCGACCTGCGCATCGAGCTCAGCGGCTGCGAGCGTCTGCTCGATGAGTCGAAGCCGCGCGAGGAACAGCTTGCGCAGCGCGAAGCGGAGGCGAAAGAGCGGCTCGCGGAAGCGGAAAAGCGTTACGAAGACGCCTCGGAGCAGAAGGACTCCGCCGATAAGAAGCTTCGCGCCAACATCAACTCCTGCATGGGTTTCGATAAACTGCTTGAAGCTAAGCGCGGCAAGCTTTCGCGCACCGAGGAGGAACTGAAGCAGGCGCTCGTCAGATGTGACACGCTGAAGCACCGCGCCGATACCCTCCGCGATATGGAAAAGCATATGGAAGGCTTTTCCGGAAGCGTTAAGAGCGTTGCCGACCGCGCGAAAGCGGGCGTCATCAAGGGCGTCGTCGGCACCGTCGCGGAGCTGATAAACGTCGAGCCGAAATACACCGTCGCGGTCGAAACCGCGCTCGGAGCGGGGCTTCAGAACGTCGTCGTAAAGGATGAGGAAGCCGCGAAACGCGCTATCGATATGCTCAAGCGCGAGGGACTCGGCAGGGCTACCTTCCTTCCCATGACCTCCGTCAAGGGCAGGAAACTGAACGAAGCGGGAGTTGACAAATGCGCCGGATTCGTCGGATACGGCACGGACATTGTCAACTACGATAAACAATACGAAGGCGTTATTTCCTTCCTTCTCGGCGGCACGGTCGTCGCCTCCGATCTGGATAAGGGAACGGAAATAGCGAAGAAATACGGCTACCGTTTCAGGATAGTCACGCTCGACGGGCAGGTCATCAACGCCGGCGGCAGCTTCACCGGCGGCTCGCAGAACAAAAACAGCGGCATCCTTTCCCGCCGCGGCGAGATAGACAAGCTCGAGAAGGAGCTGTTGATCGCGAAGAAGACGTCGGACGAGCTTACCGCCGCCGCGGAGGAACAGCGCAACGCGCTCGCGTCCTCGCAGGCGGAGTACGACGCGCTCCGCGCCGAGCAGACCGCGCTCCGCGAGGATATCCTCAAAGCGGATGGCGAGGTCAATCTTTACGCGTCCGCGCTCGAGGCGGAGCGTCAGGTGCTCGATAACATCGCGTCCGAACGCGAAAACGGAGACGCTGCCGCGGCGAAGCTCAAGGCGCAGGCGGAAGCCGCGAAGAAGAGCATCGCCGCCGCCGAAAAGGAAAGCGAATCGCTCCGCGCCGGACTTGCCGAGCTGACCGAAGGCAGAAGCGGCATAGACGGCCGCCGCCGCGAGCTGACCGACAAGGTCAACGAGCTCAAGCTGAAGGTCAGCGAAGCGGAGATAACCGCCTCCGCGCAGCAGAGCCGCATAAACGACACGAAGGCCCGCATCGCGGAGCTTCATAACGCCAAGGACGGCTACGAGCGCGAAATGCGCGAGATCGCCGAGCGCACCGCGCAGTCAGAGGGCAAGGCGCAGGACGTCAGCGGAGAAATCGACGAGTTGCGCAGAAAGGCTGCCGAAAACCGCGCCAAGGCGGACGCGATGCTTTCGGAACGCGAGAGCCGCGAGCAGAGCATCAGCGTGCTCCGCAGGCGCAAGGATAACGTCTCATCCGAGCGCGACGGGATCATCCGCGAGCTGACCACGCTCGAAAGCAAGCGCGCGAATATCGACGTTGAATACAAGAACATCCTCGATAAGCTCTATGAGGAATACGGGCTTACCCGCAACGAGGCCGAGGCCGTAGGCAAACGCCCCGAGGAGCTCGGCAAGGCTCAGCGCCGCCTCAATGAAATAAAGAGCGGCATAAAAGCCCTCGGCGACGTCAACGTAGGCGCGATCGAGGAGTACGCCGAGGTTTCCGAACGCTACGAGTTCCTCGATGAGCAGGTCGGCGACTGCGAGGAGTCGAAAAAACAGCTCCTCGGCATAATCGGCGAATGCACCGAATCGATGCGTGATATGTTCAACGAGCAGTTCGCGGTGATAAACAAGAACTTCGGCGAGGTATTCACCGAGATGTTCGGCGGCGGCAACGCTTCGCTCGAGCTGAGCAACGCCGATTCGCCGCTCGATTCCGGCATAGAGATAAAAGCGCAGCCGCCCGGCAAGGTCGTCAAGAACCTTTCTGCGCTGTCCGGAGGCGAGCAGGCGCTTGTCGCTATATGCATCTACTTCGCGATACTCCGCGCCCATCCGTCGCCCTTCTGCGTGCTCGATGAGATAGACACCGCGCTTGACGAAGCCAACGTCGGCAAGTTCGCGGACTTCATAACGCAGATGAAGGATATTCAGTTCGTCGTCATCACCCACCGCCGCGGAAGTATGGAGGTCGCTGACGTGCTTTACGGTATAACGATGGAGGAACCGGGCGTCTCGAAGGTCGTTTCGCTGGATATGAGGGAGCTCGAAAAACAGCTCAAGGAGAAAAAGCAGTAATGGGACTTTTCGATAAACTCAAAAAAGGTCTTAAGAAGACCAAGGAATCGCTCTTTTCGGGCATCGGCTCGATGCTGAAATCATTCACCCGCATCGACGAGGATCTGATGGAAGAGCTTGAGGAGATACTTATAACCTCCGACCTCGGAATGCCCGCGACGGAGCATATTATGACCGAGCTCCGCGCGAAGATAAAATCCGAAGGGCTAAAGGAGCCGGCCGACATTACGGTCGCGCTTGAGCAGATAATGACCGAAATGATGGAGGATGAGCATATCGCGCTGAAGACGGATACAAAGCCGTCCGTCATCCTCGTCATCGGCGTCAACGGCGTCGGCAAAACGACATCGATCGGCAAGATAGCCGCAATGTTCACCGCGCAGGGCAAAAAGGTTGTCGTAGGCGCGGCGGATACGTTCCGCGCCGCCGCTGTTTCGCAGCTCGAGATATGGGCGGAGCGTGCCGGCGCCGCGATCGTCAAGCGGGCGGAAGGGTCCGACCCCGCGTCCGTCGTCTTCGATACGCTTTCATACGCGAAGGCGAACGGTTGCGACGTCGTCATCTGCGACACGGCGGGACGCCTTCACAACAAGAAAAACCTTATGGACGAGCTTGAGAAGATGTCCCGCATAATCGAGCGTGAAGCGCCCGGCTGCGACAGAGAAAACCTGCTCGTCATCGACGCGACCACGGGGCAGAACGCGCTGATCCAGGCGCGTGAGTTCTCCAAAGTCACGCACCTTACAGGCATCGTTCTTACCAAGCTGGACGGCAGCGCGAAGGGCGGTATCGTCTGTGCCGTCAAGCTCGAAACGGGCGTTCCCGTCAAGTTCGTCGGAGTCGGCGAGCAGATCGACGATCTGATGCCATTCGACCCGAAAATGTTCGCGAAAGCGCTTATAGAAGAATGAAAATAATCATCGGAAGCAACAACAAAAAGAAGCTTGCGGAGCTGCAGGCGCTGCTCGGAGAATACGGCGTGGAACTCGTTACTCCGGCGTCGCTCGGGCTTACGCTCGAGCCCGAGGAGACCGGCGCGACGTTTGAGGAAAACTCGCTTATAAAAGCGACGGCGTTCGCCGAAGCGGCGGGCTTGCCCTGCATCGCGGACGATTCCGGACTCGAGGTCAAAGCGCTCGGCGGCAGACCGGGCGTATACTCCGCGCGCTACGCCGGCGAAAACGCCTCGGACGGCGAGAAGATGGATAAGCTGCTCGGCGAGCTCGAAGGAGCGGCCGACCGCGCCGCGCGCTTCGTCAGCGTGGCGACCTACCGTTCGCCCGACGGCGTGACGGTGCAGGCGAGGGGAGAATGCCCCGGCGAGATCCTGCTTGAAAAGCGCGGCACGAACGGCTTCGGCTACGACCCCGTGTTTTTCTGCGCCGAGGCGGGCGAGTGCTTCAGCGAGATTCCGGCTGAGGAGAAGGCGAAATACAGCCACAGAGGCCGTTCCCTCGCGCTTCTGAAAGAAAAACTCAAACCCATTCTGGAGGATAAAAATGCTTAAAAGCAGTCAACGCGCAAAGCTGCGCGCCATGGCGAACGGGATCGACCCGGTCGTAATAATAGGCAAAGACGGACTCGGCGAAAACTTCGTTCGGGCGGTCGCCGAGGCGCTTGAGGCGAGAGAGCTTATCAAGGTCAAGCTGCTCGATACCGCGCCCGTAACGGTCCGCGAGGCGGCGGATTACGCCGCCGAAAGCACCGGCGCGGACGTCGTGCAGGTAATCGGCACGCGCTTCGTTCTCTACCGGAGACGCAAAAAGGAGCCTAAAATAATTGTCTGATAAAATGGAAAAACTAAATATCGGACTTTACGGCGGATCTTTTGACCCCGTTCATAAGGGACACCTTCGCGTCGCGCGCGCTTTTCTGCGGCAGTTTAAACCTGAAAAACTGATCGTGATGCCCTGCCGTATCCCGCCGCACAAAGAAAATCCCGCCGGAGCGAGCGGCGAGGCGCGTCTGGCGATGCTTCGAGCGGCGTTCGCGAAGGATAAAAAGATCGAGGTCTCGGATTTCGAGCTCAAAAAAGACGGCGTCAGCTATACCGTTGAAACGCTGCGCGAGCTGAAAAAACAATATCCCGACCGCCGTATTTATCTCGTTGTCGGCGCGGATATGTTCCTTACTCTGCGCGAATGGAAGGAATCCGCCGAAATAATGACGCTCTGCGAGCCCTGCGTTTACAACAGAGACAACAGCGCGAGAGGAATAAGCGAATACGCCGCCGGTCTGGAGCGCGACTTCGGCGTGAAAACGCACTTCATAAGAGGCGGGATCGTCGATTTGTCGTCAAGCGAATTGCGCTTCGCGCTCGGGCGTGACGAAAGCGTCGGATCGCGTATACCGCGCGCGGTGCGCGGAATAATCGACGATACGGGCGTTTACCGTTCGGAAGAGTACCGGCTTGATCTTTACCGCCGCGAATCGCGGCGTCTCGTCGAGGAAAAGCGCTTCAACCACATAATCCGCGTCGAGAAAGCGGCGGTCGCGCTGGCTGAGCGTTACGGCGCCGATGTTTACAAGGCTCGCGCCGCGGCGCTGCTTCACGACGTCACTAAGCGAAAAACTCACGAAGAACAGTTGAATATGGCGCGCGAATTTGGTATAATCGGAGTTGAGGAACTCGAAAAGAGCCCCAAGGTCGCTCACGCGTTCACCGCCGCCGGCTACGCGGAGCACCGACTCTTCGTTTCCGACCCGGATATACTCAACGCGATACGCTATCACACGACGGGCAGAGCGGGAATGAGTCTGCTCGAAAAGCTGATATTCCTCGCGGACGGCGTTGAGGAGGGACGCGCCTTTGACGGCGTTGAAGAAATAAGGAAAGCCGCCTTCGAGGACCTCGACCGGGCCATGCTTATCTCCCTTGAAATGACGAGGGAAAAAATCGAGAAAAACGGCGCGTACCTGCATCCCTACACCGCCGATGCGATAGCGTTTTTCAGTAACGCGGAAAAGAACTGATAATATGATGCGGCGTTTGCCGCGGGCACCGAAAGGATTATTTCTGACCAATGAGCACAAAAAAGAGTAAAGAGTATTTTGCCGAAAAGAAGCGGGCGCAAAAAAGCGGAACTCGCGAGAAAACCGCGGAAAAGAAGGCTATGAATAAAAAGGATAAGCGTTTGCTTATCATAATGATTTCCGTTATCGTCGTTCTGACGGTGTGCGTCGGTCTGCTGCTGACGTGGCTTATGACGGGCTCCGTTTTCAAGGAAAAGATCCCGAACGGAAGCGACGCGCTGCCGGTAGATGACAACGGCGAATGGACCGATATCGAAATCAAGACGCCTGAGGATATGAACGACGGCCGCACTCAGAAAGAGGGGGTTTACACCTTCGTATGCTGCGGCATAGATATCGATGAGTACCGCGCGGATACGATAATGCTCGTGACGATAGACAGGAACGCGAAGACCGCGAACGTGCTTCACATCCTCCGCGACACCTTCGTTCATATGAGCGGCAGGAATTATAAGATCAACAGCTTCTACGCCCGCAAAAAGAGCGACGGTATCCGTCAGATAATCTATAACACGATGGGGATATATCCGAATTACTACGTAACTCTGAATTTCAAGGCGTTCCGTAACATTGTCGATATAGTCGGCGGAGTCGAAATAGACGTTCCGTTCGATATGCGCTACTCCGATCCGACGCAGGGGCTGAATATAAACCTCAGGAAGGGACTGCAGCTTCTTGACGGCGACAAGGCGGAGCAGTTCGTCCGCTACCGCAAGGGCTCCGGCGGCGACGGCAGCGACGAGAGCAGGCAGAAGCGCCAGGAGCAGTTCCTGACCGCCTTTATGCAGAAGTGCATCGATACCTGCAAGAACGATTCGGCGAAGCTTTTCGACATCGTCACGCAGATGATCGAGCATATGAATACGAACCTGTCGATTTCCGAGCTGGCGGAATTCGCTCATATCGGTATGGAGATAGGCGTTGAAAACGTGAAGTTCCACACGCTGCCCGGCAATTATAAATGGGTGAACAAGACCTGCTATTATCAGGGGTATTCCGAGCAGACGCGCAAGCTGCTCAACGAGTATCTGAACCCCTACGAGGAGAGCTTGACGAGCAAGCACGTTAAGTTCGACGACCCGGGGGATTACGGCGTCGTTGACAGCTCAAGCAGCAGCGGGAGCCTCGACAGCACGGAGTCTTCCGGTGAATCATCGGAAGAAAAGCCGGCCGTGGACTCGTCCGAGGAGGATCCGTCGTCATACGGCACGACTGATGAGGATTCATCCTCCGACCCGGATGAGCCATCTTCATCCGAGCTTTCGTCCGAATCATCGGGCGAGTGATAAAGATTTCATAGTAAAGGAGCGATCGGAATGAAAGAGAAGAACAGGATCGTCGAGACAGTCGTAAAGGCGCTCGGCAATAAGAAGGGCGTCGATATAGATGTTATCGACGTTTCGGAACTGACGAACATCGCCGACTGGTTCGTGCTTGCCAGCGGCACCAGCAACATCCACGTGAAATCTCTCGTCGATGAAGTCGAAGCGCTTGTCAAGCAGGAACAGGGGATTGATCCCAAGCGCGTCGAGGGCTATCCCACGGCGCAGTGGATACTTATGGATTACGGAGACGTCGTCGTCCACGTTTTCCACCCGGAAGCCAGAGAGTTTTACAGTCTCGAACGCCTTTACAGCGAAGGCGCGAGAATGGAAATAGATAAATAATCCGCAAGAGAGAAGAGTTAAAAATGGGATACGATTTCAAAGAGATAGAGAAAAAATGGCAGGATAAATGGGACGAGCTCAAGCCCTTCGCCGCCGTGACCGGCAGCGATAAGCCGAAGTTTTACGCGCTCGTGGAATTCCCGTACCCGTCCGGCGCGGGACTCCACGTCGGGCATCCGCGCTCATATACCGCGCTTGACGTCATCGCGCGCAAGCAGCGCCTGAGCGGTTACAACGTCCTTTATCCGATGGGATGGGACGCCTTCGGGCTCCCGACCGAAAACTACGCTATCAAGAACAAGATACACCCCGAGATCGTTACGCGCAACAACATCGCGCGTTTCAAGAGTCAGCTCAAATCGCTCGGACTTTCCTTCGACTGGGACAGGGAGATCAACACGACCGATCCGGATTACTTCAAGTGGACGCAGTGGATCTTCCTGAAGCTCTTCGAGCACGGGCTCGCCTATAAGAAGGAGATGGCGGTCAATTTCTGCACCTCCTGCAAATGCGTCCTCGCCAATGAGGAGGTCGTCGGCGGCGTATGCGAGCGCTGCGGCAGCGAGGTCATCCGCAAGACGAAGAGCCAGTGGATGCTGAAGATAACGGAATACGCCGAGCGCCTGCTCAGCGACCTTGACGACGTGGATTACATAGAGCGCGTCAAAACGCAGCAGCGCAACTGGATCGGCAGATCCAAGGGCGCGGAGGTCGATTTCACGACGACCGCCGGCGATACGCTCCGCATCTTCACGACCCGACCCGATACGCTTTTCGGCGCGACCTATATGGTCATCGCGCCCGAGCATCCCCTCATCGATAAGTGGCGCGATAAGATCGCCAACTTCGACGCCGTCGCGGCTTACCGCGACGAGGCGGCGCACAAGTCAGACTTCGAGCGTACCGAGGTCGCCAAGGACAAGACCGGTGTAAAGCTCGACGGAGTCGAAGCGATCAACCCCGTAAACGGCAGGAATATCCCGATATTTATCTCGGATTACGTGCTGATTTCCTACGGCACCGGCGCCATTATGGCGGTTCCGGGGCACGACACGCGCGACTGGGAGTTCGCGAAAAAGTTCAACGTCCCGATAATCGAGGTAGTCAAGGGCGGTAACGTTGAAGAAGCCGCCTTCACCGACTGCGAGACGGGTATTATGGTCAACTCCGGATTCCTTGACGGACTGCCCGTCGAGGAGGCGAAGAAAAAGATCGTCGCATGGCTCGCCGAAAAGGGAATAGGCGAAGAAAAGGTAACTTACAAGCTGCGCGACTGGGTGTTCTCCCGCCAGCGCTACTGGGGCGAACCCATTCCGATAGTGCATTGCGAACACTGCGGCTACGTTCCGCTGCCGGTGGAGGAGCTTCCGCTCCGTCTGCCGGAGATCGAGAGCTACGAGCCGTCCGAAGACGGTTCGTCGCCGCTCGCGAAGATAGATTCCTGGGTAAACACCACCTGCCCGAAGTGCGGCGCTCCCGCGAAGCGCGAGACCGATACGATGCCGCAGTGGGCGGGCTCGTCCTGGTACTTCCTGCGCTACTGCGATCCGCGCAACAGCGAGGAGCTCGCCTCAAAGGAAGCGCTGGACTACGGGACTCCCGTCGACGGGTATAACGGCGGAATGGAGCACACGACGCTGCACCTGCTGTATTCTCGTTTCTGGCATAAGTTCCTTTACGATATCGGCGTGGTGCCGACGAAAGAGCCGTACGCCAAGCGCACGAGCCACGGAATGATCCTCGGCGAAGGCGGGGAGAAGATGTCGAAATCCCGCGGCAACGTCGTCAATCCCGACGACATCGTGAACGAATACGGCGCCGATACGATGCGCCTTTATGAGATGTTCATCGGCGATTTCGAGAAGGCGGCGCCCTGGTCCTCGCAGAGCATAAAGGGCTGCAAGCGCTTCCTTGACCGCGTATACGCGCTGCCCGAGCTGCTCGCCGAAGGCGAAGGCTACGGCAAACTCGAGAAAAGCTTCAACCGCACGATAAAGAAGGTGTCCGAGGACATAATGTCCCTGAAGGCGAACACCGCTATCGCGGCGCTTATGGAGCTTCTCAACGAGATAGCGGCGGAGAAGGCCATCACCGCCGCGGGTCTGAAAGCTTTCCTGATACTGCTCAATCCGCTCGCTCCGCACATAACCGAAGAGCTGTGGGAACAGAACGGCTTCGGCGGATACATACATCAGCAGAGCTGGCCGGAATACGACGAAAGCAAGCTTGCGGACGACGTCGTCGAAATAGCCGTACAGATCAACGGCAAGCTCCGCGGCACAGTGGAAATACCCGCTGACGCTTCCGACGCCGACGCGATCGGTGCCGCGAAAGTGAACGGTAAGATAGCCGCCGAGCTCGAAGGCAAGCAGATAATCAAGGAGATTTTCGTCAAGGGCAGGCTCGTGAACATAGTGGCGAGATAAAGAATTGTTATTTTGAAATAAAAATCGGTTTTTTAAAAAAAACTCTTGACAAATTGACAATTACAGGTATAATTAGAGTATTAATATATAGTACTGTGATTTGTTTTGCGCAAGGGAGGGAAAATAAGTGTCAGAAATCAAACTCAAGGATAATGAATCGTTGGATAATGCCCTGCGCAGATTTAAGCGCTCCTGTGCAAAGGACGGTATCCTCTCTGAGGTACGCAAGAGAGAGCATTATGAGACACCTTCCGTGAGAAGGAAGAAGAAGTCGGAAGCGGCCCGCAAGAGAAAGTTCAAGTAAGGCGAACGCTTTCGGTTTT
>JAFTEJ010000003.1 GCA_017453725.1 Clostridia bacterium | reverse complement strand
TTCAGGATCCTTCGACTGCGCGGACTTCGTCCGCTCCGCTCAGGATGACAGAACGGCTGCTGACGGCGGGGGATCCTTCGGGCTTCGCCCTCAGGATGACAGAGAGGCGGCGCTTATGCGTGAGTTCGCGGATGAGCGATGCTCGTCCCTACCGCGCGGACTTCGTCCGCTCCGCTCAGGATGACAGAAACACGGCGCTCTGCGTCGCTTGCGCGAGCACAACCCCTCCGTCATCCTCATCTTCGATTCGGATGCCGCCTCCCCTTACACAGGGGAGGCCGACCGCGGAGCGCGGCAATAATTCAAAACGGCTCCCGAACGGGAGCCGTTTTGTTCCTTAATACTGCCGCAGGCAGTATATCATATCGCCTACGGCGATATATCATACGCGCAGCGTATATCACATTTGCGGCGCGGCCGCAAATATATCATTGTTCAAGCGTCGGCGTGAGCCTGCGTTTTCTATTGACAAAACTTTCCTTTTGTTGTAATATATAAAAGTGTAAAAATCGTCGCCGCGGCGCGGCGGGAAAAGAGAGGCAAAACCATGAAAAAAAGAGCGCTTATTATCATACTGCTTTCGCTGTTCCTCGTGTTGTTCAACGTGATGTTCTTCCTGCTCGGCGGGCACGACGGCGCGAACGCGTCCTGCTGGATCTCCTACGGCGCGATACATCTTTCCTATCTGCTGATGGTCTTCTCGCCGCTGATCGTGCGCGGTCTCAAGAGCGACAAGATCTTCGGCGTGCCGCTCACCGCGGTCTCGACCGGGTATTTCTGTCTTGAATTCGTCATCGGGCTCATCTTCATCCTCTTCAATCCGGAGGTATGGAAGACTGCGTTCCTCATTCAGCTCATCCTCTTCGTCGTCTACGCGGCGCTCGTGCTCATCGTGCTCATCGCCGGAGCCGCCGCCGAGGAGAGCGAAAAGGAAAAGGTCGCGCCCGGCGTCTTCGTCAACAAGGCGGGCGAGCTGCTTTCCGACGCGATCAAGCGCGCTCCCGAAGGCGAGGCCCGCGACGCCGTCAACGCCGCCGCCTACGCGCTTTCGATGACTCCGGCGTTCAGCCGCGAGGACGTGCTCGGCATCGAGGGTCAGATCATCTCCCGCATCAAGGACGTCCGCGTCGCCGCCGAAAAGAAGGACGACCAGGCGGTCATCGCCTGCGCCGGCGACGTCCGCGGCATGATCGAGCAGCGCACCGCCATGCTCGCTCAGCCTCCGATGGTCAGGCAGTAAGAGCGTTTTTAAAGGGCGGTGCTGACGCGCCGCCCGTTTTTGTTTGCGGCTGAAGCGCCGCCAAAGGCGGCGCCTTGGCTCCCCTGTGTAAGGGGAGCTGTCGCCGCAGGCGACTGAGGGGTTGTATCTGCCGCGAAGCGGCAATATCACTGCGCCGCAGGCGCAATATCACTGACGCGGAGCGTCAATATAACTATCGCGTCAGCGATAATATCACCGCCGACGAAGTCGGCGCCTTGGCTCCCCTGTGTAAGGTAGCGAAGCGGAGGGCGCGGTAGTGAATGACAGCCCGGTGGGCTGTCAGAGCCGCGACCTGACCGAGCCCGCAGGCGAGAAGCTGTCGAGACCTGCGCAGCAGGGCGAGACTGAGGGGTTGTTGATTTCCATTCAGCCTACACACTTTTTCTGTTACAACGCCGTTACCTTCAGGATCCTTCGACTGCGCTCCCTGCGGTCGCTCCGCTCAGGATGACAGAACGGCTGCTTGCGGTGGGGGGGCCTTCGGGCTTCGCCCTCAGGATGACATTGCTATTGCCTGCCTCGGAACGCGGCTATGCCGCCGACAAGCCGCAAAGGGCTGAAAATCACCGCTTTTCCCTTATATTCGCATAAGTTTCAACTTACTATTATTATTCGCCGTCGTCTTAGCGGAGGAGGAAACGCCGGGCTTGACGACCTTGACGCCGGCGGAAGCCGAAACGGCGGCGCCTGTACCCGTACCCGACTTCGCGGTCGAGTTCGTCTTCGCGCCCGAGCCCGAGTTCGAGCCCGAATTGACGCCCACCCCTTTCGCGGCGGCCTGCGCCCTGCGGAGCGCGGCGTTCGCCTCTGAAACGGCGGCGTTGCTGCGATTGATTTCAAGATTCGCCTGCTCGACCGCGCGGTCGTTCTCCTCCTTCCAGAGCTTATAACCCGCCTCAACGCCGTCCAGCCAGCGTTCGTAGGCGGTTTTTTCGTCGGCCTTGAGGGAGTTGAGCTCGGCGAGGCGGGCGTCGTAGGCGAGCTCCCAGAGCTCGGGGATCTTATCGGCGAGCTTTGAATCGTAGTAGCTTTTCGCCTGCTGCGCGGCGGCGTAGGCGTAGCTGCTGGGCATGCCGCCGACCCCGGAGGCGGCGTCGCCGAAGGCGTCGAGCGCGGCGTAGTGCCCCTCCCCCGCGAAGCGCTGCGCGTAAGCGAGGTAGAGCGGGTCGGATGCGTAATCGTAGTCGTCGCGCACGGCGTCGAGCCGCTGCTGCGCCGCCGCGAGTCTGGCCGCGTAGGCGTTCTGATACGGCGAGTAGTATTTTTCTATCCATTCGTTTATAGTCATAAGTTTTATCCTTTCTTGTTTAGCGGAGCGGGCGTTTCTGTCATCCTGAGGGCGCAGCCCGTGGAATCCCAAAAGTAAAGCAGGGCGTTTGGGAAGACCTCCCCTGTGTAAGGGGAGGTGGCTTTCGCCGAAGGCGAAAGACGGAGGGGTTGTAGCCGCCGCAAGGCGGCGCAGCGTTCGCCGAAGGCGAACTCATAACTCGCCCGAAGGGCGATCATAACTCTAAACTGACGCCGACGGCGTCATCATAACTCAATCAGTTTAGAGTTTAGAACTATGATGCCGCCTCCGGCGGCAGTTATGATGCTCGCTGCCGCTCGCAGCTGCTCACGCGTCGGCGTGAGCCCTCAGTTCCACCTTCCGCCGTCGAGCGTCAGGCCGCCGGCGACCGAGGTGCGGTCGGTATCGATCTCAATGACGTTGTCGCTGTCCAGCGTGGTGAGCGTATATTCGAGCTGCTCCTGGAGCGCGCGGACGTAGTTGGCGACCGCGCGGACGGCGCGTTCGGTATCCAGCCCGTCGAGGGAGCCGAGCTTCTGAGTGAAGATCATCCCGCCGCCCCCTATTCCAGATACTCGCGGATAACGCCCTTTATCAGGCACTTTCCGCTGCCGGAAAGGCGGACGTTCAGCGCCCCGCCGGTAAAGAACGGCAGCGGCAGCTCGTAGCGGCGGTCCTCGTCCGCGCGGCGTAGGTAGACCGACTCCCTGCCGGCGCCGTTATCGGCGGTGACCTTCACGCACGCTCCCTCCGCGAGCCATATCTTGAGCAGCACGCGCAGGTAACGCCGCGTGCCGGCGTCCTCGACGAAAGGCGCGAGGGTCGCGCTCCAGTCGCCGCCGGTATCGTCTTCTCCGAGCTCGTAAAGCTTCCCCTCGCCGGTCAGGTACCAGACGGAGCCGCAGAACGCCGCGAGCGCGAAGACGTCCTTCGCGCCGTCGCAGAGCCAGACTCCGCGCCGCATGTCGTAGGTGAAAAGCCTGCGCACGCCGCCTTCCGTCGCGGCGACGTAGTAGACGCCGGAAAGGCATACCCCGACCGCGTCCGCGCCGAGCCTGCGTGTCTTCGCGGAGAGGTATTCCGGCTCGCCGCCGTTATAGGCGTAGACCCCGTCGAGCCCGTTATAGACGACGTTGTCGTTGACGACGGCGACGCTGCCGCCGCTCCCATCCTCGCAGCCGTTGACGCGGGAGACGGTCAGACGGAAGTTCGACGGCTTGCTGCCGTAGAGCTTATGGATGCAGTTCTCCTTCAGAAACGCGACGTAGGACGGGCAGGAGGCGATGCCGGTGAAGGGCCCGTCGGTGCCGACGTCGGCGAAGAAGCTCGCCTGCGCGTGGGAGGTGTCGTAAGCCGTGAAATTGGTCGGGTCGCCGAGCCAGGAGGCGTAAACGCGGCCGCCGGCAGCGCCCCAGAGGCGGTTATCGTGCTCGCAGACGAAGTCGAGGTCGGGCAGCAGACGGCTGACCGTCACCTCGCCCGACTCCGACGACTGCGCCGCGAAGGGCGTTCCCGCGAAGGTGAGCGTGGCGCCGGAAACCTCGGCGACGACCGCGGAAACGCGGTTTCCCTCGACGAGCCCCGAGCCGGAAAGCACTACCCCGTCGTTGACGCGGAAGCCGAAGCTCACGCCGTCGGCGCGGGTCAGAGCGCTCTCGGTCAGCGTAAAGCCGGTGAAGGTCTCGACCTGCTCGAGCGAGCCGCTCTCGCCGCTCGCGGGACGGTAGTATTTCTTATCGGGAAAGACGCAGAGCGCCCCGCCGATGAAGGCAAAGCTCTTTTTCGTTTCGCTCAGCCCGGTCATAACGCGGGTGGCGACTTCGCCGTCGAACTCCCAGAGGTCGGTGTCTGCGGCGACGTAGATGCTGCCGTTCGCGGCGACCAGCCCGCGCGGAACGCCGAAGGTGTGCGCGAGGCGGTCGGAGTAGCGCGGACTGAGGTAGGGAGCGCGTTCGCCGGTCAGTCCGGCGCAGTCGGTCAGCTCCCCCTCCTTCGCGAGGTCAGTGCGGTTGAGCCCGCCGAAGTAGGCGGTCTGCCGCGTCTTTTTCGTTTCTTTGTATCTGAGTTTTGGGAGCATATCACAACCTCACGTTTCTGAAGCCTCCGGAGGGGAGTGCGTAGTCCTTCGCGGCGCGGCGCTTGAAGGCGTCGAGCAGCTTCTCGAATGCGGACATCGAGTTGAAATAACGCGCCGTCTCGCCGGAGGCGAGGTCGAGCTGCGCGGCGCACCAGAGGACGTAAAGGTCGCCGTAGGGCTCGGCGGCGGAAAGCTCCGCGTCGGCGTCCTCCGGGAAGGAGAGCGGGAGCGGAGCCGCGCCCAGCACTTCGGCGCGGAGGCGCCCGTCGAGCGCGATCGTCCACGCAGCCTTCGTTTCGGCGGAGGCGGCGTTCGGACGCAGCTCGTCGAGCGCGGCGATGGTGTTGTTTATGGTCATAGGTGTGTTTTCCTTTCTCGTTCGCGAAGCGAACATATCGCGCGCGAAGCGCATATCGCATTTGCCGCAAGGCAAATATATCGCGCCGCCGCAGGCGGCATTTCGCCTCCCCTGTGTAAGTGGAGGCGGCTTTCGCCGAAGGGGAAAGACGGAGGGGTTGTGCCCGCGGAGCGAGCTCATAACTGCGGCAAAGCCGCAATATCACTGCGCCGCAGGCGCAATACCACTGCGGCAAAGCCGCAATATCTCTGTCGCGAAGCGATAATATCACTGACGCGTCAGCGTGCCCTCACCTCGTCAGCAGCAGCACGATCAGACTCACAACGCCCGCGATGACCGCGCCGGCGATAAGGCGGGTTATCTGCAAAAGGCTGTCCAGCCGCGTTTCAATGCGGGCAAAGCGCACGTTGCCGTCCGCGAGACGGCGGTCGATCTCGGCGCGGTGGCGTTCACACTCGGATTTTGTTACGTTTTCGTTCATAATAGATTTCTTTCTGTGTAATGATTTGCGGCGCGTTCTGTCATTCCGAGGAGCCGCGCAGCGCCGTAGGGGCGTATGTCATTCCGAGGAGCCGCCGCCGAAGGCGGAAACGTGAAAGCGGGCTATGCCCGCCGGCGACGAGTAATCCCACGCCTTACGCAGGGCGTCGGCGTAGTGACGAGCATCGCTCGTCCGTGGGCTCCCCTGTGTAAGGGGAGCTGTCTTATTATCGGGCAAAGCCCGATAATAAGACTGAGGGGCTGTCGGCTTCCTTCAGCCTGCACACTTTTTCTGTTACAACGCCGTTACCTTCAAGATCCTTCGACTGCGCGGACTTCGTCCGCTCCGCTCAGGATGACAGATACGCGGCGTTTGCGTCGATTCGCGGGCGATCAAGATCGCCCCTACGGTTTGAACGTTGTTCAAACCCGCGGAAAAGCGAGGGATTTTCGGACGATTTGCGGCGCGGAAAGCGCAAAGATCATGCTGTTGCATATTGAGCGCGACAAGCCGCAAATGGCCGAAAATCACCGCTTTCATCAAAACCTGTCCTTATCGGTGGGGTTATTCAGCACCCCGAAGCACACAAACGCCTGCAGAACGCCCGCGACGGCGGCGTTGACCGCCTCCGACTGCGAAACGCTCATCACCCCCGCCGCGACGAGCAGCGAAAGCGCCTGCGCGGCGAGCGACGACCAGAAGACCCATGACTTCAAACGGTTTCTCATACGCCGCCTCCGATCGCGCCGACGCGGTCGGCGTCGACCCAGCCCCAGACGTTGCTGGTGGTGCCGATGAGGTGGTAGGGGTGTGCGCGGCCGGCGGCGATCTTGGTCAGACGCGCCCTGCCGGCGGTGCGCACGCCTCCGGTCGGCTTCGCGGCGTCGGAGGAGACGAAGTGCGAGCCGCCGCTGAACTCCACGAGGTCGCCGGCGGCGAAGCGCGGACGCTCCGGGGTTTCCTCCTTCGCGGCGGCGGCGTTGACGGGCTTGCCGAAGACGGCGCAGACCGCGCCGCAGATCGCGGCGGCGATGCGGTCGGGGTCCCAGCGCGTGAGGTCTGACATGTTATCGCAGAAAAGCGACTCAACGATCAGCGTATTGCGCTTCTTGTTGCCGCGGATGACGCCGTAGTAGTCGGCGTTGTGAGCGCTGTTCCACCTGACGGAGGGCTTGCCGCCGTTGCGGCGGCGTGTGCCGACGGCGTCGGAAACGGCGTCGAGGATGAGCTGCGCCGTCTGCGCGGCGCAGGGCGCGGCGGAGTCCGCGAAGACGGACTTGATAACGCTCGTGCCGTTCGCGCCCTGCCCGAAGGCGTTGTGATGTATCGAAAGCATCAGGTCGCAGTCGTTTTTCGCGCCCGCGGCGCCGCGTTCGACGACTCCGGTGGAGTCGTTGCCGACGCGCGTAACGACGTGCCCCGCGGCGGAAAGCAGCGCGGCGAGGCGGTCGGAAACGGCCTGATTGAGTTCGTTTTCGGTGCGGCCGTCGGCGCAGCGCGCGCCGCGGTCGCCGACCGCGTTATGTCCGCAGTCGATGACGATTTTTGACATATGTTTTCTCCTTTTTATATCTGCGGCAAAGCCGCGCCGTAGGGGCGATTTTAATCGCCCGCCGCAATAACGCAGTGCCTTGCGATTCTGTCATCCTGATGGCGAAGCCCGAAGGATCCCCCGCCGTCAGCAGCCGTTTGGCGTAGGGGCGATTATCAATCGCCCGAGAACTCACGCGGAGCGTTTGGGAAAGCCTCCCCTGTGTAAGGGGAGGTGGCTTTCGCCGAAGGCGAAAGACGGAGGGGTTGTGCTCGCGGAGCGAGCTTATAACTGCGGCGAAGCGAGCATCATAACTGCCGCCCTCAGTCACGGCCGCCAAGCGGTCGCTATCAGTTCCCCGTCACGCCTATGACGGTCACGCCGGTCTTAAGCTTATCCGCGGTCAGGCCGATCGCGGAAGCGAGGTCGCTCCATCTCACCCAGAGCCCGAGCCCGTTTCTCTCATAATAGCCGGAACGCGGGATCCCGACGGCGAGCGCCTCCGGTCCCGGCAGGACCTCCGCGTCGACGAAATTCACCTCGTCGTTGACGGGGTAGATCCCGCCGTAGACGACGCTGCCGCTGCTGTCCACCGACTGATAGCCGGCGAGGATCTGATTCGAACCCGCGGTTATCCCCGAAAGATCGGGGCCGGAGCCGCCTCCGGAGCCGCCTCCGGACGCCGTCTTCCACGGAACAAACGAAAACGCGCTCATTTGATCACCCCTATCTTTATCGGCACGTTGACCGCGGGCTTTACGCCGTACGCCTTCGCGATGATCGCGCCGCTGCCGCACAGAAAGCGCAGGCAGGCGGCGCAGCCGGCCTCGTACTGCGCGTCGGTCGCGTAGCCGGCGATTCCGACAAGCACGTGCGAATCCGCGGACACGGCCGCGCAGGATACCGTCTGAATGAAGGGCGCCTCCGCGCCGCTCCAGCCGACGGCCGTGAGCGTGCCGGTGTATTCGCCGACCGGATCCGACTCCGTCGCGATGAAAAGGTCGTCGAGCGCCGACGCGACGTTGATATCCAGACCGCCTAACGTGTAGGCGACGTCCCCGGCCGCGACCTCGTGAGTGTGCGCGAAGTCGGTTATCTCCGACTTCGTGTGGGTGTGCGCAAAGTCGGTAACGTCGGACTTCGTGTGCGTGTGTGCAAAGTCGGTAACGTCGGACTTCGTGTGCGTGTGTGCAAAGTCGGTAACGTCGGACTTCGTGTGCGTGTGCGCGAAATCGCTGACGTCAGACTTCGTGTGCGTGTGCGCGAAATCGGTTACGTCAGACTTCGTGTGCGTGTGCGCGAAATCGGTTACGTCAGACTTCGTGTGCGTGTGCGCGAAATCGCTGACGTCGGACTTCGTGTGCGTGTGCGACGCGGAAGCCTTGCCCTCGATCGCGGAGGCGAGCTGTTCGGCGACGGAGGCGTCCACCGCCTGCGCGGGGGAGTTCGTCTCAAGGTCGTTGGGCTCGACCCGGAACGCGATAAGCGCGCTGCGCACGCGGCGCTCGACCTCCGTGCCGGAGGCCGCGACGCCCTCGACGGTCAGCGACGCCTTCCCCGCCTCCGAAAGCGGAAGCGCGGGTACGGCGGCGGTGTAAACGCCGGAGGCGTCCGGCTCCGGAAGCAGCGTATAGCCTGTTGAATCGCCGTTCGCGGAGCGCCAGAGCAGTCGCTTGGCGAGTCCGTTCCAGCCTTCGTCGAAGGTGAGCGCGACGGTGACGGCGGCCACCTCGCCCTGCGTACCGAGCTCACGCGACGAGGCGCGGGCGCGGTTGCCCGTCACCCCGATGTATATTATCCTCTGCATAGGTTACTCCTCTTCTTCATCATCTTCGGGCTCCGGCTCCGGCGGCTCGGAGAGCGCGACCGTAAAGCTGCGGGTGTTTTTGAAATAGAGTCTGCCGTCCGAGCCCTCGAAAATGCTGCCGGCGGGCACCTGCGCGGGGGAATAAACGCCGGCTACGCGCAGGTACGGGAAGCTGCCGGAGGCGGCTTTGTTGGAAGCGAGCAGGACGGGGCCCGTCTGCGTGCCGATGTAAAGCGACTTCGCTTCCGTGCGGTAGCCGAGCTCAAACTCGGCGAGGTCGGAGGCGGCGGGGACGCCGCTTCCGCGGCGGATGGCGAACCTGTCCATAGGCTCACCCGTTGCTTTCGGCGGCGATGAGCGCGGCGGCGGCGACGTCCTGACGGCGGCTCTGTTCGAGCGCGAGCGCGAACTTGCGCTTTATGCGGACGGGCTCGCCGCGCTTTATCAGGCAGTTTTCGCCGCCGACGGCGACGAAAACGTCGTCTTTGTATCTGTCGCCGTCGCGGAAAAGCTCGATGTCGACGTATTCCTCGAGCCGCGCGTTTTCCGCGGCTACAAGGTCGATAGCGGTTTTGGTCATAATTTTTCCTCCCGGATTATGTTTGCGATAATTACAAAGCGTCAGTAGCGCAATGGCTAAATTCGCCGCCTCCGGCGGCGAGCTAAATTGATGTCAAGCATCAGCTGAATTAACGCTTCGCGTTAGCTAAATTCGCGGCAAGCCGCGAGCAAAGGAGCAAATTGCCGTCGGCAATTTGAATTATTCAAATCGGCAAAGCCGATTTGTTCCTTTGCTGACGCCGTAGGCGTCAATTTCGCTGTCGAGCGGAGCGAGACAATTTAGCTGATGGCGTGAGCCGTCAATTTAGCTCGCCCGAAGGGCGAATTTCGCTGTCCGCGTAAGCGGACATTATCCGTTAAACGTACTCGTAGTCTCGACGCGCACCATATACTCCTCGACCAGCCTCTTGGCGGCCTTGGTGGCCTTCCATCCGACGGTGGCGCGCTGATCGAGCGGGTCGCCGGAGCCGGCGGAGCCGAGCTGCTTGGTGATGTGGCGCAGACCGCCGCCCTCGATCTCGGTGACGCCGTAGGCGTTATCGCCGAGGATAAGGGTGGAATAGACGGCGCGTCCCTTCGCGCCCGCCTCGCCGGGATAGATAACGGCGTTGGCGGCGGCGGAGCTGATGTTCTCCTTCAGGGTCAGCGTCGCGCTGCCGGCGGAGGCGGCGGAGGCGGAGGCTATCTCGCAGAGCGTTGAGCCGATGATGATCTTCCTGCCCGCGAGCGCGGTCGCTTCGGCGGAGGAGATCGCCTGGGTAACGGCGACGGTCTTGGTCGAAGCGCTTATCTGCGTCTTGACGGTCATCGTGCGCGAAGCGGAAAGCAGGTCGGGCGCGGTAAAGATCTTCGCCTCGCTCGTTTCGACGAAGCGCACGCCGGCGATCTTGCCGATCTCGCCCTCGAAGACGTTCTTCGAACCGGCGTATTCGGAGGGGTTGATCCAGTCGGGATCGCTCATAAGGTCGTAGGCGACGTCGGGGTGGATGATCGCGACGTAGCTGCCGTCGATCTTCTCGGCGTTCATGGCCTTGAGCTTGCGGGCGGCGCGCTTGACCATATCGACGGTCAGGTAGTGGTTGCCGCTCGACTCGCCGCCGACGAGGAGGTGTCTGCCGTTCACGGAGTCGTCGGCGTACTGCACGTTGGTGCCGCCGTTGACGACCTCACGGACGATCGCGTCGAGGGTCGCGCCGGCCTGGGCGCCGAGCAGCTTCGTCGCCTGGACGATGTTGTTATCGACGGCGGTCAGCAGGAGCATATCGGAAAGCTCGACGTAGTCGCCGTACTGCGCGACGTCGGCGGTGGAGCCGGTGACGGTCAGCTTTCTGCCGGAGGGGGTGACGCCCTCGGTCAGAGGAGTCGTCGCGGCGGGCAGGGGCGAATAGCGCCTGAACTGCACGGTCTTGCCGCCGTTTTTCGCGACAGGCTGCTTCTGTCCGAACTGGTCGTGAACGAGCTTCGGAGCCGCGTTGTCGATCAGGTAGTCGGAGTAGAAGGTCTTCATCTCCGCCGACAGATCGCTGTCGGTGGTGACGTTGGTGTCGGCGTCGAAACGCCTGAGGTTGAGGGTGTAAGTGTCGTACTTCATGTGTTTTCCTTTCTTTGTTATCTGCCGCGAAGCGGCAATACCACTATGCGAAGCATAATACCACTGACGCGAAGCGTCAATATCACCGCCGCCGCAGGCGGCGCTTCTCCCGAGGCGGAGCCGAGGGACCTGCCGCCGCAGGCGGCGCGGCTCCCTCAGACGAGGGAGCTGTCAGCGCCGTTGAAAACGGCGGTGACTGAGGGAGGGAAAGCTGCGTTTCAACCGCAAACCTCGCGACAGAGGAACGGCTTTTCCCTCCCTCCGTCACTCACGGGCTTTGCCCGTTCGCGCCACCTCCCTCGTCTGAGGGAGGTCCGCTCACTTCGTTCGCAGTGATATTGCTCCGCTGCGCTGCGCAGTGATATTTGCCTGACGGCAAGTGATATTGCGCGCCTGCGGCGCGCAGTGGTATTGCTCGCTTCGCTCGCAGTTTGCTTTGACCTGCGGTCAAAGCAACCCGCGCATAGCGCGTTCCGCTATCCTCGCGCGCTGTTCGCGCGAAAGTCCCGCCATGCCGCCGGTGAGGACGGCGCCCCCCGGGCGCGCCCCGTTCTCATCCGGGCGCAATCCGCGCAGCCGGACGCCGTCCAGCGCACGCGCTTCCGCTTCCGCGGCCGCGGAAACGCGTATCGCCTCTCTCACCTGCGGCATATGCGTCGCCTCATAGGCGGTGCGGAGGTCGACTCCGGCGCGAAGCAGACGGCCGAACGCCGGCTCCTTCGCGGCGGCGGCGAGGTCGAAGGCGGGGTAATCCTTCGCCAGCTCCCCCGCTTCCGCCGTCCATTCGGCGTAAAGCGCCTCCGCCTCGTCCGCGAGCCGCGCGGACCGCGCCGCGAAGGTCACGGCAAGCCCGCGTCCCCCGTCTGCGCCGTCCCCGTCCGCGCAACCTCTGTCATCCCGAGGAGGCGCAGCCGACGAGGGATCCCCCTCCTTATGCAGACGGCTGCTTGAGGCGGGGGGTTCCTCGCTGGCGCTCGGAATGACAGACGCTTTCGCGCTCGCGCCGCCTCTGTCATCCCGAGGAGGCGCAGCCGACGAGGGATCCCCCTCCCTTTGCAGACGGCCGCTTGAGGCGGGGGGTTCCTCGCTGGCGCTCGGAATGACAGACGCTTTCGCGCCGCTTCTGTCATCCCGAGGAGGCGAAGCCGACGAGGGATCCCCCTCCCTTTGCAGACGGCTGCTTGAGGCGGGGGATTCCTCGCGCTCCGCGCTCGGAATGACAGGCGCTTTCGCGTTCGGAGCGGCGGACGCTTTCGCGCTCGGAGCGGCGTGCGCTCCGGCGTGCGTTTCCGCGGCGCCCGCGCTTCCGCTCACGCCCGCAGAACCGATGATCTCTTCCATAAAAATCCTCTCTTTCGTGCGGTTTTCTCTTGCAATTTGCAGTATATAGTGGTAGACTAATTATATATGTGCCATATATGCCCGCGGCTCCCCGACCCCTCACGCGAGGGAGGCGGGACCGTCGCCCGCACCGCAATTTAAGGAGACAACGCTTATGAGAGCAGCAAGACACGCAAAAAACGGCGTTAAGAAACTTCCGCGCGAGCTTTTCAGCTTACTGTTCATGCCCGCCGCGGTGCTCTATCTGGAGCTTTTTTTCCGGCTCTACTTCGTATCCGCGCAGAGCGGCGGCTTTTTTGATTTCATCGGCCGCTTCTTCGGCGCGGGACTCTGGCTGTCGATACTTTTCTCGGTGGCGGCGGGGATATTCTTCACGCTGCTCTGCACCTTCTTCAAGTCGAAGGTCAACCGCCGCATCGCGCTGGTGATCCTCGGCATACTGACGGTCTATTTCTGCGTGCAGGCGGTGTATTACCACGGCTTCGGCACGATACTGAAGATCACGCTCGCCGCGGACACGGGCGCGGACGCGGTGACGCAGTTCGCCGGGAACGCGATAAACTACACCTTCCAGATGCTCTGGTTCATCATATTTGCGTTCATACCCTTCGCGGCGCTCTTCGTCTTCGGCAGGAGCTGGAAGGCGAAGCGCGCGCACGGCGAGACCTGGCATACGCTCTTCGACAAGCCGCTGGTGAAGTTCGAGAAATACCCGATCCCCGCGAAAGCGGTGCTCGCCGTCGCCATGGTAATAATCCAGCTCATCCCGTGGGCGCTGATAATGATGACCAACAAGACGACCGGACTGCGCGCGCAGTACACGAGCGCCTTTGAGCACACGCTGGCGGCGGAGAAGTTCGGGCTGATAACGACCGCGCGCCGCGAGCTCGCGATCGCCATCGGCGGCACGAAGGAGGTCATCATCCTGCCCGAAGGCGACGGCAGCGAAGGCGGCTCCGCGCAGGGCAGCGGCGGCGAAGGCGTCGTCTACGCGCCCAACGTCATGGATATAGACTTCGACGCGCTGATCGCAAGCGAGAAGGACTCCGACGTCAAGAAGATGCACGAGTACTTCAAGAGCCGCACGCCGACGAAGCAGAACGCCTACACCGGACTCTTCAAGGGCTACAACCTCGTGATGATAACCGCGGAGGGCTTCTCCCCCTACGCGATAAGCAAGGAGCTGACCCC
>JAFTEJ010000022.1 GCA_017453725.1 Clostridia bacterium | reverse complement strand
GCCAACAGCTCTTTGGTCGCAAACGGCTTTGTCAGATAGTCGTCCGCCCCGCTGTCAAGGCCCGCCACGCGGTCGTCTATCTCCGATTTGGCGGTCAGAAGCAGTACCGGCAGCTTGTTCCCTTTTTCGCGGATCTTGCGCAGCACAGTCAGGCCGTCCATGCCCGGCATCATTATATCGAGTATCGCGCCGTCGTAGTTCTCGGCTTCAAGGTAGTCAAGCGCGTCAAGCCCGTTGTAGACGGCGTCGACCGAGTAGTTGCTGTGTTTCAGTATTGTCACAAGGGCGTTGGAAAGCTCCCTTTCGTCCTCGGCAAGAAGAAGTCTCATCTGTGATCGCTCCTTTCGTTTTCCTGATTATAAGCGGTCAAACATAAATCAACTTTAAAAGTCGGTTGCAGGCTGCGCGGTCAGACGGTAATACAGCCACTTGTGAAGCTTTTCGACGACCGCCTGCTCGTCTTCCGATATCTCGCGGGTGTAGGTACCGTCGGGAAGCAGATAGCTTTCCCTGCAAATGACGGGCAGTATACGGCGCGCCTTGGTCAGATAGTCGTAGTAGCCGTCTTTGCCCTGCATACCGGTAAGCTCATAGACTGCGGCTCCGAGGTAGATATCGCTTATCACGCTGCCTTCCCCGAGGTCGAGCGAATCGATAGCCGATTTTACGTCGACCGCGTCGGCGTAGGCTTGGTTGCAGTAAATAACGTATGGCGTTTCGTAGGTGCGGATCGTCAGTTCCGGATCCTCGCTGTCGCCGAAATTGAGTCCCAGTTCATTGTACGCCGTCATCCCGCCGCCGAGCGAGGGTCTGTGGTCGCCGAAGAAGACGAGGACGGTCGGTTCGTCTATCGAATCAAAATACTCGGCGAGCCGCAAAACAAGTGCGGAGGAATCGCGCACACCTTCAAGATAGACCGACACCGACTCCTTCGTCTCGTCCGAGACGTTGACGGTAAAAGGCGCGTCTTCCGGCGTGTCGCCGAACTTACCGTACTTATAGGACTGATGGTTCTGTATCGTAACGCCGTACACGAATATCGGGTCGCCGTCTGCGGCGCGGCTCTCGAAATTGGTCTTGAACTTCTCAAAAAAGGCTGCGTCGGAGATCATCGTCCCCTTGTAGTCCTCTTTTCCGAAAGCGTCGTTGAAGATCTGGTCGGATATCCCCATATGGTCGTAGGCCGAATGTCTGTTATAGAACCAGCTGTAGCCGGGGTGGATAAAGAAATTGCGGTAGCCCTGCGACGCGTATGTCCGCGCAAGGGTCGGGATGGCGCGGCGGATGACGCGCAAAGATGAAGTGTTGGTAGGCGAGACCATGTTTGTCTGCATGCCGGTGATCACGTCAAATTCGGTGTTGGCTGTACCGGCGTTGACGTTGGAAACGACGGCGTGTCCGCTCACCGCGCGGTCGCTTGCGCAGACCGTCTTGAAATCGCGCAGCGGGTCGTCCTCTTCGGAATAGGCGAAAGCCGCCTCGTCGGAAAGGTCGCTAAACGCCTCGCACATAATGAAAACGACGTTCGGCTTGACGGACTGCTCTTTTTCTTCAAGCTTCTCCGACTCTATCCACTCTTTGACCTCGGACTCCGAATATCCGTCCGGCTTTACCACGGCGTATGATTTGACGTTGTAGAGGAAACAGTACGGAAAGCCGCGCGTATTG
>JAFTEJ010000002.1 GCA_017453725.1 Clostridia bacterium | reverse complement strand
CTTCGCGGGCGCGACCTGCGTGCTGATCGCCACCCTGACCGGACTTCCCATCAGCACTACCCACGCGAAGACCGCCGCCATCATGGGCACCGGCGCGTCGAAGCGTCTGACCAACGTCAACTGGGGGCTTTCAAAGCGCCTGATATATTCCTGGTTCATCGTCTTTCCGTTCTGCGGCGCCATCGGCTACGGGCTGACCTGGCTCGCTCTGCGGATCTTTTAGGAGGAAGCTATGGCAAGAAAAAAAGGATACGACTACTTCCGCGCGTTCTATGATATGACCGTCTGCGCGGTGGAGGCGGCGGAGCTGCTGGAGAAGGAAATCACCGATTTCCACCCCGACAAGGTCGAGGAGGCGCGTACCAAGCTGCACGTTATCGAGAACCGCGCCGACCATATCAAGCACGAGGTCATCGATAACCTTTCACGCGAGTTCGTGCCGCCCATCGAGCGCGAGGACATCGCGGAGCTCGCGAGCGAGATTGACGACGTCATCGACTGTATCGAAGACGTTTACCTGCGCGTGTATATGTATAATATGCAGGAGCTGCCGCCCGCCGCGCAGCGCTTCACGAAGATAATCGCCATGTGCTGCCGCACCCTGCGCGACATTATGGAGGAGTTCCCGAAGTTCCGCAAGTCCGCCCGCATCGGCGCGCTCATCATCGACGTCAACAGCATGGAGGAGGAGGGCGACAAGCTCTACGTCGAGAGCATGCATACGCTTTACGCCGAATGCGCCGACGCGACCAAGCTTCTGCCGCTGACCTACTGCTACGAACGCCTTGAGAAATGCTGCGACGCGTGCGAACACGTGGCAAATGTATGCGAAAGCGTCATAATGAAAAACAGCTGAAAGCGCGTCTTTTCGGTGCTTTTCGGTTTGTCGCGCTCGATATGCAGAAAGCATAATCTTCGCGCTTCCGCGCCGAAAATCATCCGAAAATCCATCGCTTTCCGGAGCAATCCTTCCGCGCCGCAAATCATCTGAAAATACCATTTCTGCGTTCTGCTTGATTAAAGAATAAACCGCACCCATCGGGTGCGGTTTTATAATACAAATCGCCTGCGGCGAACGCTGCGCCGCCTTCGGCGGCTACAACCCCTCAGTCGCCTTCGGCGACAGCTCCCCTTACACAGGGGAGCCCGGGCGATTGTCAATCGTCCGCGCGGGAGGTTCACCTCACGCGCACCACTACCGCGCCGTCGCCGTCGAAGCGAGGCGTTATCCTCACGCCGCCTTCGGAAGCTTCGACCTCCGCGTCGCCCCAGAGCAGGTCGGCGGCGGAAACGCGCTCCAGCCCGAGCTCCGCGGCGGCGAAGAACTCCTCGCCCGCCCTGTCCTCCGCCTCCGCGAAGAGACAGAGCACCGCGCCTTCGCCTTTGAGCGTATGAATATGCGCCATCGGCCCGTGGCCGTCGAATTCGCCGCGGGTGAAGTAGGGCTTGAGCTCCGCGTAAACGGCGGTCGCGTCGCGCATCAGCTTCTTGTGCGCGTCGTCGAGGTTGCCGTAGCTGCCGTAGCCGAGGTGGCGTATCAGGCTGGCGTAAAACCAGAAGACCTCCGCCTTGTCGCCCGCGCCGGTCAGGTCCATATGCAGGTAGAGCGGCTTGTCGTAGGCGAGGTTATACCAGTAGAGATTCTGCACGCGGCCGTTGGCGTAGTCCTCCAGCGGCTTCCACATATACTCAAAGCCCCAGCGCTCGTGGTGGCTGTCGCCGAAGCAGTATATCGGGTAGTAGCAGCCGCCGGAGCTGTACCAGTCGTGGCTTTCGATGAGCAGGCCGGGGCATTCGGCTTTCAGCCGCTCCTGCCCCTCGACTATCGCCATAGTGCCGTAGTAGGCGTCGGAAGGCGCGGGGTGGTCGTGTTCACGCGACCAACAGGGTATTTCGAGGTTCATAAAATCGTAGCTGAAGAAGCTCACGCCGCTGTCGGCGAGGTATTTCAGACGGTCGCAGCGGAGCTGTTTGTATTCGTCGGAGCAGGGGCAGACGCCGATGGGATGCCACGGGTCGCCCGCGATGACGGAGCCGTCTTCGCCGCGCATATAGACACTTTCCGGCAGGCAGTCGCCCTGAACGTGCATCGCGATGAGCGCGCCGAGTCCGAGCCCCTTTTCGCGCAGCGCGGCGACGAGCTCCGAGGGCTCGCGCAGGCGGGGCGTATCCCATTCGAGCGAGCCGAAGACCTTGTCCCAGCCCTGGTCGAGGTAGATGAGCCCGCAGTGGAGGGCGTTTGCGTAGTCCGCCATCTTCCCGGTCAGGAAGTCGAAGTCCATCCCGTGGCATTCGCCGATTTCCGGCGGCGCGAGGAACCACGATTCGTAGAATACGCAGTAGTTCGTCGGCGGGTCGTAGTCCGCAGGAAGCAGGACGCCGTTTTCGCGCATAAAGGCGCGGTAGAAGCGGAAGCCCTCTTCGGCTCCGCCGTCGAAAAGCATATAGCGAGTAAAGCGGAAGTCGACGCGCGCGCCGTCGGCGGTTTCCTCGCGCGGGGGCGCGATGCCGAAGCGCGGGACGTGCGCCGCGCCGCCGAAAAGCAGCTTATCGCCTTTGCGGCGCAGGGATACCCATACCGGGCGCAGGTCGGAGGGGTGCTTCGCGACGCAGAGCCCCTCGCCGCCGCGCGAGAAGGTCACGCCCTCCCATTCGCCTTCGGCGCCGAGCGCGTCCGCGCCGTGGACTTTGGGCTTTTCGTTCGGGTCGCCCATCGGCACGCGCATAAAGCCGACTCCGTCGGCGGGGCAGGTCAGCAGAAGGAAGAAGCCGTCCGGAGAGGCGCCGTTCGGGCAGGTCAGCGTCACGCGGTCGTCGAAGAAGCCGTCGCCGAAGCGGAACTCCCAGTCGATCGCCGCGCCCTTCGCGGAGAGGCGCAGGATAACGCCGTCCGGCGTTTCGGCCGCGCCTTCGAGCGCGGGAGCGACGTCTTCGCCGCCGAAGCGGAGCGCGAAGCCGTCCGCGACGAGGCGTTCGCCGCGGGTGAGCGTCAGCCCGATCGGGGCGGCGCCGCGGTCGAGGGTGAGGGTGAAGTTTCCGCGTGTGTAGGTGTTCTGCATAAGGGCGGGTTCTCCTTTTGTAATGAAGTCACGGGACGCGCCCGCGTTTTTATTTTAAAACTAAACGGGGCGAATCGCCCCGTTGATTTCACTTCACGTCTTCTCTTATTTCCATCGGCTGCTCGAGCTCCTGCGGGTGGCGCAGGTAGTGCTCGAACAAACGCAGGCAGCGCGAAAAGACGTATCCGGAGCAGACGCGCTCGTCCACGGTGAAGGTGACGTTCATCGTGCGTATCGTCTTTTCGACCCCGTTCCTGCCGACGACCGGCGTGAACTCGCGCTTGCCGAGCGCCAGGAACAGGCTGACGGTGCCGTTTTCGTAGAGGTGGTGCTTGACGCTGCCCATACCGAGCGACGCCATATTCGTCAGATACATCGAGGAGTGGAAGGGCGATATGTTGAGAAGCGACCGCGGCAGCATACCGCGCCTGTCGAGGAAGAAGATGAAGCGTATCGCGCCGGAGATCATGAAGTTCGGCAGATGGAAGACGAGCTTCAGGAACTTATCCGTGCCGGAGGTCGTTTGCGCCTTCGCGGCGGCCTCGCGCATATTGTTTATCGCGTCGGAGACCTTCTTGGTGACGGTGAAGACGTTGTCGCCGTTCTCGTAATAGAGCTTGACGACGTCCTCGCGGGGGTTTTCGGGCCCGAACTCGGTCAGTATGTTATAGCAGACGCTGATATACTTTCTCGCAAAGATGCGCCTGCCGATGACGAAGCGGTTGAGGAAAGGCTTTTCCGCCATGACCCTGCCCATCGCCGCCATAATGACGCTCATATGCGAAATCTCCGGGCATTCGGCGCGTTTCTCTTTGACGTAGCGGTCGAGCTCGGTCATCTCGATGTTCATATCGGCGAAGACCATGGAGTCGACGCGCCTCGGCATAAGGTGCGGGATCGCGTAAAACAGCGGATCGAGGCTCTTTATTTTTCTGCCGTCCGATCTGTGTCCGAACATTGTAATACCTCCGATAATCTGATGATAGTTTATTGTTTTATATTATACAATCTTCCCCGGTATTTGTCAAGGATACACCCTGTGGAGAGAGAAAAAATCCGGCGCCGATATCGGCGCCGGATAGACGTTATCGCAAAGCGGAGCGTCAGTTCACGCCCTGGGCCTTCATCGCCTCGGCGACCTTCAGGAAGCCCGCGATGTTCGCGCCCGCGACGAGGTCGCCCGCGCAGCCGTATTCGGCGGCGGCGGCGACGGCGTTGGCGTAGATGTTCTTCATGATGCCGTGCAGTCTTTCGTCGACCTCCTCGAAGGTCCAGGAGAGGCGCAGGGAGTTCTGGCTCATCTCAAGTCCGCTGGTGGCGACGCCGCCGGCGTTGG
>JAFTEJ010000021.1 GCA_017453725.1 Clostridia bacterium | reverse complement strand
GGTGACGAGCCCGACCGCCGCCGGCGGCGGAATAAGTGAGGGCGAGGAAGCGCCGCGGTCGATAGGCGCGAGGGTGATTTATCGCCCGATGCGCATATCGGGTACCGCAAACGGGCAAAAGCCGGCAAACGCGACTGCAAGGAGCGTTTGACTGAGGGAGAGATATTTATTCAAATCGGCTCCGCCGATTTGCTCCATAATACCGCCGCAGGCGGTATATCATACGCGAAGCGTATATCATATCGCCGCAAGGCGATATATCATTGCGGGCGGTGACGCGGCTTCGCCGCTACACCTCATCCGCCCCTTCGGGGCACCTTCCCCTCAAGGGGAAGGCTGCCGACGCCCCGCTTAACTCTTACACAAACGCGGTTTCGTCAATCAGCTTCGCGGCAACGCGGAGGATCATAAGCGCGTCGCCGACGGTTATCTCACCGTCGCCGTCGACGTTGCCGATGAGCATATCCTTATCGGTGGGCGCGACCAGCTTCGCGGCGATGCGGAGTGCCTTGAGCGCGTCGCCGACGGTGATCTCGCCGTCCTCGTCGAGGTCGCCCTTCCTGTAAAGCGCCTCGACGACGGTGAAGCTGACGGTGACCTCCGTCCTGCCGTCGGTTATCACAAAGACGTGGTCGCCGAGCGCGGTTATCGGAGTTCCCTCCGCGTAGGGCTCGCCGTCGAGCGTCGCGGACTCGACGCGCAGCGCCGTCCAGGTGATCGCGACGCCTTCCGGCAGGTCGGAAAGCGCGTATCTGCCGCCGTCCTCGACGCCGGAAACGACCGGCCCCTCGTAAGGCTCGATGTCGCGGAAGGTCAGGCCGTTCGCCGTCGCGTAGTCGTAGGTCGCGGAGGGCCAGTGTCCCCACAGCTCGAAGCCTTCGGCCACGTTATAGAAGATGTAGTCGCCGAAGCCCTCGGTCGGACCGGTCACGGTGACCTTTTCAAGCGCGGAGCACTCCGCGAAGGCGCCGTAGCCGATGGTTTCGGTCGGCCACGGGATATTGACGTCGGTCAGCGCGGAGCACTGATAGAAGGCGTAGTCGCCGATAACGTGCTCCTGCCCGCCGAACTCGAACTCTTTCATATTCACGTTGCCGCGGAAGGCGCCGTAGCCGATGGTTTCAACGCTCTCGGGCAGCACGACCCTGCCTATCGGCATATACTGCGGATCCTCGCCGAGACCGTTATCGCGGAAGGCGTGTTTCCCTATCGAAAGCACCTCTACTCCGTCGACGGCGGCGGGCACCTCCACAAGGTAGGTATCCTCGTCGAACTTCGGGAAGTTATCCTCGCCCTCGCCGTTTTTGTAGTTATAGCCGACGATCTCCGCGCCGCCCCACGGGAGCAGCGTATAGATGAAGCGGCCGTCCTCCGAGACGAGCCTCGCCTCGGTATCCACGTCGTAGGCGACGACGAAGGCGGTCAGCTCGGCGTCCGCGCCGGCGGGCGCGCCGATGAGCGCGCAGCTTTCGCCGGCAATATCTATTTCATAGATTCCTCCGGCCTCGGTTCCGCACTGCGCCCAGTAGAGGACGCCGGTGCTGCGGTCGAAGGTCATGGACTGCAGGTAGTAAGCCTCGACGCCGAGGTCGAAGAGCTTCGAGAGCACCGCGCCGTCCTCGGTCACGCCGGTCACAGCCCAGAGCGCGGCGTTATCGCCAGCGCTGACGGCGTAGAAGCCGCCGTTCATATCGCAGGCGACGGTTATGAACATAGCCTCTGCGCCGCCATCGGCAATGAGCGGAACGATTTCGCGGGGCTTTCCGTCGGGGGTGTCGACGACGCCGACGAAGCGCTTGTTGTCGTCGTCCGCCATCAGCACGATGAAGTTGCGGCTGACGTAGTCATAGGTCATATCGAGCGCGGTGTAATCCGTTATCGCGGGCTCCGCGCTCCACTCGACGGAGTCGGGCGAGGCGGGGTACGTTCCGCCGAAGGTGAAGAAGTAACCGTCCTCGGAGTAGCCGTAGGTATCGCCGGCGACGTATTCGGCCGCCGCGACGGGGCGTTCGAGGTCGCCGCGGGCGACGGGCTCGCCGCCGTAAATATCAAAGCTTATGAAGCCGGTTTCGCCGCTCGCGCTGTCGGAAACGTAAGCCGTCGCGGCGACCGGGTCTTTGGTCGGGACGTAAAGTCTGAAGGAAACGGTCACGACGCTGAATCCGTCGGTGACGGTCAGGACGTATTCGCCCTCGGCGGTTATCGGCGTTCCGGCCGCGTAGGGCTCGCCGTTGAGGGTGGCGGTCGCTTCCATCTCGGAGTTCCAGGAGGCGCTGACGCCTTCGGGATGCTCCTCGAGCGAATACTCCGCGCCGTCCTCGACTCCGGACACGGCCGGAGCCGCGGGCGGAGCGCCGTAGCATATATCGTTGAAGCTCTCCGCGCTGTTGCCGCTGAAGAGCGCCTCGTCTATCGAGCGCTCGACGCCGGTGGCTACGTAGGCGCCGCCGCCGTAAACGGAGGCGCGGTTGCCGCTCACGGAGCCGCCGCTTATGACGACGGAGCCGTCCTCGGCGTAGACGCCGCCGCCGTAGCGCGAGGTCGTGTTATCCGCGACGCTGCCGCCGAGCATAACGAAGGAGCCGCTCTTGACGTAGACGCCCGCGCCGGAAACGCTGCCCGCGTTGCCGGTTATCTCGGCGTTCGGATAGAGGATGAGCTCGCCGCCGTCGACGAGGAAGCAGGGCGCGTCGGCGGAGGAAAGCCCCGCGAAAACGCGCGACGAGGACGCCTCAGTGCTGCCGAAGCGGAGTCTGCCGCCCGCGCTGACGCGGAAGAGCGGGCCGGTGTAGCCGCCGGCGCGTTTTATCGAGGCGGTGGAGGCGGAAAGGAGGTTGACTTCCTTATCGAAAATCCTCAGCTCCTCGGAGACCGTGAAGATCCCGGAAAGCACGAGCTTGACGCTCGCGCCCGAGGAGACGCTGCTATATATCGTGCTGTAGGCCTTGCTCAGCGTGCGGAACGCCGCCGACGCGGATTTGCCGTTGTTGCGGTCGTTGCCGGAGGAGGCGTTGACGTAGTAGGCGTAGTCGCCGCCGAAGGCGGTGACGGTCACGGCGCTGACGGCGGTGAATCCTCCGTCAACGGTCGTCGCGGTTATGTTCGCGGCGCCGGCGGAGACGCCGGTGACGACGCCGTCAGCGTCCACGGCGGCGACGTTTTCGGCGTCGCTCGTCCAGACGACGCCTTTGTTGGTGGCGTTCGTCGGGCGCAAGGCGTAAGTGAGCTTCAGCGTTTTGCCGACGGCGACGGTGGTGTTCTTCACCGTCACGATCCCTGTGGCGGGAACGTAGTCCGCGACGCGCACGTTGCCGAGCCTGCCGCAGTCGGAGCCGAAGTCGTTAAGCGTATCCTTGCGGTAGATCCAGCGGAAGCTGTAGTCGCCGGACGCGGCGGCGGTGTAGGAATAGGACGTCGGATAGGCGACCTCGCCGGAGATGGCGGCGACCTGCTCGCCGTTGACCTCGAATATCAGCAGATCGTGGTCCTTTTCGCTGCTGACGCCCCAGGAGAAGACGAGCGACTTGCCCGCTTCAAGCGCGGTGTTCAGCGCGACCGCCGATTCGGACGCGCTCTTGCCCGCGTTGCCGCTTCGCGCGGCGGATGCGCCGGAGACGTTCTCCTGAATCCACGGCTCGGAGGGGTCGTTCACGAAGGAAAGCGTGCTGTCGGTGCTCAGCGCCGCGTCGATGTTACCCGCGGAGGCGCTGTAGCTGCCGACGTATACATCGTCTATATAGCCCTTGTCTTCATAGAGAGAGTACGCTTCGTCCTTGACGTAGGTCCAGGCGACGACGTGCTCGCCGGCTTCGACCGCGAATGCGCGGTTCTCCGGCCCGACGGTGCCGCTGATGCGCGCCTTTTCTACTCCGTCAACGCTGAAGGCGAGGTAATCCCACTTCTGTTGGGAAGAGACCCTCCAGGTGAAGAATATCCCCTGCGACTCCGTGAAGGTCACGGTCGCGGTGACGGACGAGGACGAGGAATCGACGCCGGTGTTGCCGGCGGAGACTCCGTATTTGCCGATGGAGACGGTATCCTGCACCCACGGGTGCTCCGCGTCGTTGACGAAGCTTATGTTCCCGCCGGTCGCGTTGACCAGACGGTCGAATTCTTCGTCCGCGGACGCGATCAGCCCCGTCGCCGCGAGCGCGGAGAGACAGAGCGCGAACGCGAGGATCGTTGACAGCAGTTTTTTCATTTCGTTTTCCTCCTTGATCGTGTGTCAGAAGACTTGTTGTTATCAAAAACAGATATCGTCTGTGTTTCGGCGGTTTTGAGCGCTCCCGCTCGCCACCGCCGGGGGCGTATATGACGCGGAAAGCGCGTATCGGACTGCGCCGGGCGTCTCCGAAAGCGCAAACCGTAGGGGCGAGCGTCGCGGCAAAGCCGCGCCGCAGGGACGAGCATTGCTCGTCCCTGCTCCCCTGTGTAAAGGGAGCTGTCATTTTTGCTGAGCAAAAATGACTGAGGGGTTGTCGGCTTCATTTTAGCCTGCACACTTTTTCTTTTACAACGCCGTTACCTTCAGGATCCTTCGACTGCGCGGGCTTCGCCCGCTCCGCTCAGGATGACACCTCATCAGTCTCGCCCGCCGATGAGGGCTCGACAGCTTCCCCTCAAGGGGAAGCCTTCCCAAACGCTCTGCGTGAGTTCGCGGACGAGCGACGCTCGTCCCTATGGGGGCTGCGGGCGATTGATAATCTCCCTTACGGCGCCGCGCGGAGCGAGGCAATACGTTCAAATCGGCTTCGCCGATTTGCTCCTTACCTATTCACTCCCTCCGACCGCGTCGGGAAACAAGCGGTCGATCTCCTCGGGCGCGCCGTAGATTATCCGTCCGTTCACGAAGCGCTTGTCCAGCGCGTCGCGCTCCGCCTCAAGGTCGGCGGGGGCGAACTCGAAACCTGACGCGGAGTCCGAATACGCCTGTATAATCGGCATCGCGGCGGGCGGCTCCTCCAGAGCGCCCTGCATCATATGCACTCCGTCGCAGAGCGCCTCGAAAAGCGCCGGAATATCGGCGCTCCGCGCGTCCGCGAAGGCGTAGGTACCGACGGAGGCGACTCCCTCCGCCTCGAGCCTGCTGAGTATCACCTTCGGGCAGACGACGTCCGCCTTCAGCCCGAAGACGTTGAAGGTTATGCCGGCGCGGGCGTCCTGCTCGCCGCAGCAGAAGGACGCGTCCATCGCGACACAGAGCTTTATTCCGGCCGACTGCGCGGCGGAGTATAGTATCGAAATATTCTGCCTCAGCGCGCCGGCGCGGGGCAGCTCGTCGTTCTCCTCGGGGAAAACGACCTGACCCTCGTCGCCGTCGGAGGCGGTCGGGAAGCGCACGTTATCGACGAGAACGGCGTAGACTCCGCCCTCCGCGAGTTCGATGAGCAGATCGCGCGCGTATTCGGCCGCGCCCTGATCGAAGGGACTGCGCCAGGCGTGTCCGTTTTTATCCTGCCAAACGACGTCGGTCTTTTCGTTGCGGACGACCGTCGTCTCGTTGCCATCCTCGTCGACCTCGACCTCGGTCACCTCGCGCGACTCAACGGCGCAGTGCTTCAGATCGGTCGCGGCGACGTCGTCGACGTAGAGCGACAGGCGCGCGATGACGCGGATGCCGGCGTTTTTGAACTTGACTAATATGCGGTCGAGCTCCGGCGCGCCCTCGGGGACGGCGCCAAGCCTCTGCGCGGCCGGAACTCCGCTCGCGTAGGCGAGCAGTCCGCTCTCCGGCTTCATATCCAGCACCGCCTCGGTCACGCCCTTGCGCTTTAGCATGGCAATTATCCTGTCGGTCGCGTAGGAATCGGTGAAGTCGCTTCCGCACCAGCACGCCTCCGTGAGCGCGGAATTCACCTCGTCCGTGTGGCTCGCTATCGGTTCGATGCCCTGACTGTCGAGCTCCGCGAGGGTCTTCTTCGACTGCGAAACGACGGAGAATATCAGGTGCGTGATGAGCATACCGACAAAAAGCCACAGGACGGTCCAGCCGACGCCGCGCAATACGCGCTTGGCGCGGCGGGTGTCCCTGACCCTTTTCGAGCCGCCTTTGTAGTTGTAGCTGTTGCGGTAAGCCAATGTGATTCTCCTTTTTTGGGGGTGGGGCGTAATTGCGCGGGCGGGCTCCCCTGTGTAAGGGGAGCTGTCTTATTATCGGGCAAAGCACGATAATAAGACTGAGGGGTTGTCGGCTTCCCTTTAGCCTACACACTGTTTCTTTTATGCAGCCGTTACCTTCAGGATCCTTCGACTGCGCTCCCTTCGGTCGCTCCGCTCAGGATGACAGAACGGCTGCCGGCGGCGGGGGATCCGTCGGCGCTTCGCGCCGCAGGATGACAAATGCGAACGCCCTGCGTTCGCCCGTGGGATTCCGCGGAGCTGCGCTCCACGGAATGACACCCCCCATTACAGACAGTCACCCTGCATACATCGCCCCCTTACATACAAAACACGTGCCCGCCTATGGTGCAGATGACCGGCCGTGACCGTATCCACTTATTCGTGGCGGTTTTCGGGTTATAATAATAGATCGCGCCGCCGGAGGGATCGACGCCGTTGATGGCGTCCTTCGCGGCGCGGTATGCGGAGGCGACGGGGGTAAGGTTTATCTGCCCGTCGCTGACGCAGGAGAAGGCGCCGGCCTGGTAGACGACGCCGCTGACGCTGTTGGGGAAGGAGGGGTGTTTGACGCGGTTGAGCACGACCGCGCCGACCGCGACCTGCCCGGAGTAGGGCTCGCCGCGCGCCTCCGCGGAAATAACGCGCGCCAGCAGCTCGTAGTCGGCCGCGCCGTAGCCGCCGTAGCCGCCGGAGGATGAAGCCGAGCCGCCCGAGCTTGAAATCCCCATCGCCGCGAGGGTTTTCGGCCCCGCGATGCCGTCGACGGTCAGCCCGTTTTTGCGCTGGAAATACTTGACCGCCTCGTAGGTCTTCGGCCCGTAAATACCGTCCACCGCGCCGGAGTAGTAGCCCCAGCGCTTGAGCTTCTCCTGTATCTTCGTGACCTCCGCGCCGCGCGAGCCGTAGCGGGAGAGCGCCGCCGCTCCGACCGCCGCTCCGACCGCGAAAGCGAGCAGAACTCCCGCCGCGACGAGCCGCGCGAGCCGTCTTCGCAGTCTTCGGCGGGCGTTTTCACCTGTTTTTTTCATGGCAGAGCCTCCTATGATGGAATTACGGGGATATTTTGCCGCCGCTTTGCGAAGATTATTCGCGAATCGGGCAAAAAAAGGTTGACATTGCGGCCGGGATAGTGCATAATATATATGTAACAGTCAGGCAGTGTAAAGGAGGCGTTATCATGAAGGAAAAAAGCAGCAAGACCGGGTGGATAATCGGAGGCATATGCGCGTTCATACTTGCCTGCGCGGCCGCGGCGTTCTTTATCTACCACTCCGTCCAGGAGCGGCAGCGTATGGAAAGATGGCGCCACTATGACGATAAATACCTGGACGAATAAGCGCGCGCTTATTCGTGGGCGAAGCTTGCACCCGGGCAAGCGGAATTGACGCTTCGCGTCGGATTTTATGAACAAAACGGCTCCCCTCGGGAGCCGTTTTGAATATGGAGAGAAGCAGGGCGAACGCGGGCGTCGGAAGCCTTACCCGGGCGAACGCGGGCGTCGGAAGCCTTCCCCTTGAGGGGAAGGTGCCCCGAAGGGGCGGATGAGGTGTAGCGGCGAAGCCGCGTCACCGCCCGCAATGATATATCGCCTTGCGGCGATAT
>JAFTEJ010000020.1 GCA_017453725.1 Clostridia bacterium | reverse complement strand
GCTGGTAATACGTGCCCTTCTGCGCGAGAAGGTCATTGTGCGTGCCGCGCTCGATTATCCTGCCGTGGTCGAGCACCATTATGACGTCGGAGTTCATAACCGTCGAGAGCCTGTGCGCTATGACGAAGACGGTGCGTCCCTCCATCAGCTTATCCATACCGCGCTGAACGATGGCTTCGGTGCGGGTGTCTATGGAGGAGGTCGCCTCGTCGAGTATCATAACGGGCGGGTCCGCGACGGCGGCGCGGGCGATGGAGATGAGCTGGCGCTGTCCCTGAGAGAGGTTCGCGCCGTTGCCGGTGAGCATGGTCTCGTAGCCGTTGGGGAGGCGGGTGATGAAGTCGTCCGCGCCGGCGAGTTTCGCGGCGTTTACGCATTCCTCGTCCGTCGCCTCGAGGTTGCCGTAGCGGATGTTTTCCATAACCGTGCCGGTGAAGAGGTTGACGTCCTGCAGCACTATGCCGAGCGAACGGCGCAGGTCGGCCTTCTTTATCTTGTTGATATTTATGCCGTCGTAGCGGATCTTGCCGTCCTCGATGTCGTAGAAGCGGTTGATGAGGTTGGTAATCGTCGTCTTGCCCGCGCCGGTGGCGCCGACGAAGGCGACCTTCTGACCGGGCTCCGCGTAGACGGAAACGTCATAGAGCACCTGCTTGCCCTCGATGTAGGAGAAGTCCACGTCGACGAGCCGGACGTCGCCGCGCAGGGGAGTATAGGTGAGCGTGCCGTCGCCGTGCGGGTGCTTCCACGCCCAGCGCCCGGTGTGCTCGCTCGTTTCGGTGACGGAGCCGTCGGGGTTCTCGACGGCGTTGACCAGCGTGACGTAGCCGTTATCATCCTCAGGCTTCTCGTCCATCAGCGCGAAGACTCTGCCGGCTCCGGCGAGTCCCATCGCGATGGAGCTGAACTGCTGCGTGACCTGATTGAGGTTGCCGGTGAACTGCTTTGTCATATTCAGGAACGAAACGACGATGCCTATTGTGAAGGGCATACCGGAAATGCCTATGTTGCCGAAGCCGGAGAGCAGGAAAAGTCCTCCCGCGGCGGCGCATATGACGTAGAGCACGTTGCCGATGTTCATAATGACGGGGCCCATACTGTTGGCGTAGCCGTGAGCGCGGTAAGCGTCGTGGTAGAGCTCCTCGTTGATCTCGTCGAAGTCGGCCTTCGCCCTGTCCTCGTGGCAGAAGACCTTGACGACCTTCTGGCCGTTCATCATCTCCTGGACGTAGCCCTCGACCTTTCCGACAGACTTCTGCTGCCGCACGAAGTATTTCGCACTGCCGCCGCCGATCTTCTTTGATACGAAGAGCATCGCCGCGACTCCGAGCATAATGATGAGAGTCATATAGAGGCTGTACCAGAGCATTATGAAGAGCACGGTCAGCACGATGACGCCGGAGCGCAGGATGTTTGGCAGCGACTGCGAAACGAGCTGGCGGAGCGTGTCGATGTCGTTGGTGTAGTAGCTCATTATGTCGCCGGTCTTCTTGCGGTCGAAGAAGCGTATCGGGAGCGACTGCATATCGTCGAACATACGGCAGCGCATCTTGTTGAGGAAGCCCTGCGTCATTATCGCGGCGACCTGGCTCTGCACCGTCATTAGGATGAGCGAAATGACGTAGAGCCCTATCAGCAGGAAGACGAGGGGGAGTATCTGCGTCTTGGCGACTTCCCAGGTCAGGCCTTTATCGAGCGAGTCGACGAGGATGTCGAGCACGCGCTGCTGGAAGGTCGCGGGTATCGCGGTGACGAAGGCGGAGAGCAGTACGCATATGACGGTCAGCGTCGCGTAGCCGGGGTACGCCTTGAAAAGCGCCTTGACTATCCTGCCGAAAAGCCCCTTCTGCATCGGCGGGCGCGGGCCCTGCGGGCCTCTGCCGCCTCTCGGAGCGGGAACGCGCGTGTTACTCATCGAGCTCACCTCCGTTCGTCTGCTGCTCGTAGATCTCGCGGTAGATGTCGCTCTTTTCGAGCAGCTCGGAGTGCGTGCCGACGGCGGTTATGGTGCCGCCGTCCATGATTATGATCATATCCGCGTCCATAACGGAGGCGACGCGCTGAGCGATTATTATCTTGGTCGTCTCGGGTATGTAGCTTTTGAAGCCGGCGCGGATGAGCGCGTCGGTGCGGGTGTCGACGGCGCTCGTGGAGTCGTCGAGGATGAGTATCTTCGGCTTTTTCAGCAGGGCGCGGGCGATGCATAGGCGCTGCTTCTGACCGCCGGAAACGTTCGTGCCGCCCTGCTCTATGATAGTGTCGTATCCGTCGGGGAAGGAGGTGATGAAGGAGTCCGCCTGCGCGAGTTTGCAAGCCTCGATAAGCTCCTCGTCGCCGGCGTTTTCGTTGCCCCAGCGGAGGTTATCCTTTATCGTGCCGGTGAAGAGCAGATTCTTCTGCAGCACCATCGCGACGGAGTTGCGGAGCGTTTCGAGGTCGTATTCGCGGACGTCCCTGCCGCCGACGAGGACGCTGCCCTCGGTGGCGTCGTAGAGGCGGGGGATGAGCTGGACCAGCGTGGACTTGCCGACGCCGGTGCCGCCGATAACGCCGACGGTCATTCCGGATTCGATTTTCAGGTCGATGTCGTCGAGCGCGTAAAGCTTCGCCTCCTCGGAATACTTGAAGCGGACGTCGCGGAACTCGACCGAGCCGTCCGGAACGTCGTAAACGGGGTTATCGGGATTGGTGACGGTGCGCTCCTCGTCGAGCACCTCGGTTATACGGCGGGCGCTTTCGGCGGACATCGTGAGGATGACGTAGATCATCGAGAGCATCTGGAGCTGGATGAGTATCTGCATGCCGTAGGTCAGCATCGCGGTCATTTCGCCGACGTTGATGTAACTGCCGGAGAACTTAAGCACGAGGTAGGAGCCGACGAGCAGCACGAATATCATATTGAAATAGATGCATATCTGCATCAGCGGGGAGTTGACGGCGACGATGCGCTCGGCGCGGGTGAAATCGCCGCATATATCCTCGGCGGCGGCGTTGAACTTCCGCTTCTCGAAGTCCTCGCGGGCGAAGCCCTTGACGACGCGCATCGCGGAGACGTTCTCCTCGACCGATTCGTTCAGCCGGTCGTATTTGCGGAAGACGCGGCGGAACGCCGGCATCGCCTTCTTGGCTATCATAACGAGCCCGAAGACGAGGAAGGGGATTATCAGCACGAGCGACGCAGCGAGCCATCCGCCCATAATGAACGCCATTATGACGGAGAATATCAGCATCATCGGGGCGCGGACGGCGATGCGTATTATCATCATGAACGACATCTGCACGTTGTTCACGTCCGTTGTCATGCGGGTGACGAGCGAGGAGGTGGAGAACCTGTCGATATTCGCGAAGGAGAAGCCCTGAATGCGGTGGAAAAGGTCGCGACGCAGGTTCTTCGAGAATCCGGCGGACGCCTTCGCGCAGGTGAGCCCGGCGAGGCCGCCGCAGGCGAGCGAAGCGATCGCCATGACGAGCAGTATCGCGCCGGTCCTGATGACGAAGCCCATCTCGACTCCGTTCTGGATGTTGTTGACGAGCCGCGCCGTGATGAAGGGGATAATGCATTCGATTATCGCTTCGAGCACGATGAAAACGAGCGTCAGCACAGTCGGGCGCTTGTATTCGCGAACGCTTTTTGCAAGCTTTTTAATCATTATTACGATCCTTTCTGCCGGTGACTTGCTCCGCACCAGCGAACTGCCTCATTTTTACATACTCCATAATTATATGTAGATTCATTTTGAATGTCAATGAATTTTTTGTGAAAAAAGCACGCCCTTTTTGGGCGCGCAGATCAGGGATACGCCGGTATTGGAAACGATCTTTTCGCGCCGTTCGGCGTTGAAAGCGCTCTGAATACCGCCTTGGGGCGCTGTTGACGGGAACGCAAAACTCATTTATAATAAAATTGAGGGATAAGTATAAGGATTTTTCGCCGCCCGTTCGTATAAGGGATGAAGGGGCGTCATTACAAGGAGGCTTGCAAATGGACGACTGTGCCGCCAGATACCGGCGTTACCTTGAAGGCGACGACAGCGCCGCCGCCGAAATAATGGATGAATTGTTCTTCGGCCTCGTTTTCTTCATCGGCCGTTACGTCGGCGATTTCCACTCCGCGGAGGATATCGCGCTCGACGTAATGAGCGACCTCTTTGTTTATAAGAAGTTCAACTTCAAAGTCAGCCTGAAGACCTACGTTTATATGCTCGGCAAGAGCCGCGCCCTCGACTGCGTAAGGCGCCGCGGGAGGGTGACGTTCACGGAGCTTTCCGAAGCGGAGAACGCGGCGGAGCGGGCTGAGCTGGAGGAAAAGGTGCTCGCCGACGAGCGCAAGCGCGAGCTGAACGCCGCGCTGTGCAAGCTTCCGGAGGTTATGCGCGTCGCCGTCCACCTCGTCTACTTTGAGGATATGACCTACGAAGAGGCGGCGAAGGTGATGAAGAAGAGCAAAAAGCAGGTCGATAATCTCATTTATCGCGCCAAAAAGGAACTCCGTTCTCTCTTGGAAAAGGAGGGTAAGATACTATGAAAGATATTTCCGAATATACGAATGAGCTTTACAAAAGAATAGACGAAAAAAACGAAGCGCTCGGTAAACGCCTGAGCTTTAAGCCTTGGATGAAATACGCGGCCGTCGCCGCGGCGTTTATCGTCGTGGTCGCGGCGGCGCTCGTTGCGATCAACGTGAGCGGCGCGTGGCGGAACGATAACCTCGTTCATCCGAACAGCGGAACCGAAACCCCCGGCGTAATAGCTTCCACCGGAAGCGACGGCGGCGAGCCCGACGGCAGCTCCGCGCCGGACTCGGAAAACCCCGGAAGCGTTCCCGGCGGTGAGGGAACGCCGGTGATAAACGGCGACTCCTCGCAGAACGGCGGAAACAGCGGCTCCGAAAACCACGGCGGGCAGGGAAGCGAAACGCCCGATAAGCCCGACGGTACACAGACTCCGTCAACTGAAGAGCCGGAGGTCGTTATCGAGGGCGACTTTATGAAGGATAATATGCCGGCGGTCACATACCGCATCGCCGGAGAAAGCAGGACCTTCGTTTATCAGAAGTCCTCTGTGATAAAAACAAGCGAAAGCGGCGACGGCAAGCCGACCTACAGCGTCGTCGACCGCTACGCCGACCCCGACGGCGCCACAATTTCCGTAAACGCTGACACGGGCGATTTGATGAGATATGATTCAAATTGCGTTTTAACGGATTATTATGAATACTTATTGCCAAAATGGAAAGCGAGTGAAATTGTGAAGCGTATTGTCTCTATGACGGATGTTGATTCAATTGGATTTGATAGTGCTGGCGTTTCAGTATTGTTTTCTGAGGATAGATACTGCGTTACTTTGACGGTTGCCAAAGGAAGTATTGAAGTCTGTGTTGATATGGCAGGGGAGTTGATATACTTTTACGTCAAAAGCAATGCATAGTTTTACTGATTTTAGGACGGTTAACCGTTCTTGAATTAAAAGATTATTTAAAGATTAAAGAAGTAGTCAAAATGGGAAAGATGCACAAACGTATTCTTGCAATCGTGCTATGCTTAGCGCTAGCGCTCACAGTTGTTCCTGCGTCGGTTTTTGCAGGTGATGATTCTCTGTTTGTAAAGACACTCAAACCAGGGAGTATTGTTCCTGGCGAGCTGAAAGTTACACTGTGCAATCAGTATTATACTCTTGACGATGAGGTTTATGCTGATCTCGGGGATATTCTTCCAGAGATTGAGATTGAATCATATTTGGATCAGTATCTCTGCGTTCTCACTGAACCCCAAAAACTATCTATAAAGGAAAAAGACCCAGAATATGCATCTATGATCGGAAGAGTGTTTCATATAAAGCTTGCAGATAAAAGCTATGAGGCTGTCGAAAGGGCAATAGATGTTCTTAAAAATAACCGTTTTGTGAAACGAGTTGGACCTAATTATTGCGCCGGGTTTGATACCACTCCAAACGATCCTAATTATGCTCCAACATCCGGAATACCGCAGTGGGGATTGCCGAAAATCGGTGCTCCTGAAGCTTGGGACTATATTACGGGCAGTGATGCGACTGACGGATCCGAGCTTGATGATTATGTCAAGGTTGCGGTTATTGATAGCGGCGTTGACGATCAACACCCAGATCTTGTGAATAACCTCGATATGTCCCTTGCGTATAACGCATATGACAATATAGCGGGGTATACTGATGATAATTACGGGCATGGGACACACGTTGCCGGTATAATTGGTGCGGTGGGTAATAATCAAACAGGTGTTTCCGGTGTTTGTTGGAATGTTGAGATGGTACCAATAAAGCTAGAGAATTCTAATAATTCACCAAGTGCTGCATCGCTTGAAAGAGCTATAAATTATGCGAGAGATAATGATATTTTTATTGCTAATGTGAGCGTCTCTATTAGCCTATTTGATGATGATGTTATCTCGGCTGTTCGAGGTTATTCAAATTATGGTGGTCTTTTAATAAAATCTGCAGGAAATAATTACAGCGATATTGATGGCAACACGGCGTATCAGGAGTTGTCTGGTATACAGGGTGTAATTATAGTTGGTGCACTTGCTTATGATATGACCGATGACACTAAGGCATATTTTTCGAACTATGGAGATGAGGTCGTCGATTTGTTTGCGCCGGGAGAATCGATTCTGAGCACATATATAGGGAATACTCCTTATGAATATTTGGATGGCACATCGATGGCTGCGCCGTTTGTTACAGGTGCGGCAGCGCTTATCAAATCCGCAAATACATCGTATACCGGCACGTCTATAAAAAAGAGGATTCTTGATAACGTTACCACTTCGACTAATTTAAGCGGCTTTTGTGCAACCGGCGGAAGGTTGAATATCCCGGATGCGCTGTATGATATGGGCTATCAGGTTATCATATCGAATACTATGACTCACGGAACCGTTCGCCCGTCCGCGATATTCACAAAGCCGAATACGATAGTATACCTGACGGCGTATCCTGACGCGGGCTATATGCTGAAGCCGGGGACTATGAAGCATAATTCGAATAATACTGTTCAGATCAGCAAATGGCGCTGCTTCTGCGCGATGCCGTATTCGAACGATACGATAACGGCGCAATTCTATATGGTGGGCGATATAGACTTTGACGAAGATATAACGATGTTTGATTGTCTTATGGCGCTGCGCCATTACGCAGGTCAGATAACGCTGACGGGCGACGCGCTGCTCGCGGCAGACGTTGACGGCGACGGCGACGTTGACAATGCCGACGCTCAGTATATAGCCGATTATGTCGGTGGAATGATAAGTGTGTTTCCCATAGAGCTCTAATTGGGATATAATCAATCAAGAAAGGAGGTATAGTTATGAAAAAGCTTTATAAACGCGTTCTCGCTGCGTTGCTTTGTCTGGCGCTTATGGCGGCAATCGTTCCGGCAACGGCGTTTGCGTGGGGGGATCATAGCCCTAATGATGAAGATGAATTGGCTTATTGGCTAGAGTTAGGCTTTATTCCGGGGGAACTGCGTGTTACCTTGTATGAACAGTGTTATACCATAGATAATGAGGTTTACGTGGGTCTTGAGGAACTCCTTCCGGAGATAGAGATTGAAGAGTATCTGGATAATTATCTCTGCGTCCTTACTGCAGAGCAAAGAGAAACTATAGCAAAAAGAGACCCCGAGTATGCGGCTATGATTGGTAAAAGTTTTCACATTAGACTTGTTGAGAAAACTGCCGAAGCGACTGAGGCGGCTATAGAGGCGTTAAAGGATAACCCTTACGTTAAACGTGCAGGTAAGATTATTATTGTAAAAGATCCTTATGACGTAATTTATCCGGACAATCCAATCGAGCCCGAGGATGAAATCACCGTCGGCGACGCGCTGAAGGCGTTGAGGGTAGCCGCGGGGCTTGAAGAGT
>JAFTEJ010000019.1 GCA_017453725.1 Clostridia bacterium | reverse complement strand
GTGAATAGTGAATAGTGAAGAGGTAAGGAGCAACTCGGCAAAGCCGATTTGAACGTATTACCTCGCTGCGCTCGTTGCGGGCGCTCAAGATCGCCCCTACGGTTTGTGCTTGCGGCGGGGCTTGTTGAAAAAACGCTTTGTTTTGCCGTCGGATATGTTTCGGCTGCGGCGACGCGCTTCGCAGAGGTCGTAGGGGCGATTTTAATCGCCCGTAGAGCCTTCCTTTTGCAGTTGCGCGGCAACTTGAAAGCGGGCTTCGTCCCTACGCCGACGCCCTGCGTTCGCTTGTGGGATTCCTCGTCGCTGCGCTCCTCGGAATGACAGGCGGGAGAGCGCGGAATCAATTCATCGCGGCAAATCACTTGCTGCTTATGGTCACGCCGTCGAAGGCGGCGTAGGGGAGGAGGCAGGCGCCGTCGGCGACGCGCTCCTTCGAGATGCCGCGCAGGCGGAACAGCATATCGGCGAGGTTGCCGTTTATCATAATTTCGCTCACGGCGTCGGTGATCCTGCCGTTTTCGATGAGGAAGCTGTTCTTGGCTACGCCGGAGAAGTCGCCGTTCGTGCCGGGCTGTCCGCCGGAGAAGCGCCCGAGCAGCAGTCCCCTGTCGACCCCGGCGATGAGCTCTTCGAGCGGCGTGTCGCCCTCGGGGACGACGAGCGCCCAGGAGGAGTTCTTCGCGCGGTCGAAGCCGGTCTTGTTCGAGGCGTAGAGCGAGAGCAGGAAGCACTGCAGCACGCCGTCCTTTATGAAGTCGAAGTCCTCGCTGACGAAGAGGTCCTCGGTGACGCGCTCGGCGCAGACGATCGCGGGATCGAGCGGCGCGAAGCGGACGTTCAGGCGCGGGTCGGCGACCTGCCTGCCGAGCTTGTCCTTCCAGGGCGAAGTGCCCTCGATGATGACGCCGCCGGAGGCGAAGTTGCCCGCCGCGAGCCCGATGAACTCGCCGAACACCGCGGGAGTCAGCACGAGCGTGCCTTCGAACTTGCCGCTGACGGACTTCGGGTCGGTCTGCTTCGAGACCGCGTCGAGGTCGGAGGCGATGGAGCCCATTTCGATGAGCGGCTTCGTCGGGTCGGTGAAGACCACGCCGGAGCCGAAGAAGGAGGAGGCCTTGTCGCCGTCGTGCGCGGAGAACATAAGATAGACCTCGTAGCGCCCCGATTCGCCGGTGAAGCGGACTCCGTTGGAGTTCATCTTCACGCTCGCGCCGTAGTGGTAGGAGGCGACGAGCTGTTCGACGAGGATGTTCGGCCAGCGCTCCGCGACGTCGTTCTTGAGCTGCCGGACGGCGCTGAAAAGCGCGTCGCGGTCGCATTCGAGCACGCCGGAGGGGAAGTCCCGCGGCTCGCAGGCGGGGGAGATGTCCCAGGCGTCGTCGGGAACGGCGCTCTGCGCGGCGGCGACCGCGTCGCGGGCGGCTCCGTCGATGCTTTCGCGGTCGAGCGCGTTGGTGGAGGCGCTGCCGTTGCGTCCGCCGACGTAGGCGGTTACGCCGACGCCTTCGTTGAAGATGGTGCGCATAAGCGAGAACTCGCCGCCGTCTATGTTGAATTCGGTCGTGCTGCCGTTGAAGGCGGTGACGACCGCCTTGTCCGCGCCGGCGTTTTTCAGCGCTTCGAGCGCGTATCCGGCGGCGGCTGTCAGTTTTTCATACTTCATATTATCTTCCTCCAACCATGATGCGGCAGCGGATGTCGGGGCCGCCCATGCCGACCGGCATCGGCTGCTTCTTTCCGCACATTCCGGAGCAGGTCCAGTCCATACGGTCGGAGACCATATCCGCGGTTTTCAGCATCTCGAAGGCGACTCCGGTTATGGTCGTGTCGAGTATCGCGCGTCCGAGCCTGCCGTTCTTTATCTCGTAGCCGAAGGGGATGCCGAACATGAATTCGCCGTTGGTGTCCGCCTGGCCGTTGTTGGTGGTCATAAAGTAGTAGCCGTCGTCGACGGAGGCGATCATATCCTCGAGCCTGTCCGCGCCGGGGAGTATCGCGGTGTTGCGCATACGGATAAGCGGCTCGTCCATAAAGGAGTAGGCGCGGGCGTTGCCGCGGGGCTTCATATTGAAGTGCTGCGCCGTCTCGCGGCTGTTCATGTAGCCGACGAGCGCGCCCTTGTCGATGATGAGCTCGTCCTCGGCGGGTGTGCCCTCGTCGTCGACGTATATCGGCAGCGGCGCGGGGCCGGACGGAGTCGTGTGCGCGTAGTCGACGAGGGTTATCTTATCGGAAGCGACGCGCTTGCCGAGCATCGGGCCGGCGACGGAGCCGCCGAGCACGAGGTCGGCCTCGGTCGTGTGCCCGACCGCTTCGTGAGCGAGTATGCCCGCGACCTCCGCGCCGAGTATGCAGGTGTGGACTCCCGCGTCGGCGTAGACGCCCTCGCGCTTCTCCATCAGCCGCTTGTAGAGGCGGTCGACGAAGGGATGGAGCAGGGCGGGGTCGGTGAAGTTGTCCGCGAAGCCGCCGAAGCCGCCGACGACGTCGTAGAGCTCGACGGTGACGCCGGAGTCGGTTTCCGCGGAGAAGTCGCAGTAGATGAAGGCGCGGGGCATAAGCGAGTGGCTGTCGCAGCCGTTATCGACGCGCAGCAGCTTCTCCATCGAGTCGCAGCGGACGGAGATCGTGCGGCCGGTGAGCTTCGGGCAGCTTTTGACGATGTAGTCGTCGAGCTGACGGGCGAAGTCTATCATCACCGACTGCGGAACGTCGTCGTAGGGCTTCGCGGTGTCGACGGAGGCGCAGGGGAGGAAGGGCAGTGCGCCCTTGCCCTTGCCGGCGTGCGCGTCCATGAACGCGGCGTTTTCGGTGGCGGTTTTCAGCACGGCGGCGACGCGTTCGTCGGTCATTTCGCTGTCTGCGGCGAAGCCGTAGACGCCGCCGCGGTAAACGCGTGCGCTGACGCCGGAGTTTTCGCTGCGGCTGTTGGAAACGAGGTTGCCGGAAAGCAGTCCGACGGCGCGGCGCGTGTTGCGGTGGAGGCGCAGCTCGGTGTGCGCGTATGGGTCGAAGCCGTTTTTGTAAACGGAGATGCTGTCGTTGAGCATACGGTTGGTTCCTTTCGTGGGGGTTGTATCTGCCGCGAAGCGGCGCCACAGGGGAGGCTGACGGAGCGGCTTAAACCTCTGTCAGCAGTCCGGCCGCGACGCGGAGGATCTTCAGCGCGTCGCCGACCGTGACGTCGCCGTCGCCGTCGACATCGGCGTCGGGATCGACGGTGATGAGCCCGGCCGCCATACGCAGCGCGCGGAGCGCGTCGGAAACGGTGATCTCGCCGTCCCCGTCGAGGTCGCCTTTGATTTTCACTACCGAGTGCTCGATCTTGAAGGCGTAGACCAGCGTCGAGCCGTCGCAGGGGAGCGTGAATATATGCCAGCCGTCCTCGGTGACGGGGGTTCCGGCGGCGTAGGGCTGATTATCGAGCAGCGCCTCGAGCCCGGAGGGCTCCCAGGTTATCGCGGGAGCGTCAACGGTCGAAAGATCGTAGGTCTTTCCGTCCTCGACGCCGTAGATGACGGGGGCGGCGGTGCTGCCGACGGTGAACTGCACGCCCGCCACGCGCCAGCCGTTACAGGCGACGAGCGTATGGCTGCCGCTGCCGATGGGATCGCCCGCGGAATAGGGTTCGCCGTCGAGCGTTACCGACTCGGTGTTCGTGAAGGTCGGGACGGGCGCTTCGCCCTCGGCGTAGCTCGCCTTGTGCTCGACTCCGCTTATCGCGGGGATCGCGTAGGCGGTGAGGTTCGTGCCGTTCGTGCTGCGGACGTCCTCGCTCAGGTCGCGGTAGGCTATGGCGTTCGCGATTATCGAAGGCGTGACGTAGGCGGATTCGGTCAGGGCGCCGATCTCGGCTTCGTAGTAGTCGAGTATCTTGTTCAGAACGGCGTTATCCGGGTTGAGCGCGCGGAGCATTTCAGAACGGCGGAGCTGTTCGAGCGCGGGGGCGAGGACCTGAACGTCGCAGCCGTTTGCGAGGTCGTCGCTGAGCGCCTTCAGGTCGGCTTCGCCCATCGCGGAGGAGTTGAGGCTCGCCGTGAAGATAACGCCGTCAAGCGGATTGTCGCCGTTCGGGTCGGAGCCTATGCCGTATCTGGCGGTCCTGTTGTAGTTGACGTTGCCGGTCATCGCTTCGGAGGCGACCGCTTCGCCGTCGAGCCAGAGGGTGAGGTTCTTGTTGTCGTAGGTGACGGCGGCGTTGCAGACCGCGCCGCACCTGACGGTGCTTTCGGATACTATTTCGAGGTCGGTCTTGTCGGATTTGTTGGCGGTGGCGCGGAGCTTGCCGTCCTCGCCGATCCAGAGGCGCAGTCCGCCGTTGGAATAGCAGGAGGCGAGCGTCTGCTCCCTGCCGAGGGAGTTGACGGTGAAGACCGCCTCCAGCGTCAGCTTCTTCTGGGTCAGCGTGTAGTAGGAGTTGGTCATCGTGACGGTCAGCTTCGAGTCCTCGCAGGGGATATAGGCGTATTTGTCGCCGACCTTTTCAACGCTGCCGCCGGTGCGCTTGACTTCGAGCGCGCTGACGGCGTTACGCGCCTCGCCGGTGGCGAAGTCGACGGTGAAGAGTTTGCCGCGCGTGAAGGCGGGTACGTTGAGCTGTTTGACGGAGGCGAATTCGTAGACCAGCGGCTCGCCCCGCTTGCCGAAGGATTCGATGGGCGTCACCTCGAGCCGGTAGACGGCGTATTCCTCCGCGACTCCGCTGAAGGTCCAGGAGACGGTCTTCGACATGGTTTCCAGCCCCTTGTAGAAGTCGGAGAAGATGGAGATGTCGCTGACCGGGTTCGCGGCGCCGTTCTTGTAGAGCTTCAGCCCGTAGGAGTGGACGAAGTCGTCGTGGCGCGCCGCGTCGAAGGTGACTGTGAGGTTGCTTCCGGACATGGAGGCCTCGACGGAGGCGTTTTCTTCGAAGTAGGGCGCGGTGCGCGCGTCGGCGCGCGCGTCGGTGTATTTGAAGGTGGATTTCTGCAGCGGCAGGTCGAGCACCCACTTATCCTTTATCTGCTTGCCGGTGGAGGCCTTGACGCGGGTTATCTCGATGCGGTCGGAGTAGATCTCGACGTAGAGGTACTGCTTCGCGAGGGAGGCTTCGGGCGGCACGGAGCCGTTGGCCTTGCCGTTCTCGAGCTCGGTGTAGGAGAGGGATGCGGTGCCTATCGCGGTGAAGTCGCCCTGCCATATCGAGCGCTCGTCCTCCAGCACCGCGTGGGAGTGTCCGGAGAAGTGGACGGCGTTCGTATAGCTTTCGATTATGCCGTGGAGGAAGTCGTTGCACCATCCGGCGTCGGGTCCGCTGGCGTAGACGGTGTTCGATACGTGCTGGTGGGTGAGCACGAATATCGGCTGTCCCTCCGGGGTGTCCGCCTGCGCCGCCGCGAGCTCCGTGCGGGCGTACTGCTTTTCGGAGTAGCCGTAGTTACCGTTGGTGGCGGTGCCGAGCGACGGGTTGGAGGAGATGACGATGAAGTGGTAGCCGCCGATGACAAGGTGCTTGTTCGGCTCGCCGAAGTACTGACGGTAGACGTTCAGCGTGTTGTCCGCCCAGATGTCGTGGTTGCCGGGAACGGCGACGAGCGGGACGTCCTCGCCGATTATGGAGTTATACTGCTGCATGAAGTAAGGGTATATGGTTTCGGGGTTGCTGTCGGCTATGTCGCCCGCCTCAATGACGACGTCGACGCCGTGTTCGTGGAAGTAGTTCATCGCAGCGATGGTGGCTTCCATGTTCGCGCCGGTGGTGCCGGTGAGCTGGTGGTCGCTCATCACGCCCATACGGAAGATGGGCTCGTCCGTCGCTTCGGCGGACGCCGCGATCGCGACCGACGGGAGCGTTCCCGCGATCACGCAGATACTGAGTATGATGCCGATGAGTTTTTTCATATGGATTCAGCTTCCTTTCCGCGAGTATATTTCAACAAATTATATTATAACACCCGCGCGGGATTATGTCAATGGAAATATAAACGCGAGCGTTGCCGCTCGCAATGAATTGGCGAGCGTCAAGCCTTCCCCTTGAGGGGAGCCGGCATAGCCGGCGTTCACGTCGGATGAGGTGTAGCGGCGAAGACGCGTCTCCGCCCGCAATGAATCGGATTCGCCATGAATTGATTGCTTACGCAATCATGAATTGACGCGCAAGCGCGTCATGAAGGTGCAAATCGGCTCGCCGATTTGAATATATTCAAATTGCCAAAGGCAATTCATTGAGAACGCTTCGGTGTTCGTACGGGCAATTTTCCTTAATCCACTACTTGATATTTTCCGGAACACCTGTTATAATATACTATGTATAAATGGAGAATTAGTGGAAAGAAGCGGTTTTGCCGTCACGAAAAGGGCGAGTCGCCCCGCCCTTCCCACTTATATCAAAAGCGGACGCACCGCGTACCGCTCGTCTCTAACAGATTACGCGCCGGAGCCGCCGGCGGTTACCGCGGCCGCGCGGGGGAACGCCTCCGCCGCGGCGCGAAAACGAAAGGAGCAGCGCAAATGAGAGTCGCGCCGTCGCTGATTTCGGCGGATTTCGCCCGCCTGGGCGAGGAGCTGGAAAATATACGCGCACTGGGGCTCGACGCCGTCCACCTCGACGTTATGGACGGCGCGTTCGTGCCGAACATGACCTTCGGGCAGGTGCTTATCAGGTCGCTGCGCCGTTCGAGCGCGCTCTGCTTCGATATCCACCTGATGATCGAGAAGCCGGGGCGCTATATCGACGACTTCGTCGCCGCCGGCAGCGATATAATCACGATACATATCGAGGCGACCGACGACCCCGTCTCCGACCTTCGCCGCATACGTGAAGCGGGGGTGCTCGCGGGCGTTTCTGTCAAGCCGAAGACGCCGGTTTCCGCGCTTGAGCCCTACCTCGACGACCTCGATCTGATTCTGATAATGACCGTCGAGCCGGGCTTCGGCGGGCAGGGCGCGATCCCGGAATGTATAAAGAAAATCGCCGAGGCGAAGGCGCTGATCGGCAGCAGGAATATCATCATAGAAGCCGACGGCGGCGCGACCGTAAGCAACGCCGCGCAGTTCCGCGACGCCGGCTGCGATATGCTCGTCGCCGGAACGGCGTTTTTCAAGGCGGCGGACAGGGCTGAAGCTTACTCCGCGCTGAAGGCGGAGTGAGCTTCGCGGTGAAGAGGTAATAGTGAATAGTGAAGAGGTAATAGTGAATAGTGAAGAGGTAAGGAGCAAATCGGCTGTGCCGATTTGAATATATTGTGCCGTCCGCTTCGCGTCCGTCACGCGTAAGCGCTGTGTTTATGTCATACTGAGGGCGAAGCCCGAAGGATCCCCCGCCGTCAGCAGCCGTTTTGTCATCCTGAGCGAAGGCGAAGCCGCAGTCGAAGGATCCTGAAGGTAACGGCGTTTTTCAAGGCGGCGGACAGGGCTGAAGCTTACTCCGCGCTGAAGGCGGAGTGAGCTTCGCAGTGAAGAGGTAATAGTGAATAGTGAAGAGGTAAGGAGCAAATCGGCTGTGCCGATTTGAATATATTGTGCCGTCCGCTTCGCGTCCGTCACGCGTAAGCGCTGTGT
>JAFTEJ010000018.1 GCA_017453725.1 Clostridia bacterium | reverse complement strand
CCTTGGCTCCCTCTGAGGGGTGACGAGCCCGACCGCCGCCGGTGGCGGAATAAGGGAGGGCGAGGAAGCGCCGCGGTCGATAGGCGCGAGGGTGATTTATCGCCCGATGCGCATATCGGGTACCGCAAACGGGCAAAAGCTGTCAGCGCCGCTTGCGGCGATGACTGAGGGAGAGATATTATTCAAATCGGCTCCGCCGATTTGCTCCTTCATGCAAGCGAAGCTTGCAATTCATGACGCCGGAGGCGTCAATTCATGCGCCTTCAGGCGCAATTCATTCATCCTTCTTATCCTTCGGCTTGAGGTGCTTGTGCGTGTTTCTGCCGAGCTCGTCGGCCTTGGCGGCTTCGGCGGTCTGCTCGGCGGCTTCGGGGTCGCGCAGCCCGATGAACCACCACTTGATCTTGCGGTAAAGCGCAATCGGCGTGGCGTTGACGCGCTTGAGCGCGAAGCCGACGACCACCGCGACCGCGAGGGTGATGACAAGCAGCGCGATACGCTCCTTGCCGAGCACGAAGAGCACCGCGACCGCGCCGAGCGTCACGCAGATGGCGTAAATGAAAACGACCGACTGCTTATGAGAAAGCCCGAGCGCGAGCAGGCGGTGATGTATGTGCTTCTTATCGGCGTGGACGGGCGACTGCCCCTTGAGGATGCGCCGCGCCGCCGAGAACACTATCTCGAATATCGGCAGGCCGAGAATGATTATCGGCACGGCGACCGAAACGACGGCGTACATCTTGAAAAGTCCCGCGACCGAAACGCAGGCGAGGACGTAGCCGATGAAGGACGCGCCGGTTTCTCCCATAAAGATCCTCGCTGGGTTGAAGTTGAAGGGCAGAAAACCGATGCAGGCGCCCGCGAGCGAGGCGGTCATGATAGCTGATGGCGCGTCGTTGAGCAGCACCGCGATGATAAGCAGGGTCAGCGATGAAATGCTCGCCACGCCGGCGGCGAGTCCGTCAAGTCCGTCGATGAGGTTGACGGCGTTGATGAGCAGGATTATCCAGCCCATCGTCACCGGCACGGAGAGCCAGCCGAGGGATATATATTCCTTTGAGGAAAAAATCAGGATGTTGTTGAGAATCTCTATGCGCACGCCCGACGCCACGGCGACTCCGGAGGCGACGAGCTGGAAGGAGAATTTCTGCATCGGGCGCAGGTCGTATTTATCGTCGATTATGCCGCCGGTCACGAGCACCGCCCCTCCCGCGAGGAAGCCGAAGTAGCTTTTATCGAGGTAGGGATAGAAGCACATCGTCGCCGTCGCGAACGCGATGAATATGGCAAGGCCGCCCATTCGCGGAACGGGCTTGCGGTGTACCCTGCGGTCGTCGTTCGGGACGTCGATCGCGCCGATGAGTATCGCGAGCCGCCGCGCGAACGGCGACGCGAAGAAGCACATCAGCGCCGCGATAGCGAACGCCGCGAGCACCCATCCGAAGGGCAGCGATGTAAATGTGACGTAGACGGTTGTGTTGTCCATAAGCTCCCAATTGCGAACGCTTTGCGTTCGCAGTGATATTGTCTCGCCGAAGCGAGACAGTGAAATTGCTTCGCAGTGAAATCGGCGCAAGTTATCAATTTACAAAAGCATTATCTCATCTTCTCATCCAAATGTAAGTGTAAATACTTCTATACTTTTGTATATCTCTTGTTTTCTCTGTAATCTATTATTATAAACTCAATGATCCAAATAGCGAACAATACTCTGTGAGATTATTTCTTTAATTGTTTGAAATCATTCTATCCACTTAATAATCGTAGTGTGATTTGATATGCAAATTGAAATATAACTCATTATTAGAAGCGCCTAGATATAGATCGTTGCATGTTAATTCGTAAAAATACCAATTGTCTTTGGAAACTGTCTTCTTCGCCTCTTGGTAGTAATTATCAATACACTGCAATTCTATTTGACCATCACTCCAAAACTTATACAAGTCATCTTCGCTTGCTTTTACAAAGTCAATTTTTATCTCACTTGCTTCTCCAAACATATGAATCATTTCTTTTGAAATGATTATGCCACATTTCCAATAATCAATATCCACTCCTTCATTATAATACGAATTGTATTTTATTCGTATTTCAAAATCGGTAAGAATATCAACATGACTTAATCCTGCTATTTCAACTGTATTATTAAAAAGCGTGACTTGCTGCTGCCTCTCTTCGTAACCGCGTCTATACCATTCATCACCTTGAAAATTACCCCATGTTAGGTGATTGCGAAGTTCATAATAATCCATTAAAAACTCTTTTGGATTATTCAACAGTATATCAATATCAGCGTATTCATATTTCGACAAAAACTCTGACAAACTATACTCTTTTATTGGTTCTGTTTGAATAGATGAGCTAGAACTGCAATCCGATGTTTCGCTAAAACTAAATACGGCCCCTTTATCAGTTGAGTCCTTTATTAAACTGTAATTACTCGATGCACTCGATTCGTGGATTCCCCCATTTGAGCATCCCGAAATGAGCAAAGTCATAATCAAAATCAAAAAGCATTTCCTACCCATATAATCCTCCTCACGATTTAAACTAGACAGTTTTGTTTAATATTCGTGTTTTATTAGATGATTGTATGTAAAGTGATACCTTTCGGCTACACAACATTCTGCCATTTTACTCGGCTTATGCTCTCGGCAGCAGTCCGACTTTCTTATAAACCTTCCTCAGCGTCTTGCCGGAAACGTACAGCGCGGCGTCGGCGCCGTCGGCGCAGACCTTATCGAGGTACGCCTTGTCCGCCATCAGACGCTCATACTCGGCGCGGATGGGGTCCATCACATCGGCGACGGCCTCGCCGACCGCGAGCTTGAATTCGCCGTAGCCTTTGCCCTCGAACTCGCGCTCGACCTGCTCCGGCGAGGCGCCGGAGGCGGCGCAGTAGATATCTATCAAGCTGTTGATGCCGTCCTTGCCCTCGCCGCGGCGCACCTCGGCGCCGGAATCGGTGACGGCGCGTTTGAACTTGCGCACGATCGTGTCGCGGTCGTCGAGCATGGAAACGTAGGCGTTCGGGTTGGGATCGGACTTCGACATCTTCTTCACGGGGTCCTGCAGACTCATCACGCGCGCGCCCTGCTTCGGCATATACGGCTCGGGCACGGTGAAGACGTCGGGGAAGCTCCCGTTGAAGCGCACGGCGATGTTCCGCGCGAGCTCCAGGTGCTGCTTCTGGTCGCTGCCGATGGGCACGACGTCGGCGTTGTAAAGCAGGATGTCCGCCGCCATAAGCACGGGGTAGTCGAAAAGCCCTGCGTTGACGTTATCGGAATGGCTCTGCGACTTATCCTTGAACTGCGTCATGCGCGAAAGCTCGCCGAAGGGCGTCCAGCAGTTGAGTATCCACGCGAGCTCCGCGTGGGTGTGGACGTGGCTCTGCACGAAAAGCAGGCTGCGCGAAGGGTCGATGCCGCAGGCGATCGCGAGCGAGATCGCGGAAAGCGTGCGTTTGCGGAGCTCCGCCGGCTCCTGCCGGACGGTCAGAGCGTGCAGGTCGGCGATGGCGTAGATGCAGTCGAACTCCTCCTGCAGCGCCGCCCAGTTCTTGAGCGCGCCGAAGTAGTTGCCGATGGTCGGCGTGCCGCTCGGCTGTATCGCGCTGAAGCTTATCTTCTTTTTGATATTCTCTTCCATAATATATATACCTCTCTCATTCGTTCAGTCCGGCGACATATTCGCTCAAAACGCCGCCGAGGATCGCCATGCCGCGTTCGATCTGCTCGTCGGACGGCGTGGAGTAGTTAAGGCGTATGAACGGCACGTTCTCGCCCTCCCTGACGGAGAACGCCAGCCCGGGCACAACGGAAACGCCGCGCTCCTTGGCGAGCGCCGTTACCGCCAGCGCGTCGCTCCCCTTCGGGAGCCCGCACCAGGTGAAAAGTCCGCCCTCCGGCGCGGTCATCGTAACGCCCTCGGGGAAGTATTTCGCCGCGCCATCCGCCATCAGCGCGTATTTGCGCCCGTAGATGCGGCGGATTTTTGCGATGTGCGCTTCGATGTGGCCGGCGTTGACGAAGCTGTCGACTATCATCTGCGCGAGCATATTCGTGTGCACGTCGGAGCACTGCTTCGCGACGGTGATCTTCGCGATAAGCTCCGGCGCGGCGACGACGAAGCCGACGCGCAGACCGGCGGAAAGCACCTTCGAGAAGGAGCCGCAGTCGACGACGCGCCCGTCGGAGTCCATGCTCTTTATCGTCGGCACGTCGGCGCCGGCGAAGCGGGTCTCGCGGTAGGGGTCGTCCTCGAGGATGATCGCGTTATACTTGCGCGCGACCTCGTAGAGCTCGGCGCGGCGGGCGGCTGAGGCAGTTATGCCGGTCGGGTTCTGGAAGGTCGGGATGAGGTAGACGAGCCTCGCCTTCGGATCGGAGGCGAGAGCGCGTTCGAGCGCGGCGGGGTCGGCGCCGTCCGCGTCAAGCGGCACGCCGGCAAGCTTCAGCCCGCAGGAGCGGAAGGCGTTGAGCGCCCCGATGAAGCTGGGGTCCTCCGCGACGACGGTGTCGCCCTCGTTGCAGAGCACCTTCGCGGTCAGCTCTATCCCCTGCTGCGCTCCGCTGACGACGATAAGCTCGTTTTTGGACATATCTATCCCGCATCGCTCCTCGCACCACTTTTTCAGCGTTTCGCGCAGCGGCGCCCAGCCCTCGCTGATGCCGTACTGCAGCGCCTCGACGGGGCGCGATTCGAGTATCTGCTCCGCGGCGCGGCGGACGAAGTCCGACGGGAAGGATTCCGCGGCGGGGTTGCCCGCGGAGAAGGGCACGTTGTTTTTGCCCGCGTCGGATTTGAGTATCTCCCTGACCGCCGACGGCTTGAGGGACGCGAATTTCTGTGAGAAGTTGTACTGCATAAATTTCACCTGCGTTCCGGCGCGCGTTTTTGCGCATACCTATCTATTATAATGGTTAGTATAGCACAAACCCTCAAACAATTCAAGTGTGAATTGTGTGAGGGTGAAACCGACGGGCTGCGGAAGGCGAACGCCGAGGCGTTCGCAATGATATATCGCCTTACGGCGGTATGATATACGCTGCGCGTATGATATACCGGCGTACCGCCGGCGTGATATACCGCCTGCGGCGGTATTAAGGAACAAACCGCCGTCGCGGTTTGAATAAGCCGCGGGCGATTAAAATCGCCCCTACAACCTCTGCGAAGCGCATCGTCACAGCCGAAACACATCCGAAAGCAAGATAAAGCGTTTTTTTAACAAGCGTCGCCGCAAGTGCAAACCGTAGGGGCGATCTTGATCGCCCGCCGGAACGTATCGTTACGATGCCGTTCGGTAACTTGAAAGCGGGCTGCGCCCGCCGCCCGCGATATATTCAAACTGCGACCGCAGGGAGCGGTTTGGTCCTTAATGCTGCCGCAGGCAGTATATCATATCGGCGGAGCCGATATATCATACGCAAAGCGTTTATCATATTTGCGGCGAAGCCCGCAAATATATCATTGCTCACGCGTCAGCGCGAGCCCGTGGGATTCCTCGTCGGCGCTGCGCGGCTCCTCGAAATGACAGCTTCGCTGTCATTTTGCAGTTTACAACTATGATGCCGCCTTCGGCGGCAGTTATGATGCTCGCTGCCGCTCACAGTTGCTCGTCTTTTACAACAAAAAAAGGACGCCCGGGGGCGTCCTCTTTTATTATAAGCCTTGCTTACTTAACTTCTTCCGTCTGAACTTCGGCTTCTTCGGACTTTT
>JAFTEJ010000017.1 GCA_017453725.1 Clostridia bacterium | reverse complement strand
TTGAACCGTATGCGGGTGCGGAGCGAACGGACGTGTTCGTTATCGTAAAACCGCTGCATATTTATACGCTTGAAAGGCTCATCCGTAAACGCGTGGTATTCGTTCGACGTTACGAAAGCGAGGCGCAGCTCCGGAAGAAGCAGGTGCTCTACGACCTCGCCCTCATAGAGCGGGCAGAGACAAACAATCGCGCTTTGGCGCCGAAGCACCGCCGCCGTGCGGAGTTCTTCGAGGATATATCTGCCTACGCCGTATTCGTCGTTCAGAACATAAACCCTGTCGCACAGCGCTCTGACCGTGTTCCAGAATACCAGCACGCCGCGCGGCGTTATGCCGGAAAGGTAGCGTCGGTAATAGTAAGGCGACGCCTCGTCTGAAATAGGTATCTCTCTGCGGACGAGCCGCTGCGCGTACGCTTTCAGTTTTTCGCGCTTGACGCCCGCGTCGACTATGTTGAAGTTATCGGTTTTCAGCCGCTCCGCGCCTTTGAGTGAGCGGTAGACGGAGTTATACTCGTGCTTGATGCGCTTGCGCAGGTCGTCGACGGCGTCCGCTTCGGCGGCGAGCGCCTTTTCGTCCCAGAAATCACCCGTGTTGACGATGCTGTCGCGGACGCCCGGCAGATCGGCTTCGAGAATATGCGGCGCGGTTCCGTCGGCAATACATATTCCGAGCTCGTCGACGATTATTCCGTCAAGCGAATCGGGATCGGAGGAGCAGTGGACATATTCGACCGCCTTCCCCTTTTCTTCGTAATGCTCCGCGACTCGCCTTATCATACGGGATTTGCCCGTGCCGGGTCCGCCTTTGATGATTATTTTCCTGTTGAGACCGAGCATACAGTCAAGCTCGTCGAAACGTGATACGAAACCCTCGCCGCTGTTTGCGCCGAGAAAATAATGCGTGCTTTTTTCACCGTGATTCATAATTACACTCCCCGCTTCTGCTTTTATATGATATTCTATTCGGCAAAAGCGGGGTTTGCTACAAAGCGGTTGAAAGGAACGGGGCAGTGTGTTATAATGTTCACAACGGAGGTGAGGCGGTGTGAACGAAACGGTTTTTGACAGCCCGGTAGGAAGGCTTTTTATCGCGGAAAAGGACGGGCGTATATGCAAGCTGTCATATTATTCCGGCAAAGCCGCCGAAACGCGCGAAAGCCGCCTGCTTATCGAGACGCAGATGCAGTTAAAGGAGTATTTCGGCGGAGTGCGCCGCGAGTTCGACCTGCCGCTGACCGGCGAAGGCTCCGATTTCGCGCTCGCCGTGAGACGCGAGCTGCTGAAGATACCCTACGGCACTACGCGCACATATTCCGAGATCGCAGCCGCTGTCGGAAAGCCCGGTGCGGCGCGAGCCGTAGGTATGGCGTGCCATAATAATCCCATAGCGATAATCATTCCCTGCCACAGAGTTGTAGGAGTCAACGCCAACTTGGTAGGCTACGCCGGCGGAGTTGAAAAGAAGGAATATCTGTTACGCCTCGAACACGCCATATTCTGATTTGTTTACTTCGCTTAATCGAATTGTAAACATATACAAAACCGACCGGATAATCACTTCCGGTCGGTTTAATTATACTATCTCTATTTGCTCTCATCTATATAGTCCCGCACCTTGAGGATGTCGGCGAACGCCTCCGGCTTCAGGTTCGGATTGCGGAGCAGCGCCGCGGGATGAAGCATCGCCATACACATTCTGCCATCGCGTTCGATCCACTGACCGTGCTCCTTCATAATGCGGATGTCCTCTTTGACGTAGTCGGCGGCGGAGATGCGTCCGAGCGCGATAATGACCTTCGGATTTATCAGCTCGATCTGGCGTTTCAGCCAGCCTCGGCAGGCGTCCTTTTCCTCCGGAAGCGGATCGCGGTTATGCGGCGGGCGGCACTTGACGGTGTTCGCGATATAAACGCTGTCAAGCGGGATTCCGGCGGCGTCGAGCATCTTATCGAGAAGCTGCCCCGCCCTGCCGACGAACGGCAGTCCCTGCAGGTCCTCCTGTTCGCCCGGGCCCTCGCCTATGAACATAATATCGGCGTGCGGGTCACCCTTACCGAAAACGACGTTGCGCCGTGTTTTCCAAAGCTCGCAGCGGCGGCAGTCGAGGCACTCGTTTTTCAGCTCTTCCATAGCTTACTCCGCTGAGGCGACTATCGCGAGGAAGCGGCAGCCTTCTTCATTTACGGCGTTCATTCCGTGAGGAATGGAGGAATCCATATAAAGCGTATCGCCCGGCTTCAGGCGTTCGACATGACCGTCAACGACGACGTCGAGCTCACCCTCGAGGACGAAGTCCATCTCCTGCCCCTTATGAGTCGAAAGCGGTATGCCCATTATGTGCTCCGCCTCGGAATACGGGCAGAAGACCTCAAACGCCTCGACGATCTTGCCCTTGAAGTTCGGGTTGAGGTGGTTATAGGTGAATCCTCTGCGGCGTTCGATCGGCTTTCTCTCGTTCGTGCGGACGACGGTGTAGCCCGAAAGCTTCGGGCTCTCGCCGGTTATGATGTCGACGACGTCGACGCCGAGCTGCTTGGCGCAGTTATGCAGGAAGGAGATCGAAAAGTCCCGCTTCCCCGCCTCGTACTCGTTATAGACCTCTTCGGAAATCCCGAGCGCGGACGCCATCTGAGAAACAGAGATTTCCTCCAAATCGCGAAGCCCCTTGAGTCGCTGGGCGGTATCCGTTACCTTGCTGTCCATTGCCGTTCCTCCTTGACTTTAAATCGAAATGGTGTTAGAAATCTGATAAAGCTTCATATCTATCGGCTTTTTCATAAGCAGCGCTTCGTTGATATCCATATCTGTTATCTGCGTGTTCCTGAGCACAACGACGCGGTTCGTTACGCCGTAGGAAAGCAGCTCAACGGCGCGGTAGCCCATCGCGCTCGCCATAACCCTTTCGCGCACCGTCGGCGCGCCGCCGCGCTGTACGTGTCCGAGCACGGTCACACGGCTGTCGATGCCTGTTTCGTCCTTGATGCGGCATGCGATCTCGTTGGTCAGTCCGGTGCCCTCGGCGACGACGATTATGAAGTGCTTTTTGCCCTTGCGCTGGACCTTGTTTATTTTCTGTACGATGTCCTTCTCGATGTCTATCGGGATCTCGGGAATGACTATGGAGGTCGCGCCGGAGGCGACTCCGACTTCGAGCGCGAGGTGTCCGGCGTGACGCCCCATTACCTCGACGACGGAGCAGCGCTCGTGCGACTGCGAGGTGTCGCGGAGCTTGTCTATCATTTCGCACGCGGTGTTCATCGCGGTATCGAAGCCGATCGTGTATTCGCTCGCGGCGATGTCGTTATCTATGGTCGCCGGTATGCCGACGCAGTTTATACCCTGTTTCGAAAGGTCGACCGCGCCTCTGAAGGAGCCGTCGCCGCCGATTACAACGACGCCGCTCATTCCGTGAGCGCGGCAGGTCTCCGCCGCCTTCTTCTGCCCCTCGAGGGTGCGGAATTCGTCGCAGCGGGCAGTGTAAAGGATAGTTCCGCCGCGGTGGAGTATCTCGGAAACGCTGCGCATATGCATTTCCTTGACTTCTCCGGAGATAAGCCCGTTATACCCGCGCATTATGCCCATAACGCGCATATCGCGCGAAAGAGCGCTTCTGACGACCGCGCGGATAGTAGCGTTCATACCGGGCGCGTCGCCGCCGCTCGTCATTATGCCTATCGTCTTTTTTTCTTCGCTCATATCATCATATCCGTTTCATGGGAGATTTGTCTCTTATATTCTACTATCTTCACCGCTCCGTGTCAATGCGTTGCGCCTTATTTTTTTAAAAACTACTTGCGCTTTTTCGCCCGGTGTGGTATCATACGACTGTTATAAACGCCGGTGTGGCGGAATTGGCAGACGCCCTGGACTTAAAATCCCGTGGGAGCAATCCCGTATCGGTTCGAACCCGATCACCGGCACCACAAAGAAAAGACTTTTGTGAATTTACAAAAGTCTTTTCTTTGAACGATGTGTTCCGCTCTTGCGGAACGTGATGTGCGCTTTGCGCGTGATATGTCGATTTGGATTTGTGAGGAATAATATGGATGACTTCAGTATCAATGAAATGCTTGAAATGCAAAAAGCATTACAAACAAAGTATAAAGATAAATGGAAACCGATATCTCCCGACCGAGGTAAAGATCAGCTGCTTTGGATGATGGGAGAAATCGGTGAAGTAATTGACATTATCAAAAAGCACGGCACTGAAGACGCTTGCAACGATACGGAATTAAGAAAACATCTGCTCGAGGAATTAGCTGACGTCCTTATGTATTACAATGATGTTCTTCTTTGCTTTGGTATATCTTCCGAAGAACTGAAGCATTCCTATATCCGTAAGTTTGAACATAATATGAAACGCTGGTAGATGCCTATTTGAGCGCAACGGCTTATCTGCCGACAGAGTTAATATCAGACCTGAATGGCGTTCCGTCCTCGCTGTCTTATTGTGAGCACATCATTCGGCGCTATTCAAATTCCCCCTCGCTCCGGCGGGGATTTTTTCTTTTTTATCGTTTTAACGCTTGACATACGAAAAAACAAAGAGTATAATCGGAAAATAGTTTTTGCGCGTTTCCGCGCGAAATCAAAATCTAAAAAGGAGGAAAACGAAATGGAAAACCAACTCGCTTTGACCGCACAACGCATAAAGGAGCTGCGTCGAATTATCGGCCGCACCCCGGAGGAAATGGCGATTATTACGGGCGTATCCGTTGAGGATTACGTCCGCGCCGAAAACGGAGAAAGTGATTTTTCATTCACCTTCCTCCACAAATGCGCCAAGGAGTTCGGAGTCGATATCGCCGACCTGCTGACCGGCGAAAACGCGAAGCTTTCCGCCTTCGCCATCGTCCGCAAGGGCGAGGGCTTTCCTATCGCGCGTCGCAAGGGCTTCAAGTACAACCACCTCGCCGCGAACTTCAAGAGCCGCCTTTCCGAGCCGTTCTGGGTGCGCGCGCCCTATGACGCGGAGGCGCAGAACAAGCCCATACCGCTGGCTTCGCACGCCGGCGAGGAGTTTGACTACATCCTCAAGGGCAGTCTCAAGGTGCAGATCGGCGACCACGTCGATTATCTCTATGAAGGCGACAGCGTCTTTTACGACAGCCTTACTCCCCACGGAATGATAGCCGCCGGCGACGGCGACTGCGAATTCATCGCTATCGTTATGGATCCCGCCGGCCACGCGCAGGAATACAACGCGCACGAAAACCTTGTCGGCGAGGTCAACCGCCGCAGCGTTTCCGCCGACGGCGAACAGATCTGGCACGATTTCATCGACGTCGTTGAAGATGAAAACGGCGCTTTGAAGGAAATCAGCTTCAAGCACAAGGATAACTTCAACTTCGCCTTCGACGTCGTGGACGAGCTGGCGAAACGCCACCCCGACAAACGCGCCATGCTCCATCTCGACAGCGAAAAGCACGAGCGCACTTTCACCTTCAGGGAGATGTCCGAGCTTTCGTCGCAGGCGGCGAACTACCTTTCCTCGCTCGGCGTCAAGAAGGGCGACCGCGTTATGCTGGTGCTCAAGCGCAACTACCACTTCTGGTTCTGTATGCTCGCGCTGCACAAGATCGGCGCGATAGCGATACCCGCGACGCACCTGCTCGTCAAGAAGGACTATGAATACCGCTTCAAGACCGCGGGAGTTTCCGCGATAATCTGCTCCGCAGACTGCGACGGACCGCATCAGGTCGACCTCGCCGCAAACACCTGCCCCGAGCTCAAGCTGAAGGTCGTCGCCGACGGCGAGTATCCCGGCTGGCACTTCCTCGACGGCGAGATGAAGGCGTTCCCGACCGTTTTCCCGCGCGAAAACAACGATACGAAGGCGGAGGACATTATGCTTATGTTCTTCTCCTCCGGCACGACCGGCTACCCGAAGATCGCCGCGCACAAGTTCACATACCCCCTCGCGCATTTCGTTACCGCGCATTACTGGCATAACGTCAATCCCGACGGACTGCATTTCACAATCGCCGACACCGGCTGGGGCAAGGCGCTCTGGGGCAAGTTCTACGGGCAGTGGCTCTGCGAGGGCGGCGTTTTCACCTACGACTTCGAGAAGTTCAAGGCGGACGACATACTTCCGCTTTTCAAGCAGTATAACATAACGACCTTCTGCGCTCCGCCGACGATGTACCGCTTCTTCATCAAGGAGGATCTGAGCAAATACGATCTCTCCTCCCTTCAGTACGCGACCGTCGCGGGCGAGGCTCTCAATCCCGAGGTCTTTGATCGCTTCTACGACGCGACCGGGCTGAAGATAATGGAAGGCTTCGGACAAACGGAAACGACGTTGACCGTTGCGAACCTGATCGGTATGGTTCCGAAGCCCGGCTCGATGGGCAAGCCCACTCCGCAGTATGACGTCGACATCGTACTCCCCGACGGCAAGTCCACTAAGGTCGGCGAGATCGGAGAGATCGTCATCCGCACGGATAAGCGCGTTCCCGTCGGGCTCTTCCGCGAATACTACCGCGACGCCGAGAAGACCTCCGAAGCGTGGCACGACGGCGTTTACCACACCGGCGATACCGCCTGGCGCGACGAGGACGGTTACTACTGGTACGTCGGCAGGATCGACGATCTGATCAAGTCCTCCGGCTACCGCATCGGCCCCTTCGAGATCGAGAGTGTCATTATGGAGCTCCCCTACGTCCTTGAATGCGCGGTCACGGCAGTTCCCGACGAGATACGCGGTCAGGTCGTCAAGGCGACGATAGTTCTCACGAAGAATACCGTCGGTTCAGACGAGCTGAAAAAGGAAGTTCAGAACTATGTCAAGACGCACACCGCGCCGTATAAGTATCCGCGCATAGTGGAGTTCGTCGACGAGCTGCCGAAGACAATCAGCGGCAAGATACGCAGAGTCGATATCAGGTCCGAGGACGCGAAGTAAATATTTTAACTGCAAAAACAGCTCTCCCGCCACGCAGGAGAGCTGTTTTGTTATGCTTATTATGCTGTATGATTACGAGAATACTAAGTCGATAAGGAATCCCCACGCTATATGCGGTATGCTGCTATGATGAGGAATCCTTCGGTGCGAAGATCTCCTTATAATGGTGGAAATCATGCACAACTACGCACAAGGCTGTGAGAAAACTAACAACCCCTCAGTCTTATTTTGGCTTTCAGCCAAAATAAGACAGCTCCCCTTGCACAGGGGAGCCTGTCAATGCTTTTGCTTATTTGCGCAGGCGATCAAGATCGTCCCTGCGGCGCTCACAACGAAGCGACCAGCTTCGCGGCGACGCGGAGGATCGAAAGCGCGTCTCCGACGGTTATCACGCCGTCTCCATCGGTGTCGCCTATCATGACATACTCCGGCGTTTCAGCCACGAGCTTCGCGGCAATACGCAGAGCGGTGAGCGCGTCCGCGACGGTTATTTCGCCGTCGCCGTCAAGGTCGCCCTTTATATAATCCGGTCCGCCGGAGGTGTCGATAACAATGAAGAATACCGACGCGGTCTTATATCCGTTCGTGACGGTCAGGGTATATTCGCCCACCTTTTTGACCGGGTCACCGTTATACGCTTTGCCGTTAAGCTTTGCGGAGCCTACGTTCCATGAAGGAACCGCGCTCACGCCGTCGTTGAGATCGAACACCTGACGCTCGGAAACGCCGCTGATGACCGGGACCTGCGTGTTGTCAATAACCGTAAATGTCACGCTCGCTTCTGTGCCGTGGTTGTTCACAACAAGCGTGTGCTCGCCGGGATCGGTGATCGGAGTTCCCGCGACGTAGTATTCGCCGTCAAGGAAGACCATACCGCTGTCCCAGGACGCTGACGGCGCTTCGCCGCCCGTTATGTTGTACTCCGCGCCGTCGGCTACGCCGGAAACCACTGGAGTTTCACCCGGCTCGGTATACGCCGCGAGCTCGGTGAATACGAACATTCCCTTCGCGCCCTTGCCGTAAAAGCCGATGGTGTTTAGCTTTGTCAGATCGAGCGTTTCTTCGCCCGAAACGTGAGTGAATTCGGAGAACGGTATGCGGAAATACTGTCCCGTCGTAGTTATCGTCGGCAGCGGAGCGCTGAAGATAAACCCGCCTTCGTCGCCGGTGTAACCGATGAATATCTTGCCGTTCGTCTGTTCCTTCGTCAGCCCCTTCGCCCAGATGGAGATGCCGTCGCTGTTCGAAAGGTCGGCTCCGAACGGGTTGCGGCCGGAAATCCCTCCGTCGCTCGCGGTGTTATACATCGTCCACGCGGTGGTCGAGCTCGCGCTGACGCAGAGCGACTGCTTGACGTTCGGCGTTATCGAAACCGAGGAAGACGTCAGGCTCAGCGTCGCTTTTGTCGAAGTCATCGCGGAAACGTCGTCCGAGGTCCAGCTGTCGAATCCGTTGAGCACCGCTTCCCCGCCGGGAAGCTTCACGAGGTGGTTCGCGGCGGCGTTTATCAGCGCGACGCGCTCGGCTATTTCGGAAGCGGTCGCTTTGCGGTCGCGGAGCAGCGCGTTAGCGCCTTCCATCACCTCGCGCAGCGCCTCGACGCTGTCGCGGGTGTAAAGCGAGAAGTCGTGGTCGGAGGCGGCGGTTATCGCGTTATAAAGCGGCGCCATATCGACCATCTTCGGCATTGTCCAGAAGTATACGGAGTCGTTCTGCTGCTGCGGAACGGCGAGAACCGAGGTGCCGTCCGCGGAGATCGCGACGTCGGAGAGGCTGTTTCCCCTCTTGCTGCCCGCGGACGCGTGGTAGACGTAAAGCAGTCCGCCGTTTCTGTCGTAAATACGCACGGTCCCGTCGTTGGAAGAGACAGCGATGCGGTTTCCGTCGTGAGAGAATTTCGCCGAGGTCGTCATCTGCGTGAAGCCGTCAAGCAGAGAAATAAGTCTGCCGTTGCCGAGATTGAAGAGCCTGGCGTTGTTATCGCTCGACGCGGCGACAAGTCGGCTTCCGTCGGCGGAAACGTCAATGGAGGCGATAGATGCGCCGTCGGGGTTGTCAAGCGTCATTACGGTCTCGCCGGTTTCCGCGTCAAATACGACGACCTCGCCCTTTTCGTCAGACGCGGCAAACCTCGCGCCGCCCGGAATGAACTCCACTCCTCGCACCGTCGCGGACATATCGACGCTTCTGAGTATTTCAAGAGTATCCGCGTCGAGGATATAGACCTTGCCGGAGGAGGTTCCGGCGGCGACAAAAGCTCCGTCGCCGGACGCCGATATTGCTCTGACGTCTGATCCGAGGTAAGTCTTCTTTAGCAACGAGCCCGAGGATACGCTGAAAGCGAAAATCTGCTTGTTATCCACGGCCGCTTCTGCACTGCTGTCGTTGCTGCCGCCGGCGAATATCTTCGATTCGTCCGCGGAAAACTCCAGCGCCTCAACGTAAACGCCGGGAGCGCTCGCGAAGGTCTTGTTTTCGAGATTCTCGGATTTGTATATCACGATGCCGCTCATTCTCGAGCCGGCGGCGAAATACTTGCCGCTCGGAGAGTATTCGAGTGCATACAGCGGACCCGCCTGAGCGTTCTCATAATAAGTTCTCTCGCCGGTCTTCGCGTTATTCTGGAATATCCTGCCTTCCCTGTCGATGACGGTCAGATAATTCCCGTTCGGCGAGGCGGCGACCCTTGAGGCGCCCTTATCGCCGATGCCGTTTGAAAGCTTCGCGCCTTCTTTCTCGTCGGAAGCGACTGTTTCGGCGGAGGAGGACATATCGGAGGCTCGTTTGGAAACGCGTACGTAATCGATATTGAACTCCGATTCGTTCGCGGTCTCGTCATACGCCTCGTTGTTTCCGGGACCGCGGATGGAGGTGTTAAGTATCAGATAGTGCGGGTTGTCGCCGTATCCCCAGCGCATACCGTCGGTCGTCAGATTGAGAGATACGTACTGCATACCGTCGAAGTATATGCGGAGCTGATCCTGTTCCCATTCGAGAGCGTAGGTGTGGTAATCGTCGCCGAGGCTGGTGTTGTTCTTGTTATAGAACTCGACGCCCTTGACAAAATGGCTGTTTACTTCACCGTAGCCCGGATTCCAGTGGAGCGTTCCGTAAAGCTTTGAATCCTCTTTGCCGCCGCCGACGAGCTCCATGATATCTATCTCGCCGCACTGCGGCCAGCCGCCGTTTACGCCCATCATCCAGAGCGCGGGCCAGATCCAGTAACCGGTCGGGAGCTTCGCGCGCATCTCTACCTTGCCGTATGAAAGATAAAAGTGTCCTTCCGTCGTCAGATAGCCTCCGGAAACGGGGATGCCGTAATAACTCTCGCGCTTCGTACGGATGATAAGCTCCCCGTTGCTGACGGAAACAAATCTTTCGTTATCGCGCCAGTAAACCGGCTCGGTGTCGCCGCGGTTTTTCGTATCATAAACCGTCCACTTGCTGCGGTCGACGGAGGAGCCTTCGAACTCATCGTTCCAGACCTGATTCCATTCGCCGCGCACACACTCGTAAACATCCCATACCTGCTGCACGGTGGACGCTTTGAGACTTCCGCCGGAGTTATTCAGATAGAAAGAGCTTGCGGACGAAAGCGAGATCTTGAAGCCGTTCGAAGATCTCGCGACCTTCCACTCCTGCATATTATCGCTGAAGCTGAGAACTGAGGTATCTATCTTGTAGTTCAGAACGTAATAGTTGGCGCTGAGCGCGAGCGAACTGTCTTTGTTGATGATCCTGAACGTACCGTCGGAGTGACGGTATATCTGCCATTCCTGACTCGCGTCCTCTCTCCTCGCCTCCATGGTGAGGGTGAGTTCGGACTGCTTGTTGACGATGCGGTTTTCATAGCCCGACGCGGTCATCGTCTGCGTATCGGTGACAGCCGGCGAAAGCGTCAGAGCAAGTCCGGAGTTGCTGTCGACTATCTTATAGTAACTGCCGGAGGTTATCGAGGTAGCTTTTACCTCCTGATACTCGGATCCCGAGGAGGAAAGGATGCTTTCGGTAAAGCAGTGAAGATCGGAAATCCTGCCGATGAATCCGGGCTTCACGCCTTCAAACGAGAACGCGATATAATTCAGCTCTGCGGGGTCTATGCCAAAGCCGATGGCATCGTAATCGGCGGTGAAAAACTCCCAGTCGACGGCAATGTATCCGTTCTTCGCCGGGATACCGGCGGCGGTGTACGTCTTCCTGCCCTCCGCGCTTCTGACGCCGACGGAAACTGTGACCGTCTTGACAAGCGAAAGGTTGTCAAATTCGGTGTAAAAACGCAGACCGGCGGTATCGGCAATGTCGCCTGCGAAAACTGCGGCGCCGTCGACCGCCGAGTCGGACGCGGCATTCGAGAAGAAGGCAACGCCCTTGCCCGCGGTAACGACCTTGACCGCGGCGCCGTGGCCAGCGTCTTCGTCGAAGAAGACCGCGCAGCCGGAGGTGTCGGTGAAGGACGAAACGGTCGCGGCGTCCCATGCGGTAATTCCGGCCATTTCACGTCTCTCGGGGGCTTCGACGGCAACGAATCCGTCTATTGCGGCGGAAAGCAGCGAGACCGCGGACGCGATGTCCGAGCTCGTCGCCGCGCCGCCGTAGATGACCGTCTCGGCGACGTCGTACGCCGCCTTGAGCTGACGCCGTGAAGCGCAGGTGCCGTCGCTGTAAAGCATAACACCCGCTGTGGCGTAGAGCGATTCGAGCTCTGCGGTCCCCGCCGCTACGGCGGGTATGATCGCCGCAGGCAGGACGAGAGCAAGACACAGGACTGCAGAAATAATACGTTTCAAAGTTTTCATCAGTTTCCCTCCGGAATAGTTTAAACGTGTCGGACGAGTAGACAAACCTATATTTTCATATTTATCATATCAGAAAACAACGCCGTTTTCTTGTCGTATTGTGACATTATTACTGATCGGTGATATATTGCGAAGATATATGTCGACTGTAATTTGGCAAAACGAAGAAATACGATAATATGCACAGAGCAAGTCCAACTCTCTCCGAAACGAAACGCGTTTACCTCTCTACGACAATAATAATCCCGAAAACCCCCGGTTTACCCTTATATCCGCGCAATGTAAGAGCCTTAAATGAACCATCTGTAAATATTGAATAAAAAATTTTAATTTTCTTCAAAAAAACTATTGACATTTCCGAAACGGCGTGCTAATATATAAGCGTAAGGAACAGACGGACTCCCGGAAGGGAAACTTCGTCGGAAAGGTAAAGGGGGCGATTCCAATGTACACCTCAAATACCGCCACGTCGGCGGCGCGTTGTACGGACGGCGCTCCTCACGAGACCGTCTGACGCGTATTGACGGCGGTCACTCCGAAAAGGATACCGCGGTGCCCTGTCGGGCAGACAGCAAAAGCGCGCCGTCGACGTACAAGACCGAAATAAGCGAAAAGGAGAAAGTCACCAAGGAGACCTGAGTTACTCACATTTACCGCCTGACCCGCCGGAGAGCGGACAACAGAAAGGTTTTAATCGTGATTATTCCTGACAAAGCGAGGGGCTGCTGAAAAGCAGCCCCCTTGTTTAGGGCGTGCAAATCAGGGATACGCCGGCCTTAAAAAGGATCTTTTCGCGCCGGTCGGCGTTGAAAGCGCTCGGAAACGGCTG
>JAFTEJ010000001.1 GCA_017453725.1 Clostridia bacterium | reverse complement strand
ACTGCGAACGCACTGCGTTCGCCTGCGGGATTCCTCGTCGGCGGCGGGCATAGCCCGCTTTCACGTTTCCGCCTTCGGAGGCGGCTCCTCGGAATGACAGCTTCGCTGTCAGTTTACAGTTTAGAACTATGATGCGGCTTCGCCGCAGTTATGAGCTCGCTGCGCGAGCACAACCCCTCCGTCTTTCGCCTTCGGCGAAAGCCACCTCCCCTTACACAGGGGAGGCAGAACGCACGGCGGCGCAATACGTTCAAATCGGCGCAGCCGATTTGTTCCTTACCTCTTCACTATTCACTATTCACTCTTCACTGCGAACGCGTCAGCGTTCGCCCGGGGGATCCTTCGCCTTCGGGCTCAGGATGACAGCACGAACACACTCATTCTTCTCACAAGGAGCGACACATATGAAAACCCTCAAACGCATCATTCCCCTACTTCTCGCGCTGACGCTCGCGTTCGGCGCCGCCGCCTGCGACCGCATCGTCGGGCCGCGCAGCAACGGCGACAACAACCGCAACACGTCCTCGCAAAGCACCGACGACCCGCGCTATATCAAACAGCCCGGTCAGGGGATGAGCGATTACGACGTCTACAGCTACTTCGAGCGCTGCTACTACCCCGCCGCCTGGGCGGTGGAGTACTACGGCGGCAAGGGACTCGACTACGTCGAAGCCGAAACGATTGAGCTCGACGGCCACACCTGGGCGCCCTCGGCGGTCTCCACCTTCGAAACGCTCGAGAGTATGACGAGCTACGTTGAGATGTTCTTCGCCGGCTCCTTCCTCGACGACCTCAAGCGCGCCGCCGGGATGAGCGACGACAGCGACGTCGTGCCGCGCTACCGCGATATAGACGGCAAGCTCTACGTCCGCACCGACGAGCCGAACGACCCGCTCTTTTTCAATATCGACGTCGGCTCCCTCGAGGTCGTTGAGAACACCGAGGAAACCATAAAGTTCACCGTTGACGCACGCCTCGACGGCGAGCTTTACGAACTGCGCGTCATCCTCTCCCCCGTCTCCGAGACCGGCTGGAAAATGACCTACTGGTATCCGGAGAAGATGGACGCAAGCTCCGACAGCTCGCAATGATGACACGGGCGATGCCCGCTAATGAAAAATGAAGACGCCTTCGGCTAATGAAGTCGCGCCTTCGGCGCTGATTATGGAGCAAATCGGCGGAGCCCGCTTTCAAGTTGCCGCGTAACTGCAAAAGGAAGACTTCACGGGCGATCAAGATCGCCCCTACGACCTATGCGAAGCGCGTCGTCGTAATCGAAACACATCCGACAGCAGAACAAAGCGTTTTTTCAACAAGCCTCACCGCAAGCGCGAACCGTAGGGGCGATTTTAATCGCCCGCGACGAGCGCAGCGAGTCAATACGTTCAAACTGCGACCGGAGGGAGCGGTTTGGTCGATAATATCCGCGCCGGCGGATATATCATATTTGCAGTCAGGCAAATATATCATACGCGGAGCGTATATCATATCGCCGCAAGGCGATATATCATTGCGGCGTTCCGCGCCCGTCACGCGGGCGGCGGGCGAAGCCGCGTCTGTCATTCCGAGGAGCCGCGAAGCGCCGACGAGGAATCCCACACCTTACGCAGCCGTCTGAAAGGCGACCAACAACCCCTCAGTCTCGCCCTGCCGCGCAGGTCTCGACAGCTCCCCTTACACAGGGGAGCCGGGCGATCAAGATCGCCCCTACGACCTCCGCGAAGCGCGTCGTCGTAATCGAAACACATCCGACAGCAGAACAAAGCGTTTTTTCAACAAGCCTCACCGCACGCGCAAACCGTAGGGGCGATTTTAATCGCCCGCGACGAGCGCAGCGAGTTAATACGTTCAAATCGGCTCTGCCGATTTGTTCCTTACCTCTTCACTCTTCACTATTACTTATTCACTGCGAACGCGTCAGCGTTCGTTTCCCGAGGTGACCCCATGCCCTGCACCCTCTGTCCCCGGCGCTGCGGCGCCGACCGCGCGGCTTCACGCGGCGTCTGCGGCGAAAGCCTTCTCCCGCGGGTCGCGAAAATCATGCTCCACCGCTGGGAGGAGCCCTGCGTCTGCGCCGGAGGCGGCGCCGGCGCGATCTTCTTCAGCGGCTGCCCGCTGCGCTGCGTATACTGCCAGAACTACGCCGTTTCACGCGGCCGCGTCGGCGAAGAGTACGGCGTTCCGCGCCTCGCGGAGGCTATGCTCGGACTGCAGCAGCAGGGCGCGGACTGCCTCGACCTCGTCACGCCCACCCACTTTGCCGACGCGATAATCGAGGCGGTCGGACTCGCGAAAGCCGGCGGTCTCCGCCTGCCGGTCGTCTGGAACACCTCCGGCTACGAGACTGTCGAAACCGTCGAACGCCTCCGCGGCGTCGTCGATATATACCTTACCGATTTCAAATACGCCTCCCCGGCGCTCGCGGAGCGCTGCTCCGCCGCCCCCGACTACCCCGAAGCAGCCCTCGCCGCGCTGAAGGCGATGGTCGCGCAGATCGGCCCGCCCGCGTTCGAAGACGGACTGCTCCGCCGCGGAGTCATAATGCGCCACCTCGTCCTCCCCGGCGCGTGGCGCGACAGCGTCGACGTACTGCGGCTCGCCGCGGACGCCGTCGGCGCGAAGAACCTCCTCGTCAGCCTTATGGCGCAGTACGTCCCCGACTTCGTTGAGGAGCGCGAAAAATTCCCCGAGCTCTGCCGCCGGATAACGACGTATGAATATAATAAAGCGCGGGACGAATGCTTACGCCTCGGCTTCGAAGGCTATTTCCAGGATCGCGAATCCGCGGCGAAGGCGTATACGCCGCTGTTTGAGTGACAGCTCCGCTGTCATTCCGAGGAGGCAAAGCCTCCGAGGAATCCCCTTCCAAAAGCAGCCGTGCGGTCTTGGCTCCCTCCGGGGGTGACGAGTCCGACCGCCGCCGGTGGCGGAATTAGGGAGGACGAGGAAGCGCCGCGGTCGATAGGCGCGAGGGTGATTTATCGCCCGATGCGAATATCGGGTACCGCAAACGGGCAAAAGCTGTCGAAACTTGCGGAGCAAGTTGAGACTGAGGGAGAGATACTTCCCTTTTTGCTCGCCCTGTCACCGATTGAGGAAGAGTTTTTCTCTCCCTCCGTCTTGCCCTCCGCTGACGCGGACGGCAATCCACCTCCCTCCCAGAGGGAGGCAAGGCGCCCGCTGTCCCACACATACTTTCACTTAAAATTATAAATCACATAACAAAGGAGAACCCGCTATGAAAAAACTCACCTCACTGCTTCTCGCGTGCCTGCTCGCGTTCGCGTGCCTGACGGCGCTCGGCGGCTGCGGCAAGAGCGCGACCGACAAGGAAGCCTTCATCGGCTCCGAAAGCTACTACGGCAAGCTCGTCGAAACGCTCGCCGCGCCGGTCGCGGACATCGACTCCGACGCCCTCGCGGACGCCGCCGTCGGCTGTTCCGGCCGCGTGAAGCTCGCGCTCGCCGGACTCGACTCTCTCTCCTCGATTCTCGGAGCCGACGCCGACATCGGCGACAGTTTCGCGCTCGACGTCGGCTTCGTGACCGACGGGCTCGCCGTTTCCGGCGACCTCTCGCTGACGCTGCTCGGCGAAACGCTCGCCGCCCTCTTTTCCGCAGACGGCAGCGGCGAGATCGCGATATCCCTCCCCGACCTGCTGCCGCGTCCGCTGCTCCTCACCCGCGATATCCTCGAGGGGCTCAACTACCGCTACAACGACTATCCCGACTACGACTACGACTACGACTCCGACGAGGAGCTCGACTACCTCGACCCCGACGACAGCTACGACTACGACTCCGACGAGGAGCTCGATTACCTCGACCCCGACGACAGCTACGACTACCTCGACCCCGACGACAGCTACGACTATGACGACTCCGACGACGAGGATCTCGACGACGAATTCGGCGAAGAGGACTACGATTTCGGCGACTGGAACGAAGACGTCGACGACGGGCAGGACTACTACTCCGAATACGATGACGGCGAATTCGGCAGCATGCCCGCGCTTGAATCATACTCTGCTTACGTCTCGCTCATAGCGCGTTACGCCGGGCGCTTCCTCCCGAACGTCAGCGAAAGCTGCTACTCCTCCGGCAGGGGGATGTTCCGCACCGCCTCCGGCGAAACGGAGCTCGACTGCCTGACGCTGAAGGCGGACGGCGTCGAACTCGCCGCCGCGCTGCAGAAGACCTTCGCCGAAATCGCGGAGGACCCGGAGCTTGACGAAATCCTCGGTGACGCCGCCGAAGAAACGCGCGAATACCTTCGCAAAGCCGCGGACGAGGAGCTGACCGAGGCTATGAAGGAGCAATACAAGACCCTCACCGTCACCTGGACCCGCTTCACACGGGACGGCGCGACGCTCGGCGAGCGCCTCAACCTGAAATACCCCGACGGCGAATACACGCTTGAGGCTGGCGTTGATTCCGGACTCACCTCCGCTTTCGGCTTCCTGAAGCTCACGGACGAAAAGCAGGGCGTCGACCTGCTCGACGCGGAAAGCACCGTCGGTTCGGACAAGGCGAAGCTGGATCTGACCGTCATCGCCGGCGACACGCCCTATTCCCTCGAGATCAACGGCAAAACGACCGAGCGTGACGGCGCGAACGTCACCGAAGCGGACGTCATAATCGGCTTAGGCAGCCTTTCCTTCGACCTTTTCAGCGTGACCACGACCGTCCGCGAGTTCAGCGAAAGCAGGATCGATTTCGACGCCGAGCTTACCCTGAAGCTTCCGGCGATGCTCGTCGGCGCCGATACGGAGCTGACGCTTCTGCTTTCCGCCGATATCGGGCGCGACGACTCCGCAGCGCCCGCCGCGATCGACGTCTCCGACGCCTACACGCGCGACGAGATGGAGAGCGACGAATTCTCCGCCGCCCTCGAAAACGCGCTGAAAGAAAAATTTCCGCGCCTGTTTGAGCTTCTCGCCGCCGCCGCGCAGAAAGGCATAACAGCGTAAAGCACAACCCCTCCGCCCCTTCGGGGCATCTCCTCTTGCACAGTGGAGCCGATGTGCCGCCTTCGGCGGCGCGAAATCCTCGGCTTTGCCTCGGGTTATCGACCAAACCGCTCCCTCCGGTCGCGGTTTGAATATACTGACTCGCTGCGCTCGTTGCGGGCGATTAAAATCGCCCCTACGGTTTGCGCGTGCGGCAAGGCTTGTTGAAAAAACGCTTTTGTTCTGCTGTCGGATGTGTTTCGGCTGCGACGACGCGCTTCGCGGAGGTCGTAGGGGCGATCTTGATCGCCCGTCAACGCTTCGTCTCGCAGCCTCGCGGCGACTCTAAGGCGTGCTTGCATGCATGTCATTCCGAGGAGGCAAAGCCGACGAGGAATCCCCCCACCCTCCGCAGGGCGTCGCCAAAGCCTTCCCCTTGAGGGGAAGGTGGAATGACGGCAAAGCCGTCAAGACGGATGAGGTGTAGCCGCCTCAGGCGGCGCAGCGTTCGCCGAAGGCGAACTCACAACTTGCGCGAAGCGCAATCATAACTCTAAACTGACGCCAACGGCGTCATCATAGTTAAATCAGTTTAGAGTTTAGAACTATGACGCCGCCTGCGGCGGCAGTTATGATGCTCGCTTGCGCTCGCGAAGCGAGCCGGTAGGGACGAGCATCGCTCGTCCGCGAATTAACGCAAAAGCGCAAACACCTGATATTAACCGTAAAGAACGGATGTGAAGTATTGGCTCTCATAGATTGCCCTGAGTGCGGCAAATCCATTTCCGATAAAGCGCAGAACTGCCCGTATTGCGGATTGCCGGCGGTCTATTTCAAACTGTCCGAAAACGCAGAACAGGATAAGGAAATGGATTTGCAGGGCATTGATTGTACCGACATCAACAACGTTATCATTTCTTTTGATTCCGATTGCGCTTCGCTGTTTTCGCAGAGCCATTATATTACCCATCGTGAAGCAGAGCATATTAAAAGCGTCTATGGGCGTTATCAAGAGTCGCTGAATAACAAGCTGATTTTTCAATACGTTGTTAACAACGCAAACGATCTCCGCCTCGACGTCGATTCGCTGAAGCGGTTTGTCGGTCGGCTCAACAGATTTGACGGCGACGTAGAAGCGCACAACTCCAACTACGTTGATAAAACTCTGGCGGATGAATCGGAATACTTCGACAACATATTGAAGGATATAGATCCGAATATCAAGCTTGACGAAGAGCAGCGCCGCGCTGTCATAACGGACGACGACTACTGTCTGCTAGTCGCGGGCGCTGGCGCCGGGAAAACCACGACCATGGCGGCGAAGGTCAAGTACCTTGTTGATAAAAAAGGCGTGCGTCCCGAGGAGATTATCGTTATATCCTACACCAACAAAGCCATCGGCGAACTGCGCGAAAGAATAAACAAACGCTTGAACATTCAATCAAAGGTTTGTACCTTTCACTCCTTCGCGTTCGATATAGTGAAAAAGTTCCACGATGAGCCTCCGGAAATAAATAATTTTCCATATAAAATTATTTTTGAAATGCTTGAAAAAGCAATTTTCGATAATAAACCTTTGATGAGGAACCTCGTTCTTTTCCTCGGCTACTACTTTGATTTATCCGAAGAGGTTTTCAAATTTGATAATCTGAATCAATATCACCTTTACAAAGCCGCTCAGGACTACGAAACCCTGAAAAGCGGTCTCGGCGAATACGTCAAGCAGGTTGAAAACCAGCGTTCAAGACAGATAAAAACGCTGACCGGGGAGTACCTCCGATCAATACAGGAAGTACAAATCGCCAACTTCCTCTATCTGAACGGGCTTGATTACGAATACGAGCGCGTTTATCCCTACGGGGCTCTGTCGCGCAACAAAAAATATACCCCGGACTTTTATATTTCGCAGGGCGAGCACGTCGCGTGGCTCGAGCACTACGCGCTTTCCGAAAGCGGCAATAACAGCCTGTTTTCTCCGCAGCAGATAGCCCGATACAAGAAATCAATCGCGGACAAGCGAGCTCTTCACGCGAGGTGCAATACTACGCTGCTTGAAACTTGGTCGCTTTATACCGATAAGCGCTCACTTATCGGTCATCTTCGCGACAAGCTCGTTAACGCGGGTTTCATTCTCAAACCTCGCGACTTGACAGAGGTCTACAAGAAAATCGTCGATACCGGTAAAGACAAGTATATCTATAAACTCATCTATTTTATGATTAAGTTTATCGAGCAATACAAGACTACCGGCTACGATGAAAACGGATTTAAGATTCTACGCGAAAAAACCGATAACCCCAGAACTCTGCTTTTCCTTGAAATAGCGGAGCAGGTATACAACTATTATCAAGCCGAATTAAAGCGCCACAATCAAATTGACTTCGCCGATATGATTAACGACGCGCACTTCTATCTTCTGGAGATAGAGAAACAGAACTTAGAACTGCCGTATAAATATATTATCATTGACGAGTTTCAGGACATCGCGCGTCAGCGTTTTAACCTGACAAAACGGCTTTCGCAGATAACGAAAGCGAAAGTCGTCGCCGTCGGCGACGACTGGCAGTCGATATACGCGTTTTCCGGCTCGGATATAACGCTGTTTACCAAGTTCCTTGAACTTATGGGCAGCGGCGTTGAAATGAAGATTACGCACACCTACCGCAACTCGCAGGAACTGATTGACATTGCGGGCAATTTTGTGCAAAAGAACTCCTCGCAAATAAGGAAACAACTCATCTCCCCTAAACACCTTAAAAGCCCGATAGTAATAAAGCCTTTTGACGACAGTTATATGATAAAGAAGTCGCTCGCTTCAGCTATCGAGGATATAATCGGCGAGATAATTCATGAGTTCGGCGAAAAGTCATCGATTCTTTTGATTGGCAGATACGGCTTTGATATGAACGGCTTGATAAATACCGGCTCTTTTGAGGAAATGCCGGGCGTTCGCGTGAAAAGCAAGAAATATCCGAACGCGAACATATCATATATGACCGCGCACAGTTCAAAAGGGCTCGGCTATGATAACGTCATACTGATAAATATGTTCGAGGGCAAACTCGGCTTCCCTTGTCAGATCGAGGACGATCCGATAATAAAGCTTGTTACATATGAAGATATAAGTATGCCGTTTGCTGAGGAGAGGCGCCTGTTCTACGTTGCAATGACAAGAACGAAAAACCGTGTTTATATCGCAACTCCGCGCAACAGACCTTCGCGTTTCCTCGTCGAATTGATAAAGGATTATAAACTGCCTTACAGCGGCGATATAAATATGCAGACCGTGGATTTGTTTAATCTTCGCTGCCCGAAATGCGGCTACCCGCTGAAGTATGAATTTAATAAAAACTACGGACTGACGCTTTGGGTTTGCACGAACGAGCCGGAAATCTGCGACTTTATGACCAATAGTAAGGAACATCCTCACGATATTTTCAAATGTCCGAAATGCAGCGACGGATATATGATTGTTAAAATGAATCCGCAGAACAGCAATGTGTTTTACGGTTGCACAAACTACCGCAATAAAGACAGTCCTTGCGGTAATATGATGTTATTGACAGACGAACCGAGATAATTTTCAACAATAATAATATAAAAGGAGAGAACACAAATGGAAATGAAGTTTTACAGATGCGAGGTCTGCGGACAGATCGTCGCGATCGTAAAGAAGACCGGCGCGCCCGTGGTCTGCTGCGGCAAGCCGATGCAGGAGATCGTCGCCGGTTCGGTCGACGCCTCAGTCGAGAAGCACGTCCCGGTCGTAGTCCGCGAGGGCGGTAAGGTGACCGTATCCGTCGGCAGCGTCGCCCACCCGATGGCTGAGGAGCACTACATAGAGTGGATCGCCCTCAAGACGAAGCAGGGCAACCAGCGCAAGGCGCTGAAGCCCGGCGACGAGCCGAAGGCGTGCTTCTTCATCTGCGAAGGCGACGAGGTCGAAGCCGCGTATGCGTATTGCAACCTCCACGGTTTATGGAAAGCGTAAAAGCGGATCTTTTCGGCGCTTTGCGGCGCGTCGCGCTCGATATGCAATAGCATAATCTTCGCGCTTTCCGCGCCGCAAATCATCCGAAAATCTCTCGCTTTTTGCGTGTGCATCAGCGGCTTGT
>JAFTEJ010000167.1 GCA_017453725.1 Clostridia bacterium | reverse complement strand
GAAAGACAACCCTCGCCACAGAACGACAACCCTCACTACAGAAAAGAGAAAGACAACCCTCGCCGCAGAACGACAACCCTCACTACAGAAACAGAACACTCACTACAGAAAGAGAAAGATAACCATATGAAGAGAGTTCTTGCGCTCATCTTAATACTACTCACCGCGGTCGGCGCCGCCGCGTGTTCGCCGCGCATGCCCGCGGGGTCCGCGAGTTCCGCTTCAAGCGCCGGAGCCGCCGCGCTTCCGCCCGAGCCGGAGCCGGTCGTCTACGGCCCGAACGTCATGGATATCGACTTCGACGCGCTCATCGCCGCCGAAACGGACAAGTCCGTTATCGCGATGCACGAATACTTCCGCGACCGCGCTCCGACGATGGAGAACGAATACACCGGGCTCTTCGAGGGCTGCAACCTGATTATGATAACCGCCGAGGGGTTTTCGCCCTACGCGATACGCGAGGACGTCACGCCGACGCTCTGGAAGATGCAGCAGGAGGGGTTCCGCTTCACGAATTTCCACACCGCCGCGCAGGACGACACAATCACCGGCGAGTTCGAGCACGTCACCGGGCTCATCCCCAGCGCCGGCGTGCCGAACCATATGAAGAAGGTCAAGGATAACCTCCTGCCCTTCACGATGGGGGCGCAGTTCCAAAAGCTCGGCGTCCGCACCTACGCCTACCACCCGCATTCATACACGTTCTACGACCGCAACCAGACGCACTCCAACCTCGGCTACGACGTTTTCCGCGGCAACCGCGGCGGCGTCGTCGACGGAGTCGACAGCAGGGAGTTCGCGCTCCCGCTGGAGAATCCGAAGTACTGGCCGGAAAGCGACCTCGAGGCGGTGCAGTCCTCGTTCGCGGAGTACGCCGGCAAGGCCGACGGCAAGCCGTTCCACGCGTACTACATGTCCGTCAGCGGGCACTGCGACTACTCCTGGGACGGCAACCGTATGAGCCGCAAGAACCGCGAGGCGGTCGAGGGGCTGGAGCTTTCGGAGAAGTGCAAGGCCTACGTCGCCGCCAACGCCGAGCTCGACCGCGCTCTGGAGTGGCTTATGGCGGAGCTGGAGAAGACCGGGCAGCTTGAGCGTACCGTCTTCTGCGTGACTCCCGACCATACGCCGCAGATGATTTCGTATTCCGAGATGGAGGAGCTCGCCGGTCGCGAGCTGGAGAAGCATTTCGAGTATTACGAGAGCGTGTTTCTCCTCTACTGCGCGGGGTATAAGGACGCGCCGGAGGTTTCCGTGCCGGCGAACACGATAGATATTATCCCGACGCTGTCGAACCTGTTCGGGTTCGATTACGACAGCCGCCTGCTCTTCGGGCGAGACCTGCTCGACCCCGACGCCGAGCAGCTTATCACCTTCTACGGCAGGAGCTGGATGACCGATAAGGGCAAGTATATCGCCGGCTCGAAGAAGTTCGTCCCCGCCGAGGGCGTCGTATTCGCGAGCGAGGACGAGCAGAAGGCCTACGTCGACGCGGTCAACGCGAAGGTGAAGGCGATGTTCGAGATGTCCGCAGGCGTGATTAAGAAGGATTATTATAGGAAGCTTTTCGGGGAATAGAAAAGCAGAGGCGTTTTTTTCGGCGCTTTGCGGCTTGTCGGCGGCATAGCCGCGTTCCGAGGCGGGCAATAGCAATGTCATCCCGAGCGAAGCGAGGGACCCCACACCTTTAGCAGACGGCGGCATAGTTGTCATCCTGAGCGGAGCGGACGAAGTCTGCGAAGTCGAAGGATCCTGAAGGTAACGGTCGTGTAAAAGGAAAAGTGTGCAGTCGGAAGCAGAGGTTGAGTTTCGCTTGTTTATGCGACGTTTCGGCGGGCGATTAAAATCGCCCCTACGGCATCTGCTAAGCGCGTCGTCGCGGCCGAAACACATCCGACAGCGGAACAAAGCGTTTTTTCAACAAGCGTCACCGCAAGCAAAAACCGTAGGGGCGATCTTGATCGCCCGCAATATATTCAAATCGGCGCAGCCGATTTGTTCCTTCACGCAAGCGCAGCTTGTAATTCATGATTGCGTAAGCAATCAATTCATGGCGAAGACGATTCATGACGCGCTTGCGCGTCAATTCATCCGCATATATTCGCGATAGTGATATTGCCGCTTCGCGGCAGAGATATACAGGAGGCAAAACCTATGAAACTCGGCGTATTCACACCCGTACTCAACGACAAAAACCTCACGCAGGCGCTCGATTTCCTCGCCGGAAACGGCATCGAGGCCGCGGAGCTCGGCGTCGGGGGCTTCCCCGGCAACGACCACTGCGATCCGGAGCGGCTCGTTTCCGACCCCGCCGCCGCGGAGGCGTTCCGCCGCGAGTTCGATTCGCGCGGCATCACGATCTCCGCGCTCTCGGCGCACGGCAACCCCGTCCACCCGAACGCCGCCGTCGCCGCCGATTACGACGGCGTCCTCACCCGCGCCGTGCTCCTCGCGGAGCGGCTCGGCGTGCCGGTCGTCAACACCTTCTCCGGCTGTCCCGGCGACTGCCCGACCGCTTCCCACCCCAACTGGGTCACCGCGCCCTGGCCGCCGGAGTTCCTCGAGATCCTCGACTACCAGTGGAACGAGGTCCTCATTCCTTATTGGAAAGAGAAGGAGAAATTCGCGAAGGCGCATAACGTGAAGATCGCGTTCGAGCTTCACCCCGGCTTCTGCGTTTACAACACCGAGACGATGCTCCGTCTGCGCGAGGCTACCGGCGAGAACATCGGCGCGAACCTCGATCCGAGCCACCTCGTCTGGCAGGGGATGGACCCCGTGCTCGTCATCCGCGAGCTCGGCGACGCGATCTTCCACTTCCACGCGAAGGATACGAAGATCGATAAGTACAACACCGCCCTCAACGGCGTGCTGGATACCAAGCACTACGGCGACGAGCTTCACAGAAGCTGGATCTTCCGCTCGGTCGGCTACGGTATGGACGTGACAAAGTGGAAGGAGATCGTCAGCGCCCTGCGTACCGTCGGCTACGACTACGTCATCAGCATCGAGCACGAGGACAGCCTCTTCTGCGGCGGCGAGGGGCTTATGAAGGCGATAAGGTTTTTGAAGGACGTTATGGCCTTCCAGCCCAAGGGCGAAATGTGGTGGGCGTGAGCAAATCGCGCAGCGATTTGCAACTGCGAGCGCAAGCGAGCATCATAACTGCCGCCGCAGGCGGCGTCATAGTTCTAAACTCTAAACTGACAGCGAAGCTGTCATCCTGAGGCGCGCTGCGCCGAAGGATCCCCCACCGTAAGCAGACGCTTTGAGCACCTCCCTCAGACGAGGGAGGTGTCATTTTTGCGCCGCAAAAATGACGGAAGGAGGGAGGGGCGAACGCGTCAGCGTGCGCCCGGGGGATTCCTCGTCGGCGCTGCGCTCCTCGGAATGACAGAGCGGGTGCGGGTGGCGACAACCCCTCAGTCATCGCCGCAAGCGGCGATGACAGCGTCTCGCCTGCGGGCTCGGTCAGGTCGCGGCTCTGACAGCCCACCGGGCTGTCATTCACTACCGCGCCCTCCGCTTCGCTACCTTACACAGGGGAGCCCGCGGGCGATCAAGATCGCCCCTACGAAAGCTGCGAACGCCATGCGTTCGCCTCTATCCACTCTTTCGCGCGTTCCATCGCGAAATCAAGCGCCTTCGCGCCTGCGGCTCCGCGTGCGGCCGCCGCAATGAATCCCGCGAGCGCCGCGTCTCCGGCGCCGACGGTACAGCCGCCGCTTCGGGACTTCGCTTCCGCGAAAATCACCGCGCCTGTCTCGTCCGCGAGCACCGCGCCGTCCGCGCCGAGCGAAACGAGCGCGTTCCGCGCTCCCGCTTCGCGCAGCCTAAAAGCGCACTCCGCGGGGTCGGCTCCGGCACCGAAAAGCGCCTCGATTTCCTGCTTGTTCGGCTTGACGAGGAAGGGTCGGAAGGGCAGGCACGCCTCAAGCGCCGCGCCGGAGGTGTCGACGGCGGCGCGGACGCCTTTGCCGCGAACGCGGGCGAGCATACGCGCGTAGAAGTCGGCGGGCAGTCCGGAGGGCAGGCTGCCCGAAAGGACGAGCGTATCGCCCTCGCGGAGCGCGTCGAGCTTCTTCAGCAGGGCGTTCGCCTCCTCCGCGCCGACACGCGGGCCGGGCGCGTTTATCTCGGTTTCGGCTTCGCCGCGCAGCTTGACGTTGACCCGCGTGACCCCTTCGCGCAGCGCGATGAAGTCGGGGGTTATCAGCCGTTCGGTTTCGGCTGTGTGCCTCGCCAGCGCTTCGCCGGTGAAGCCGGCCGTGAAGCCGAGCGCGACGGAGGCTTCGCCGATACGCGCGAGCGCGCGCGAGACGTTGACCCCCTTGCCGCCGAAGCGCAGTTCCTGCGAAAGGGCGCGGTTGGTCGCGCCGGCTTCGATCGCGCCGACGGCCATGACGCAGTCTATGCTCGGATTGAGGGTGACGGTGTATATCATTGGTGTTCCTCCGGAAACGGGCGAACGCAGGGCGTTCGCAGTGATATATCGCCTTTGGCGATATGATATACGCTGTGCGTATGATATACCGGCGTGAAGCCGGCATGATATACCGCCTGCGGCGGTATTAAGGAGCAAATCGGCTTTGCCGATTTGAATAAATATATTGCGGGCGATCAAGATCGCCCGTGAAGTTTTCCTTTTACTGTCGCGCGGTAACTTGAAAGCGGGCTTCGCCCGCCGCCCGCGTGACGGACGCGAAGCGGACGGCACAATACGTTCAAACCGCGACCGCAGGGAGCGGTTTGTTCATTAATGCTGCCGCAGGCAGTATATCATATCGGCGGAGCCGATATATCATACGCAAAGCGTATATCATATTTGCGGCTAAGCCCGCAAATATATCATTGTTCACGTCCTGCGTAAGGTGTGGGGTTCCTCGGAGGCTTTGCCTCCTCGGGATGACATGCGCTCCTACGGCGCCGCGCGAGCGCGGCAATACGTTCAAACCGCGCCCGGACGGGCACGGTTTGTTCAATAATCCGAGGCGAAGCCGAGTATTTCACCGGCTCCGCGGAGCCGATTTCATCCGAGCGGAGCGAGGATTTCATCCGCAGAAGGCGGATTTCATTGTAAACCGCCTATAGGCGGTTTACTCACTCCACCGCCACGTCGGAAAGCTTCCAGCTTCCGTCGATCCGGAGCATATAGAGGGTGATGACGGTTTTGTCCGTCTGCTCCTTCCCGCCGGTGCGCATGACGTAGTCGAAGGCGAGCTTGACCGAGAACTCGTCCGCGCCGTAGACGGAGAAATCGAGGTCGGTCATATTTTTGAACTCGGCGCTGTCGTGCCGCGTGAAGTACCTGCGGTCGAAGGAAAGCACCCTCGCGCGGAGCGTACTGCCGGGGATGAGCCAGCGGTCGAGCGGCGCGAGCGGAGAGCCCTGCGACGAAGCGTATTTGACGTAGGCCTGCGCCGCCGAATAGGCGAGCTGTACCGCCTCGGCGCGGCTGTTTTCGGAGCCGGGGTAGGCGACCGTCCACTCGCCGTTTTTGAGCTCCGCCCGCGGCTCGCAGTAGTCGTTTTCGAGCGTTATCACGGGCTCGTAATAAAGCCCCTCGATCTGATAGCGGACGCATTTCGGGGTTACGTCGGGGAAGTCCTCGTAGCCGCGGAGCGGCTCGTCGCGCGAAGTGACGTAGCCTTCGCCGACGGGCACGCCGTTGAGCAGCAGGCGCGTGTCGGCGGTCAGAGTGATGTCGACCGCGTTATCGCCGGTGAAGAAGACGCCGTCGATCTGCCAGGTCTTGAAGAAGCGGCTCTTCCCGGCCTCCTTCAGCCGGACGCGGCATATCTCTTTTCCGCCCTCGCGGACGGAGAAAACGGGGATCTCCTCGGTGGAAACGCCGACCTTTTCGGTTATCTCGGCGTCCGCGGTGCCGCCCGCTTCGGCGAATGCCGCGGCGACCGACGCCGCTTTGTCGAATTCGGACGCTTCCGCGGGGATAAACTCCGGCCTGTCCTCGCCGGCGGCGAGGGCGGAGACCGCCTCCCTCGCGGCGTTGAGAGGACGGGTATCCTCGTATTCCTTCAGGGCCGCGCGGAAGAAGCCGAGCAGTCCGCAGATGAGCATTATCGCGACCGCGATCGCGATCGCGTAGATTTTCCAGAAGAGCGGTACGCGGCGCTTTTTGGCGGGTTTTTCTTTGTCCTCTTGCAGGACAGGCGCGGCGTCGGAAGCCTTCCCCTTGAGGGGGATGCGCTCCGAAGGGGCGGATGAGGCGTCGTTCCGAGGAGGCAAAGCCTCCGAGGAACCCCCCTCGTTTCGCGGTCGTTGGGTCTTGCCTCCCTCTGAGGAGGGAGGTGGCATCTGAGGCGAAGCCGAAGATGACGGAGGGAGAGATAACGACGGGTCTCCTTCTGTAGGAGCGTTGTTCCGGAGACGGAGGTTAAGAGTAGGCGCGGGGTTTTTCCCTCCCTCAGTCTCGAACGGCTTGCCGCCGTTCTCGACAGCTCCCTCGTCTGAGGGAGCTCCGCCTACGGCGGGCGCTTCCACTTGAGGTGTGGGGTCCTTCGCTTCGCTCGGGATGACAGGCGTAGGAGCGTCAGGCGCGTTCGCGGGCGTTGAAGCGTCAGGCGCGGACGCGTCGGGCGTTGAGGGGGTTTCTTCGGGAACATATTCCGCTTTCAATTCGTTGAGATCGAGTTCGTCCATATCCGTCACCTCCGTCAGATAACGATGAACGCGTCGGGGATGACGCGCGGTTCGCCGCCGAAGCCGGCGCTTTCGGTTATGTATTCGCCGTTGTAGTAGAGCACGGAGGACATACCGCCGTCGAGGTTGGCGGCGTTGACCGCGCCGTAGCGCATCATAACGGAGATCACGTCGTTGAGGGTCGCGCCGAGGCTGCTTGCGCGGCGTCCCTCGAGCGCGAGGAAGATGACTGTGCCGTCGGCGCGCTGTCCGATGGCGCTGCGCGGGTTGAGCCCGCTGCCGAGCCCCTTGACCATTATCGGCTCGCCGTTGACTATAAGCGACGGCCCGAAGCAGACCGCGTCGCGGATGCCGGTTTCGAGCGCCTTGCGGGCGGTCATCAAGCCGGTGTGGAGCACGTTGCTGCCGTCGAAGCCGATGACCTCGTACTTCGCGTCGAGGCTGCCGTAAAGGAGCTTGCCGCCGCTGATGACGAGTCCGACGGGGAGTCCGCCGGTGCCCATACCGTCGGGGTCGTAAAACCAGCCGCCGTTTATGCCGGCGATCGCGCCGTTTTCTTCCGCCATCTGCTTGACGCTTTTGCCCTTCGCGCTCTCGCTGAATTCGCCGCGCACGGCGACCTTCACGCGGGAGGGGTCGGAGATGAGCATTATCTTGCCCTTGTAGGTGGAGCCGGTGACTTCCTCGATGACGATAGGCTCGATCTGGGTGCTTTCGTCCGTGTGCACGAGGGAGGGATCGACCTCCTCGTCGGTCGGAACGACGGTGTTGGCGGCCTTGATCGCCTCTATCTCCTCGTCGGAGCAGAAGATCCGCGCGAAAATAACGCCCATACTCGTTTCCGTCATGGACACGACAAAAAGATCACGCGCCGTCGGCGAGGGACCGCGTATTATCAACGCCAGTCCGCCGAGCGCGCCTCCGAGCAGCAGCAGTATCGCCGTGAAGACGCAGAGCAGCGAACGCAGCACGGTTTTGCGTATGGGATGCTTTTTCTTTTCCATCATATACCCCGTATATGGCACAAAGCCACAATATATTCTCTACCGCCATTATAATATAATGCGCCGCAAAAGGCAAGAGGAAAATGGCGAACGCGGAGCGTTCGCAGTGAAGAGTGAAGAGTGAATAGTGAAGAGGTAAGGAGCAAATCGCCTGCGGCGATTTGAACGTATTAACTCGCTGCGCTCGTTGCGGGCGATCAAGATCGCACCTATGGCGCGGCTTTGCCGCAACGCTTGCGGAGCAAGCTCATAACTTGCCCGTAGGGCAATCATAACTGTAAACTTTTCACGCTCTGCGTTCGTTGCGGGCGATCAAGATCGCCCCTACGGTTTGTGCTTGCGGCGAGGCTTGTTGAAAAAACGCTTTATTCCGCTTTCGGATATGTTTCGCCTGCAACGACGCGCTTCGCAGAGGTCGCAGGGGCGATTTTAATCGCCCGCGGGCTCCCCTGTGTAAGGGGAGCTGTCTTATTATCGGGCAAAGCCCGATAATAAGACTG